>MELA01000107.1:0-18942 GCA_001767495.1 Acidobacteria bacterium RIFCSPLOWO2_12_FULL_65_11 | reverse complement strand
GGCGTTTGTCGAGCGTCTCGCGGAGGATTTTCGGGGGTTCGCGCCCGAGCTCGTGGCCAGCCCCAAGACGTCCATCTATCGCATCTACCGCGACGTCCGGTTCTCGGAGAACAAGGCGCCCTACAAGACGCACGTCGCAGCTGTCTTTCCGACCCGCGGTCTCGCCAAGCACGAAGGCGCCGGCCTGTACTTTCACGTCTCGCCCGACGAAGTATGGGTGGGCGGCGGCATGTACGCGCCGCAGACCTCGCAGATCCACGCGGTCCGCGAGCATATCGCCGCCAACACCAAGCGGCTTCGGGCCATCGTCGAATCGCCGGCCTTTCGCCGATCCGTCGGAAGACTTGACGGCGAACGCCTGCAGCGCGTGCCTCGCGGCTTCCCCAAGGACCACGAAGCCGCCGAATACCTGAAGTTCCGCCAGTTTCTGGCCGGCCGCGAATTTCCGCCGGCTTTTGCGACAAGCCCGAAGTTCTACTCGGCGCTCTTGACCGTCTTTCGGCACGTCGCGCCGCTCACGCGGTTCCTTAACGAACCGCTCTTGCACTAAGATCACGGCCCCGGTCCGGCTGAAGCCGGACACTACCGGGCGTCGAGTACGCGGTCCGGCTGAAGCCGGACACTACCGGGCGTCGAGTACGTAGTGTCCGCCTTGAGGCGGACTTGGCGGTTCCCATCGAAACGGGACGCCACAGTTACGCAGGAGATAATGACAATGGCTCTCCAGATAGGTGATACCGCTCCAGATTTCGAAGCCCAGACCACGCAAGGCCCGATTCGCTTCCATGAATGGATCGGCGACTCGTGGGCCGTGCTCTTCTCGCATCCGAAGGATTTCACGCCGGTCTGCACGACCGAGCTCGGCTACATGGCCAAGCTCAAGCCGGGGTTCGACAAGCGGAACACGAAGATCATCGGGTTGAGCGTCGACCCGGTCGACGACCACTCGAAGTGGTTGAACGACATCAAGGAGACGCAGGGCTACACGCCCACCTATCCGCTCATCGGCGATACGGATCTGAACGTGTCCAAGCTGTACGGCATGCTGCCCGCCAGCCTTGAGGGAACCTCCGCAGGGCGCACGGCGGCCGACAACATGACCGTCCGCAGCGTCTTCGTGATCGGTCCCGACAAGAAGGTCAAGCTCATCATCGTGTATCCGATGACGACGGGCCGGAACTTCGACGAAGTGCTGCGGGTCGTCGACTCGCTGCAGCTCACGGCGAAGCACAAGGTTGCAACACCGGTCAACTGGAAGCCCGGCGACGATGTGATCATCGCCGGCTCGGTGTCCGACGACGAAGCCAAGAAGCTGTACCCGAACGGCTGGAAAGCGCCGCGGCCGTATCTGAGAATCGTGCCGCAGCCTAAGTAGGTCGAACGCTGAACAAGATTACCTACGCGACGATGAGTGCGGATCGGATGGACGATCTGCACCGCGAGATCGACGCGGCGATCGAGCGCGTGAAGCCGTCGTTTGGCGGAAGCTACCCGCTGATGATCGACGGCCGCGAGGTTCGCACGCCTGGCGCATTCGACGTCCGCAGTCCGATCGACACGCGCCTGCTGCTCGGCCGGTTTCAGAACGCCGGCCCCGACGCCGTCCGCGCCGCCGTCGCTGCCGCCAGGGACGCGTTCCCGGCGTGGAGCGCGCGCTCGTGGCGCGAGCGCGTCTCGCAGCTCAAGAAGGTCGCCGACGCCATTCGCGTCCGCCGGTGGGACCTCGCGGCGCTGATGGGATACGAGGCGGGCAAGAGCCGCCTCGAGTGCGTCGGCGACGTCGAGGAGTCCGCGGACCTCATCGAGTACTACGCCGGCCAAGTCGAGCGGCACGACGGATTCGAGATCAAGCTCGGCACGCTCGGCCCCGGGGAGGAAAACTGGAGCGTCTTGCGGCCCTACGGCGTCTGGGCCGTGATCTCACCGTTCAACTTTCCGCTCGCCCTCGCCGCCGGTCCGGCCGGCGCCGCGCTCGTCGCCGGAAACACCGTCGTCTTCAAGCCCGCGACGGTGACGTCGCTTCTCGGCTACAAGCTCTACGAGGTCATGGCCGAGGCCGGTTTGCCGGCCGGCGTGTTCAATTTCCTCAGCGGCGGCGGCAGTACGACCGGCCAGGATCTGGTTGACAGCCTCGATGTGGACGGCGTCGTCTTCACCGGATCGAAGAGCGTCGGCATGCATCTGATTCGCAGCAACGCCGCGCGGCCGGCGCCGCGGCCGCTCATCATCGAGATGGGCGGTAAGAATCCGGCCATCGTCATGCCGTCGGCCGATCTCGACAAAGCGAGCGACGGCGTCGTGCGATCGGCCTTCGGCGCGCAGGGCCAGAAATGCTCGGCGTGCTCGCGCGTGTACATCGCGAAGGCGATTCGCGACCAGTTCGTCCGGCTGCTGGTGGAGAAAACCAGGAAACTGAAGATCGGCAACCCGCTCGATCGCGATGTCTACATTGGCCCGGTCATCAGCGAAGACGCCGTCAAGACCTACGAGCGTGCCGTGGCGCGCGCCACCTCTGACGGCGCGCGAATCCTCATCGGCGGCCGGCGTCTCACCGACGGCGAGTTCGCGCACGGATACTTCGTCGAACCCACCCTCATCGACGGCCTTCCACCCAGCCACCCCCTCTTCAGCGAAGAGCTCTTCGTCCCCATCACGCTTCTTGCCGACGTCACGACGCTCGATGAGGCGATCGCCCTCGCCAACCGCGCGGAGTACGGCCTCACGGCTGGGATTTTTTCGGAGGACGAGCGCGAGATCGATCAGTTCTTCGGCCAGATTCAGGCGGGTGTCACCTACGCCAACCGCCGCGCCGGCGCGACCACGGGCGCCTGGCCGGGCGTCAACTCGTTTGGCGGCTGGAAGGCCAGCGGCTCCACCGGCCGCGGCACCGGCGGCCCCTATTACGTCCAGCAGTTCATGCGGGAGCAGTCACGGGTACGCATTCGGTGAATTGCTGATTGTTGAATGCTGATTGATGATTGACGACACTAAAGTGCCGTCTTGGGCAAGAACGCTGCGCGATTCCAATCAACAATCAACAATCCACAATCATCAATTCTCCCGGGGATAGCAGGTTTTGACATCCCCCGGGCAGCACGGTCTAATGGCGGTATGAAATGGCGCTTTTTGACCACGGCGCTCGCCACCGGACTGGCAATTATTGCCACTTCGGTCGGCCAACTCACCTCCTCACCCGCCGCGGCAGACTTCCCCAACGACTCCAAGACGATTGCTCACGTCCTGAACCGCATCGGGTTTGGCCCGCGTCCCGGTGAGGTCGAAAAGGTCCGGGCGATGGGTCTGCAGGCGTACATCGAGCAGCAACTTCATCCCGAGCGCATGGCTGACTCGGCGATGGACGCCCGCCTGGCCGGCCTCACGACGGTTGGCTTGAGCTCGCGCGAGATCGCCGAGCAGTTCGAGCAGCCGCTGATGGAGGCGCAGCGCCAGCGGCAGCAACAGCAGGGCAGTAATGCTCCGCCGCCGCAGCCCCAGATGCCCGACCCGGTGATGCAGCGGGCCAACACGGTGCTCATCGAGCTTGGCGAACAGAAGATGCTCCGCGCGGTGTACAGCGAGCGGCAGCTCCAGGAAGTGCTTGCCGACTTCTGGTTCAACCACTTCAACGTCGACGCGCGCAAGGGACGGGTCCGCTTCATGCTGACCGAGTACGAGCGCGAGGCGATCAGGCCGCACGTGCTCGGTACGTTTCGCGACCTGCTCGAGGCGACGGCGAAGAGCCCGGCGATGCTCTTCTATCTCGACAACTGGCTGAGCGCCGATCCGAACGCGGCGCGTCGGGACGAGCCGCGGCCGCTCTTCAGGCGCGATCGGTTCGGCCGGTCGGTGATGGTGCCCGGCCTGCCACGGACCATCCCGCAGCAAGGGCCGAACCAGCCGCGCGGCCTCAATGAGAATTACGCCCGCGAGCTGATGGAGCTCCACACGCTCGGCGTCGATGGCGGCTACACCCAGAAGGACGTGACGGAAGTCGCGCGGGTGTTTACGGGCTGGACGATTCAGCAACCGCGCCAGGGCGGCAGTTCCATGTTCGATCCGCGCATCCACGACCCGCGCGAAAAAGTCGTCCTCGGACACAAGATCAAGGCCGGCGGGGGCGAGGGCGACGGCGAGCAGGTGCTCGATATTCTCGCCAAGCATCCCTCGACCGCGCGCTTCATCGCCATGAAGCTGGCGCGGCGGTTCGTCAGCGACACGCCGCCCGCCTCGCTCGTCGATCGCGCCGCCAAACGGTTCCGCGAGACCGACGGCGACCTGCGTGAAGTAACCCGGACGATTCTCACCTCGCCGGAATTCCTGTCGCCCGACGCCTATCGCGCCAAGGTCAAGACGCCTCTCGAGTTCGTGGTCAGCGCCGTGCGCGTCACCGGCACCGGGGTGCCGATAGCGAGGGCGCTCGTCGGGGCGATGCAGCAGCTCGGGATGCCGCTGTATCAGTGCCAGCCGCCGACCGGCTACAAGGACACGGCGGACGGCTGGGTGAACACGGGCGCGCTTGTCGGCCGGATGAACTTTGCGGTGCAACTCGCCGGCAACGGGCTGGGGCGCGGCCCCGGTGGCGGGCGGCGGGGCCTCGGCGGGCCGCAGGGGATCGGCGGCGGACAAGGCTTCGGCGGCGGACGTGGTCGTCAATCGCAAACCATCGGCGACCAGACACCCGTGACCAGCGAGGCCGTCTCCCAGGCCATCAACACTATCCTGGCGGGTGACGTGTCGGAGACGACGAGAGCGACGATCGCCAAGGCAACAACCGCGCCGCAGATGACGGCGCTCCTGCTCGGCTCACCGGAGTTCCAGCGACGGTGACCGGGCGCCTGCGGCCATGCCCAGCGCAAGTGAATAATGATGAGGTCGCAATGATCACTCGCAGAGTCTTCGTGAAGAACGGCGGCTTCGCTCTCGTGAGCCTCGGCTTTGCGCCGTCGTTCCTGACGCGGACGGCGTTCGCCCAGGGCCGCTCCACGCGCGCTAAGCGGCTCGTTGCCATCTTCCAGCGCGGCGCGGTCGACGGCCTCAACATGATCGTGCCCTTTGCAGAGAACGAATACTACCGGGCGCGGCCGAGCATCGCGATCCCCAAGCCGGGAGCCGGCGAGAACGCCGCCGTGGATCTGAACGGCTTCTTCGGCCTGAACCCGCGGCTGCAGCCGCTCAAGGCGTTCTGGGACGCGCGCCAGCTCGCCATCGTCCACGCCTGCGGATCGCCCGACAGCACGCGGTCGCACTTCGACGCCCAGGACTACATGGAGTCGGCGACACCCGGCGTCAAGAGCACCGACGATGGGTGGTTGAATCGGTATCTCCAGGCTCGCCGAAGCGGCGACGCCGCGAAGGCGGCGACGCCGTTCCGCGCCGTGGCCCTCACGCAGCAGCTCCCGCGCGCGCTCCAGGGCCGGGCCTCAGCGCTGGCAATCAATCAGCTCGGACAGTTCGGCATTCGCGCCGGCCAGTCAAGCGAGGCCATCGGCGCATCGTTCGAGGAGCAGTTCGCGGCGGCGGCCGATCAAGTGCTGAACGCGACCGGTCGCGAGGCATTCGGCGCGATGAGGATGCTGAAGGGCGTCGATCCGTCGCAGTATCAGCCGGCAAACGGAGCAGACTATCCGCGGACGCCGTTCGGCCAGGCCCTCCAGCAAATCGCGCAGCTGGCCAAAGCCGATGTCGGCCTCGAGATCGCGTTCGCCGACCTTGGCGGCTGGGACACGCACGTCAACCAGGGCGGGGCCCAGGGCCAACTTGCCAACCGCCTCGACGACTTCGCGCGCGGGATTGCCGCGCTCGCCACCGACCTGGGCGACGGCCTGGAGGACACCGTCATCCTGACGATGTCGGAATTCGGAAGAGCGGTGAACGAGAACGGGAACCGCGGCACCGATCACGGCCACGGCAACGCGATGATCGCCATCGGCGGCGGCGTCCGCGGGGGCCACGTCTACGGCAAGTGGCCTGGACTCGCGGTCGAACAGCGGTACGAGCGGCGTGACCTCGCGGTGACGACCGACTTCCGCGACGTCTTCGGCGAGATCGTCGTCCGGCACCTCGGCGTCGCCGACGCGAAACCGATCTTCCCCGGGTACTCGATCAGCCCCAGCAAGTTCCCCGGACTCTTTGCATAGTTCGACCGTCTCCAGCGTGTTAGAGTCCCCGCGTGCGGCTGGTTGATCTCCCCACTCCTCAGGTTCTCGTCGATCGCAAGCGCCTCCTAGACAATATCGGCCGCGTGCAGACGCTGGCTGATGCGGCCGGCGCGCGCCTTCGGCCTCACGCGAAGACTCATAAGTCTCCGGTCGTCGCGCGGTGGCAGTTGGATCGCGGCGCGGTGGGCGTGTGCTGCGCGAAGCTGGGCGAGGCCGAAGTGTTTGCCCACGCCGGGATCCGAGACATCCGGCTTCCCTATCCGATCAACCCGTCGAACGCCGGGCGTGTGGTCGCGCTGATGGATCGCGCGTCGATCTCGATCATCGTCGATCATCTTGGTGTCGCGCGCGGCTGGTCTGAGGCGATGAGCCGAGCCGGGCTGGCCCTCGACGTCCTGATCAAGGTGGACGTCGGATTCCACCGCTGCGGCATCGATCCTGATGCCGCCGACGCCGTGGACTTCATCCGGGCCGTCTCGTCGCTCTCTGGCCTGCGATTGCGCGGCCTGCTCAGTCACGCGGGCCACGGTTACCAGGCCGCATCCGACGACGAGCTGTGCGAGGTCGCACGCCGAGAGGCCGAGATGCTGTCCGGGCTTCGCGACCGCGCAACCCGAGCCGGTATCCCGATCGATGAGTTGTCGGTGGGGGCGACGCCGACATTGCGCCACACCGCTTCGATGGCGCGGCAGTACGGGCTGACTGAGCTGAGGCCGGGTAATTACGTATACTTCGACCGCGCGCAGCTGGCGCTCGGGGCGGCGACTATCGAGGACTGCGCGCTGACAGTTCTCGCCACGGTCGTCTCGAAGCCGGCCGCCGACCGCGTCATTCTCGACTGCGGCAGCAAGACGCTCTCGAGCGACCAGGCGCGCGGCTTCACACCCACGCCAGGCTACGGCGCGGTGCTCACCGGTAACGGCTCGGCTATTGACGAGAACCTGACGATCGAGCGCCTCTCTGAGGAACACGCTACCGTCCGCGCGAGGGGGGTCACGACGCTCGAACCCGGCGACCGTGTGCGCGTGCTCCCAAACCACTCCTGCGTCGTCTCGAATCTCGTCGATGCCGTTCAGCTCGTCGAGGGCGATCGTGTGATTGAGACGCTACCGGTCGCAGCGCGCGGGAAGATCGCGTAGACTACAACTCTGCATGGCTGACAAAGAGAAGCGAGCAATCGGCGACGCGCTCGGGATGGTCGAGACGCGCGGCCTCATCGGCATGATCGAGGCCGCCGACGCGATGCTCAAGACCGCCAACGTCGTCTTCGTCGGGTGGCAGAAAGTCGACGCCGGCCTGGTGACGGCAATCGTCCGCGGCGACGTCGGATCCGTCAAGGCCGCGACCGATGCCGGCGCCGCGGCCGCCCGCCGCGTCGGCGAACTGGTCGGCGTGCACGTCATTCCTCGCCCGGCCGACGATCTCGAGAAAATCTTTCCTATACGGTGAATGGTCGTCGTCGCCGGGGCTTGATCTTCCCTCCCAACTCCTTGAGCAGTCCCTCGTTGCCGACCACGAGCAGGGGCTGCGTCGGCGATTTCAGCAGGTTGAAGAACTCGCCGGTCGTCGTGCGCGCGTAGAGATCCTGACCGTCCGTCAGCAGTTGCACGCCGCTACCGCCGCCGGTCGCCTCGAACAGGCGCGTCTCAAACTGCTCTTTCAGAGCGCGCACAGTGGCGTGAAGCTGATGGATCGAGAACCCTCGGCGCCGCAAGTCGGCCAGCACGAGCAGTTCGAAGAGATCGATCGGCGTGTATCGGCGCTCGGTGTATCCGCCTGCAGCCGTGCGATGGGGCCGGATAGCCGGCGGCAGAAGCCCGTCGGCGTCCCACCTCTGGAGCTGTCGCGCGGTCAGCCCGGTCAGGGCCGCCACTTCTCGCGAGCCGTACGTCTTCTTTAACCGCATCTATGCCAGCCGGTCGGCCATCGCTGCCCCGGCAAAGTCCTTAGCCGTCAGCCCGCCCTCACTGTGCGTCGAGTAGACGAGTGTCACCCGCTTGTAGTTGATCGTGATATCTGGATGATGGTCGGCCGCCTCAGCCTCAGGCACAAGGCGATTGACGAACGCAATTGCCTCAGGAAACCCGGCCAACGTGTACTGCTTGCGAATGGCCTCGCCATCGAGCGTCCAGCCTTTCAGATCCTTCAGGCGCCGATCGATTTCAGAGCGAGACAGTTTGGACATTAGGATTCTCCCCGTCCACCGAAGGTCCGGCTAAAGCCGGACACTACATGAGAATCAAGGTCCGGCTGAAGCCGGACACTACAGCAGAATCGTCGTGCCGCCTTCAGCCGGACGATCATAGATCGCCGAAACGTTGCGGGCTAATAGCCGCGAGCGCGGGATCCATCCGGCCATCGAGCATCGCATCCGCGACCAACTCGGCTGTGAGCGGCGCCAGCAGGATGCCGTTGCGGTAGTGCCCGGTCGCATACATCAGATTCGGCACCACGCGCGACGCCCCGATAACCGGCAGCTCATCGGCGCTCTTTGGTCGCAGACCGTCGTACGCGCCGGCAAAGCCGGCCTTCCATGCCTGGGGCACCAGCTCGCATGCGGCTTCCAGCAGATCGCGGACGCCGGCCACCGTCGTGCACTCCTCAAACCCGACGTCCTCGACAGTCGCCCCCACGAGCAGGGTCCCATCGTCCCACGGCACAAGGTAGCAGCGGCCACGCCACGTGACGCGCCGAACCGCAGAACCGCGCCATGCCAGCCGCAGAAGCTGCCCGCGAACGGGACGCACGGGCACACGCGCCGGGACGCCAACGATCTCGATCTGGCCCGACCAACTGCCCGCCGCCAGCACCACGGCGCCGCCGATGAACGCTCCACGATCGGTGTCGACGATGAGGTCGCCATTCTTGGGGACAATCCGACCGACAGCGCTCGCTTCAATCAGGCGTGCCCCGTGCCGGCACGCCGCAGCAGCCAGGGCCCGCGTCAGGTCGCCGGCTGCGGTAAACCCATGGGTCGACACGACGAGCGCCCCAACGACGGCGTCGCTCAAATGTGGTTCTGCGGTGCGGGCCGCCTGCGCGTCGAGCACGCTCGCCGCCACGTGCTCGGCCTCGAGCCGCGCTGCCGCGTGACGAAGCTCCAGCATCTCCTCGTCGTTCAGGGCGACCTGCAGGGTGCCGGTTCGATGGTACGGCACCGGCACGCCGCTCTCGGCAACCACCCGCGCGATGAAGTTGTCGAAGAGACCGAGACTGCGGACCGTCAGATCGAGTAGCGTCTCGTCCGTTCCGGCCTCGATGTACGGCGCGAGAATGCCCGCCGACGCGTGCGTCGCGCCCATGCCGATGGCACGTTGTTCGACGACTTGAACAGACGCGCCGCGTCTGGCGAGCTCGTGCGCGACGGCGCATCCCACAATCCCGGCGCCGACGACCACGATGTCGGAGGAAGAGCGCGCCATGCCGGGGTGAGCTTACTACGCTCGGCCCGAAGTCCGCCTGAAGGCGGACACTACGACCTGAAGCCGTCACGGTCCGCCTGAAGGCGGACACTACGCCTGTCAGGATGAAGCAGTGAATCGTCGAGTCGTAGTGTCCGGCTCTAGCCGGACGTCAGCGACGTGACCGGCGGGGGATCGTCTGCGGCTGGCAATCACCGACGATTGCCGGCGCCGCCGTACCATCAGCCCCATCAAGAGGGATGACCGTGCTGGTCACGATGCGACCGACGCTGTTCGCCAGGTAGCGCGTCCCGAGCTCGGGCGTCAGCCGCCCGAGCTGCGGCCCTGCTGCGGTCGGCTTCGTGCCGCCGACGCCAACACCAACGCACCGAGCGCCGCGCACCAAGCCCGACCCGACGACAACATACGGAACCACGGGCAGCGGGGGCACAAGGAATCCGTCGAACTGATGGAAGGTGTTGGGTCGATCCGGACCGTGGCCGACGATGACGAGAGTCGGAAACACGTCGACCACCGGTGCTGCGGCCAGTGAAGGCGGCATTGGGTCGCGTCCGCTCTTGAGCATCGCAATCACAACGGCTTCACTGACGCCGGCTCCCTTGAGTGCGACGAGCTCATCAGCCTCGATGGCGAAGACCGACTTGTCGCGGTCGATCAGCGCAAGGAGCACCGGATCCGATACGCCGGCTCTTGACAGCGCGATGATGTCCTGCAGGGTGACTGCCGATGCGGCTGAAGGAGCGAGCGCGGTAAGAAGCAGAAGGAGAAGAAATCGGGCGGAGCGGTTGGCCATAAGCATCACCATAGTGCGGCTGCGAGGCGTGCAATGCGCTCGCCAGACAGGTTTTCACTGGCGCTGGGGCCCCACCCCCAGCGCGAACTAACGCCGATGCCTCGCTGCGGCGCCGCTTAGCCGCAGCTTCGGCATGGCCGCAGGCGCAGGCGCCCGAGAATCGGCCGAGATCTTACCAGGCACGGCCGCTTGCCTCCTTGCTGGGCGTGCTCTCGCCCCAGGACATCCTCATACGAAGGGGACAGTTGGCCCTGCTGCGACGGATTCTGTAAACTCTCATAGACAATGACTTGCCGATGATTTCGGCGGTCGAGTCCAGGTACAGGGTTTGCGTGAGGCCGGCTGAATTCTGAGGGGTTCCGCCATGATTTCGAATCGATTCACGTTTCTCGCTCTGAGCGCTGCGTGCATCCTGGCCGCGTTCGGAGGCGGCTATCTCGCCTCGCGTCAGAACGCCGTGCCGGTGCCGGCCGCCGCCCTGGAATCAACGACATCCACGCCGCCGAGCGCCCCCGCGGCCCGGGCGGCGGACCGCGTCGTGCGAGAAACTGCGGCCGGCGTCAGCTCAAGAACGTCGCAGCCCGCGGCACCTGGACGCGCCGAACCGTCCCGCGAGTCGGTACCGCAAGCGGCCCAGGCGACCCCAGCGGCCTCAGGAATAAGAACCGCGCCCGCCGCACCGCAGGGTCCGCCGTCGATCGATGGAACGCCCACAGTAAACGCCGGGTCGCAATCGGCGCCGCCGCCCCTGCCCGCACCGACCGTTGACGACGTCGCAGGGGTCGCGCCTGGCGTCCGACCTTCCGATCGGATCGCAGCAGAGGAGCCGCCGCGCGTGCCCGAATTGCCGGAGAAAACATTTCTGGAGCTGGTGGTGCCGGCCAACGCCGTGATCGGTCTGCAGACCGAGAACCGGCTGTCGAGCGAGACGGCGCGCATCGAAGATCGCGTCGACGCGCGGGTGATGCGCGACGTGAAGGTGGGCGACGAAGTGGCGATTCCTGCCGGCGCACGCGCCCTCGGATCGGTGACGCAGGTCGAGCTCGGGGGCAAGTTCAAGGAGCGCGCTCGTCTCGGCGTCCGCTTCAACACGCTGGTGCTGGCCGACGGCACGCGCCTGCCCATCAACACCGAAACGGTCTATCGCGAAGGGGAGGCGCCCGGGGACTCGAGCGCCGCAAAAATTGGCGGCGGCGCCGTGGGCGGCGCCATCATCGGCGCCATCCTGGGCGGCGCGAAAGGCGCCGCGATCGGCGCCGGTGCGGGCGCCGGCGGCGGCGCGGCCGCCGTGGCCGCAAGCGATCGCAAGCCTGCCACGCTGCCCGCTGGCACACCGGTGACCGTCCGGATCCTCTCGCCGGTCGCTATCACGATCGAGAGGTAGTGACAGTCATGGCTGTAGTGTCCGGCTTGAGCCGGACCCGAAGGTCCGCCTAAAGGCGGACACTACAGGAAAATCCCGGGACAGGTTCAGATCTCGAGCCTCCAGATTTCCCTCCACGTCTCCCCTCCATCGTCACTCTCGAGCGCGACGACGCCGTGTTTCGGGAACACGGAAGGACGTTGCTCGGATCCTTCGAGCAGCAACGTCAACAGCCCCGGCAGGTGCGGGAAGTGACCGGCAATCAGGATGTCGCGTGTCTCACCGCGCAGCCGGTCGCGGATCCACGCAGGCGAGTCGTCAGGCTGAAGGTCGCGAGTCGAGGCGCACTCGGCAAGCGCGTTACACGCCCGCCAGAAGGCTTCGGCTGTCTGACGCGCGCGCAGCTTGCCGCTGTGCCACACCACCTGGGGACGCGCACCGCGCGCGGCAGCATGGGCGGCGAGGCGAACGACATCCTGCTCGCCGAGGAACGAAAGCGGGCGCCGCGTGTCGACCTCAGGGCCGACGGCGTCACCGTGGTGGACGAGGAAGAGTCTCAGTGTCCTGCGTACGCCTTTTCGCCGGCGAGGATGCGCGTCGTCAAGCGATTCTCAGGCAGCGGCAGCGGACAGGTCGTGAACGGGTTGAACGCGCACGGGGGGTTGTAGGCCTGATTGAAGTCGAGCACCGCCGTGCCGTCACTTTTCAAGTCGGCATACAGGAAGCGCGCGGTTTCGTACGTTTCCTTGCCGCTCGTGCCGTCGCGGAAGATGAACCAGAATCGGTTCGGCCGTGTGGTCATCGGCCGCAGGCGGATGGTCTCTCCGTTCAGCGTGAACTCCACCACGCCCTCGGTCGTCATGACCTCGAGGTCTCCCAGTTGATTGAGGCTCTGGATCTCGCGTGGCGCCGGATCCTTGATGAACCGCGCCGTCACGCGATAGCGCTCCTCGATCGGGAACCAGCGGAACCCGGCGAAGCCCCGCGCGACATCGCTCTTCGGATCGCGCATCCGGATGGTCTTCCGCTCGCCGCTCAGGTGCACCCACAGCGCGACATCGCCCACGGTCAGTTCGTCGGGTCCGCCGGTCGCTCCATCGTCTAGGAGGTCGATCGGGCCGTCGAGCGGCCGCTTGTTCAGCGACACCTTGACGCCGGCCTTTGGCTCGAACCGCACCCGCTGGCCCTCCAGCACGAACCGGCCAATCGACGCGGGCGTCCGCTTCGGCAGAACGACGGCATTCGACTGAGCGCTCCCCGCGGTGTTGGGGCCGGGAACGAGAAAGAAGAGACCGGCGAGGGGGACGTAATCGCGCCGGTAGTCAGTCTCGTGCTCCGTGCGCCAGGCCTGGACTGCTTTGATGTGCGCGGCGTCAGGCACGGCAGCAAACGCCAGCGTGATGGCGACGAGTGTTCGTGCGATCATGATTGCGCTCCATCGTAGCCCCGCCGATGAACATGGTCAACCACAACAACCTCCCCGGCTGGCTCCTCGTCCTCTGTGCGCTGCTCCTCGTGTATCAGCCGATCAGTCTGGCCCTGGCCGCGTCACTGGCCCTCGATGCCCTGCTGGTGCGGGGCTTGCCGATGGTGCTGGTGCTCGTCGCACGCGGACTGGTCACGGCGTTCGGCATCGCTGCCGGCCTCGCGCTCGTCGGCCGCCGCACCGGCGCGGTCACGATGGCGAAATCGTCGCTCGTGCTGTCGGCCGCCACCGACGTCTTTGTCTACACGACGCCGTTTGTCCCCAGCAATCGCCTCCCTGGCACCACGCCGCTCTATGTCGCCGGGTCGCTCGCCTACTACTCGATTTGGCTCGCGTACCTTTTTCGGTCCAAGCGCGTGCGCGACACCTTTCCATCCTGAGCGTAAGCTTCGCCGCAACACGCACACCGAGAGCATTCGCCGCCATCGCTTCGCTCTCGCAAAGCGTGCGGAGAGCCTTCTTTGCAAACGCAAGTTCCAACGCGGCCATGATATCGGATCGCGCCCGCAACGACGATCTGCGGACGGAGCCAGACGCCGCTAGGATTCAGACACTCACGCTCGTGATCCCAATCGGAGTGACAGATGCGTATCTGTTCGCGACCTCCGTCGTAACGTCTGGAGGTCTGCCTCACGACAGCGTGAGCTTCGGGTACGACAACTCAACACGTCCGGATGCGCCGGCATTCTCAGCACGCTCCGATAGCGATGGACGATAGACCTTCCCAATCAGCGGCGGACGGTGTGCGTCGAGGAACGCCACCACGTGCGGCAGGGTGTTGACGAAGTTCCGCGCGAGCTCGGCGTGGGGCGCATGCCCGACAACGACGAGGAGCGTCACCTTGTGCTGCACGATGCCGGCAAGCTCGTTGGGTTTGTAGCGAATCCGCGCGTCGTGGGTGAGCGCGACCCAGCCGCGTGCGGCCACCGCACCCAGCCACGCGTCATCTTCGCAGTCGTGAGCAAAGTGATCACTGTGTCGCTCTACCGAGAGGCCCGCATCGCGCAGGATGCCGGGAAACTGCGGGCCAAGATCGCGGTCAGTGAAGAAAACTAACGTTCAAGCCGCCCGCTCGTACACCACTGCGTGCTCGATCTCGGCGGTACTGAGGTCGTAGTCGGCAGCGAGCGCGTCGACGGTCTCGCCGGCATCGATGCGGGCGGCAATGGTGGCCGTCGAGATGCCGCGGCTGACGACAACGGGCCGGCCAAACGAGATTCGAGGATCGATGGCAATCGGCATGGAGTCCGTCGCGCTGTTCGCCGGGACCGAAGAAATGAAAGGATGCAACCGAACAGGAAACTGATCGGCGTCCCAGTTGACGCGCCTAAGATAGGCCTGAAGAACCTGGCGCATAGCCAGCTGTCCCGAAGCGGAAAGGTTGATCAACTTGCCGTAGCGATCGAGGAAGAGCTGGCCGGCGTCGAAGCACAACTCCTGCCGCAGCAAGAGATGCTCGATGTCGAGCTCCCGCTGGGCATAGTCAACGGCCTGTCGCACCGCTTTCACAGAGAACCCATGATCCGTCCGCAGAGCCCGCAGCACATGCGCTTCGATCAGGTTCCAAAACGACAGCAGCGGCGGCCGTAATGATACGGGCCGGATGATGGGCCGGAAATGGCTAGAGCCTCGAGCCGTCGGATACGGCCGACCGAACGTCCACGCACGCAACGTCGCAGCCGGCACCTTGATGTACCTGGCTGCTTCGGTCAGAGGATATGCGGGTTCATTGCGCAGGTCCTTCTTCGCTGCAAGCCTCTCTTTTCCTGACTGCACGACGGAATAGTACACCCGGACACCTCGTCCGATGCCGAGTTCATCGCATGTCGATCCTGCTCGCACGTTGCTGTCTTTGCAAATCACGCGCCGCCACTACATGGCAGATTCTGCAACGGCGCCATCGACATTCGAGCCCTTCTCCCAGTGTTTCGACCACGGACGCTGGCGTTATCGTCGCAGGCGAGTTTCATTCGCCCATGGAACGCGAGTGCCTGGACGTTCTGCTTCGCGGCGCGCAGCCTGTGGTTCTGTGCCCAGCCTGCGGGGTGGAATGGCTTTCCCTTGATCCGCAGCACGAGAGGACAGTGGATCGAGGCCGTCTCCTCGTGCTTTCGATCTTTGGTTCAGAAATTGTGTGCGCTACGCCAGATCTCGCAGTGCGCCGCAATGAATTCGTCGCCGCGCTGGCAGGCGCGGTATTCGTCCCGCACGCAGCTCGAGGTGGCAAGGCCGAAGCGACGGCGAGCCGCGCGATCGCCAGGGGTCAGATGGTGCTGACCTTTGACGATGATGAAAACACGAACCTGATTGAGTTGGGAGCCAAGCCGCTCGGAGAGCTCGTGCGCGACATGTTTCCACCGCGAAGCTAATTCCTCTTCGTGTGCTTCGTGTCCTCCGTGGTTTGTCTTTACTTCCTCAGCATCGCATCACGGCGGGCCTTGAACTCGTTCCCGGGTTTCCACTCAGGGAACTTGGCAGCCTGAGCGACACGATAACCGACGGCGAAAAACACTTTCAGATCCTCGCGGGCGCCGGCGAGATCCCAATCGGGCATGACGATGTCGGTCGGCTGGTGGTACCGCTTCTCCGTCCACTCGCTGCGCACCTTCTCGCCGAAGTCGGGTGGCTTGCCGACGTAGTCCAAACCGCTGTCGGGATCGAGCGCCGGCACGCCTTGCTTGGCAAAGTTGAAATGATCGGAACGATAGAAGAACCCCTTCTCCGGCTCCGCGTCGCCGTGGACGATACGCCCCTGCTCGGCGGCCGCTTCCCGGGCGTAGTCGTCGAGGTCCGACGCGCCGTAGCCGACAAGCGTCAGGTCCTTCGTCCGGCCGTGGACGTTCAGGCCGTCCATATTGATGTTGGCCAGCGTCTTCGCCATCGGATAGACCGGCGTCACGGCGTAGTACTGCGACCCGAGAAGCCCCTGCTCCTCGGCGGTCACCGCGAGAAACAGTACGGATCGCTTGGGCGGCTCGGCCAGCTTGGTAAACGCGCGCGCGATCTCGATGAGCCCCGCCGTCCCAATCCCGTTGTCGACGGCTCCGTGGAAGATGCCTTCCGGGCCCTTGCCCATGTGATCCCAGTGCGCGGTGTAGACGATGTACTCGTCCTTGAGCACCGGGTCGGCGCCCTCCAGTTTCGCCAGCACGTTTCGCGAGTCAATCGTCCGAAGCGTGTTCTTGATCGTGATCGATGCCGTCACGCCGAGCGGGATGGGCATGAAACCGCGGGTCGCCGCCTGCTGCTTCAGCTGGTCGAAATCCTGTCCGGCCATCTGCACGAGCTGCCTGCCTTGATCGAGCGAGACCCATCCTTCGACCGACACACGGTCCATGTTCTTGTCCGGCGTCACCAGGTCGAATCGCTCGCCCGTGAAGCCGACTTGCACCACGTTGAACGCGTAGCCGGCCGGGCCGGTCTCGTGCACGACGAGCACGCCGGCCGCGCCTTTCTCGGCGCCAATCTCGAACTTGTAGGTCCAGCGGCCGTAGTAGGTCATCGCCTTGCCGCCGAATGTCTTCGCATCGAGCTCCGAGGGATTCGCCGGATCGGGCACGGGCGGATCGTTGACGAGCATGACGAGCGTCTTGCCCCTCACATCCAGGCCCTTGTAGTCGTCCCAGTCGTACTCGGGCGCAACAATGCCGTAACCGACGAAGACGAGCTCGGAGTCGTCGAGGCTTGCGCCAGGCGCCACATGCTTGGTCCACGCGACAGCATCGTCTTTCCACTTGAGCGTGCGCGACTGACCGCCCTTCTTGAGAACGAGCGGCGCCGGAGCCGGAGTAATCCCGACGAGCGGTACGGTCTGAATGTACGCGCCATCGGCGTTGCCGGGCTTGAGCCCGATGCTCTTGAACTGCTCGACGAGGTACGCCACGGTCAGGTCCTCGCCCTTCGTGCCCGGCGCGCGACCCTCGAACTCGTCCGACGACAGCGTCCTGGTGTGCGCGAGCACGGCCGGCATGTCGATGTCGGGAAGCTGGCCAATCGGGATGCGCTCTTGCGAGGCGGCCGGCGGCTGCGGACTCGTGGTCGAGCAGGCGGCGCCCGAAACGAGCAGAGCGAGCGTCAGCATGCAGATGAAGGAGTGCAAGGGACGATAAACAGTGGGCTGGTTGGACAGACGATGTGCCATAACACCGCCGATTATGCCGCATCGAGGCATGGATGTTCTGGCGCTCGGGGTGGGGCGGACGGCTCGTGTTAACATCTTGATTTGCTGTGGCTTGCGGTTAACCGAGACAGTGAAGGCATCCCGTCCGCCCGTCGCGATTGTCGGCACTGGCGCCGTCGCGCAGGCGCTCGGCCGCCTGCTCTATCTCCATGGAGAGAGGGTCGTTGCACTCGCAAGCAGAAACCGGTTCAGGGCGGAAGGCGCCGCGACCTTCATCGATCCGTCGGTCCGACCGGTGGCCTGCGCCGATCTGCCGAGTCTGGCCGGCCGCGTGCTGATCGCCGTGAGGGACGAAGGGATTACGCCGGTGGCCGAAGAACTGGCCCGCGCCGGCATGCGCACGGGGGTGGCGCTCCACACCTGCGGCGCCAAAGGGCCCGAGGCTCTGGCGCCCCTCAAGAGGGCCGGTGTGGCGTGCGGCGTCCTGCACCCGCTGCAGACCGTGGTCACGCGGGAGCAGGGCATGAAGAGCCTCAAAGGCGTGACGTACGGTGTCGCGGGCGACGGCCCGGCGATCGAGTGGGCCGAAGACATTGTGGGGCGCCTCGAGGGCCGCGCGTTGCGCGTGGCCGCCGGGCGCCTGAGCTCGTATCACGCGGGCGCGGTGATGGCCAGTAACGCGCTGGTTGCCGTCATTGACGCGGCCGTGGTCCTCATGGGTCAGGCCGGGGTCGAGCGCGAGGCTGCGCTGCGGGCGCTCGAGTCGCTCGCGCGCGCGAGCATAGACAACGTGTTCGCCAACGGACCGTCGGCAGCCCTGACCGGACCGATCGTCAGAGGCGACGCCGAAACCGTGGCGGCTCACATGGATGCGCTCGACGAAGCGCCGCCGACAGTCGCGGCGCTGTATGTGGCTGCGGCGCGCCGACTCATCGAGATCGCTCGCGAGCGCGATCTGCCGGAAGCGAGCGTCCGCGCGCTGGAATCGGTGCTTGGATCCGTCCGCCTGAAGGCGGACACTACGACTGCGAAGTCCGCCTGAAGGCGGACACTACGACTGCGAGGTCCGCCTGAAGGCGGACGCCACGACTGCAAAGCTGTAGGGTCCGCCTTTCAAGGCGGACCAATTGAGGACGACATGGATACCAACCGAATCCGCGTACCTGATTTCAGGAAGATGAAACGGCGGTCGGAAAAGATCACCATGCTCACCGCCTACGACGCGACGATGGCGCGGCTCTTCGATCGAGCCGGGCTCGACGCGCTACTCGTCGGCGACTCGCTCGGCATGGTGGTGCTCGGTCACGAGACCACGCTGCCGGTGACGCTCGACGCGATGATTCACCACACGGCGGCCGTCACCCGCGGCACCGAGCGAGCGCTCGTCGTCGCCGACATGCCATTCTTGACCTTCCAGGTATCGGTCGCGGAAGCCGTGCGAAATGCCGGCCGATTGATCCAGGAAGGCGGCGCAGCCGCCGTCAAGCTCGAGGGCGGCCGTCCGATGATCGAGGTCGTCTCGCGGCTGGTCGACGTCGGCATCCCCGTGATGGGTCACCTGGGCGTACTGCCGCAGTCGGTCCACCAGATGGGCGGGTAC
>MELA01000106.1:4215-6971 GCA_001767495.1 Acidobacteria bacterium RIFCSPLOWO2_12_FULL_65_11 | reverse complement strand
CCAGCGGTCGGCTACCGGAACAGCGAGCGGAAGAGGAGGGCGGCGATCCCCTTCTGGCGCACCAGGGCGAGGATGAGCGGGCGGTGCCAGTTGAAGCGCGCCGTGCGCCGGATCACCGCCTGCACGTCCTCCGTGGCGAAGGCGCGGACGAGCGTGTCGATCTCGGCGTCCGAGCAGCGGGTCACGAGCTGGCGCAGCCAATCGCCCACGCGAAGCTCCTGCCCGAGCCGATCCTGCCAGCGGCGCTCGTAGCGTTCCAGGAACGCCTCGTCGAGCCGGCCCGCCGCGAAGCCCTCGATCAGGGTCTCGGCGGCCAGCGTCGCCGTGAGGAGGCTGTAGTAGATCCCACCGCCCGTCGTCGGCTTGGTGAACCCGCCGGCGTCGCCGACGACGAGCAGATGGTCCGCGTAGGTCCTGGGAAGCGGCTTCAGCGGGAGCAGGCGACGGATCGGAGGCCCTGGCGTCTCGACAAGTCGGGCACTTACGTCAGGTCTGCTGAGGAATCGCTGGATGCTCGCGCCGGTGTCCCCGTGAGCCATCACGCCCACCTTGAGCCGGCTCTGGCCATTGCGGCTGACGGGCACGGACCAGATGAACCCGTCACGGGCGACCTCTCTGCCGAAGTGCAGCTCGACCGTGTCAGAGGGCACGGCGCGCGCCTCCACCTGGGCGGTGTGGATCACCTGCCCCGGCAAGCCGAGGCCGAGCCGACGCTGGAAGCGGTAGGACACGCCGCAGGCCAGCACGCACGCCCGCGCCCGGATCCGCTCGGTCCCCACCTGCAGCGCGACGCCCGCGGCCTGCTCCTCGATCGCGTCGACCCGCGCGGCCGTCCGCACCGCGGCGCCCGCCGCCACAGCCTGCCGCGCGAGCTGCGCGTCGAAGGCGCCGCGGTCGATCGCCAGGATCTGCTCGCCGGCGGGCGCGTCCCAGACGATCTCGGCCTGCGCCCGCCCCGGCGCCACCAGGCGGGCGCGCGTCAGGCGGCTCAGGACGACATCCTCGGGAATCTTCGCCAGCTCGGCGGTCTCGAGCGAGACGATACCGGTGCAGTGGGTGCAGCGCCGGTGGACGAGGTGGACGAGGTGGACGAGGTGGACGAGCGAACCTTCCGAAACCGGTGAGGGCCCGGGGCTCAGAACAGAGTGTAGATGAACGGCGCGATCGCCGAAGACTGGGCAAAGATCAGCAGGATCCCGACCAGCAGCAAGACGATGACCATCGGCATCATCCACCAGAGCTTGCGCTGCCACATGAACTGCAGCAGCTCGCCCATGATCCCGAGCCGCGATAGTGCCTTTCGTACCGCCTTCGCCATTCAGTGCGCCTTTCGCACGAAGCAGCTCCCCAGCACAAGCGCGTCGAGGCCGCTCTGCATGAACGTCCGGTACGCCTCCTGCGGCGTGTTCACGATCGGCTCGCCCCTGACGTTGAACGACGTGTTCAGGAGCACCGGCACTCCCGTGGCCTGCCCGAACCGCTCGATCAGATCGTAATACCGATCGTTTCCCTCGCGAATCACCGTCTGCAGCCGCCCCGTCCCATCGACGTGGGTCACCGCCGGGATGATCTCGCGCTTATCGGGGCGGACATCGGTGACCAGCAGCATGAACCGGGCCGGATACTGCCGGTCCACTCCAGGGGCATCGAAGTACTCGTGCACGCGGCTGCTCAGCACGGAGGGCGCGAACGGCCGGTACGGCTCCCGGAACTTGATCTTCGTGTTGACGATGTCCTTCATGCCGGCGCGGCGGGGATCTGCGAGGATCGACCGGTGGCCCAGCGCGCGGGGCCCCCATTCGAAGCGCCCCTGGAACCAGCCGACCACCTGGCCGGACGTCAGGGCGTCGACCGTTCGGTCGAGCACCGCGGACTCGCCGAGTGCCTCGTACCGGACGTTCTCCCGGTCGAGGAACGTGTGGACCTCCGCGTCGCCGTACGCGGCGCCCCAGAAGGCATGTTCCATCACGAAGCCCCGCGGCTTGCCCAGGAGCGTGTGATACGCATATAGGGCCGCGCCGATCGCGCCCCCAGAATCGCCGGCTGCGGGTTGGACGAACAGCTCCTCGAACCCCGTCTCGCGCAAGATCTTCCAGTTGGCCACACTGTTCAGCGCCACGCCGCCCGAGAGACAGAGTCGCGTGAGCCCTGTCTCGCGATGGAGCGCCTGTGCCATGTTGAGAATCAGGTCCTCGGTGACCGCCTGGATGCTCGCGGCGATGTCAGCGTAGTGTCGGTTTCGCGCGGCCCGCGTTCCAAAGTCGGGCGGTCGCGGGCCGAAGTACGACGGATAGCCCGAGGTCTCCGTGAAGAAGTTCTCCTCCCGCGTCCGTGGCTCGCCGAAGAGCTCGACGAACTTCCGGCTGTAGGGAGTCGTCGTGGAGCGGTGGAAAGCGAAGTAGTCCATGTCGAGGCGGAAGCTGCCGTCCGGCGCAGTGCGCACAAGCTTCCGCACGTCGTCCACGTACCGTGGCACGCCGTACGGCGCCATGCCCATCACCTTGTACTCGCCTTCGTTGACCTCGAAGCCAAGGAACGCGGTGAAGGCAGAGTAGAGAAGGCCGATCGAGTGCGGGAACCGGATCTCGTGCGCGAGGCTGATCTCCGTCCCTTTCGCTCGGCCCATGGTCGCCGTGGCCCACTCGCCGACCCCGTCCACCGTCATCACCGCGGCCTCGTCGAACGGTGAGCAGAAGAAGCTGCTGGCGGCGTGCGAGAGGTGGTGCTCGGAGAAGAGGATCTTCTCGCGGGGGACG
>MELA01000106.1:0-4184 GCA_001767495.1 Acidobacteria bacterium RIFCSPLOWO2_12_FULL_65_11 | reverse complement strand
AGAGCTTGTCGAGCAGCCAGGTGATCATCGCCTCGCGGAAGACGCGCGACGCCCTAGGGAACATCTGGAGCGACGTCATAAGAATCCGCTCGAACTTCAGGAACGGCTTCTCGAAAAAGGCGACATAGTCGAGGTCGCCGGCGGTGATGCCCTCGGCGGCGAGGACGTGCTGGATCGCCCGCCCGGGGAACTCGAAGTCGTGCTTCTTCCGGGAGAACCGCTCCTCCTCGGCCGCCGCTACGAGGACGCCGTCCTTGAGCAGCGCCGCGGCAGCGTCATGGAAGAAGCACGAGATCCCCAGGATGTACATCAGAACTGCCGCCGAGCCTGAGTGGCCGTCTGTTCATCCCGTGGTCGGACGAGCCAGTAGCTCGTGCCTGCGGGCGGGCGGAGCGACAGCGGGTCCTTGAAAAGCTTGACGACGAGCGCGAAGGGCGGGACGAGCACGAAGTAGAAGGCCGTCAGCAGGACGCGAGCCTGGAAGTTCCCGATCGCGTGCGCGATGAGCTTCCAGCGCTCCCACCCCCGGCGGAGCCGCTCTTGGACCGACGAGCCGGCCATGCTTCGAGCCTACCGAAAGAGGGACCGGAAGAGTGACGTTGCGATGCTCCTCTCTCGCGCGAGAGCCAGGTTGAAGGAGAGGTGCCAGTGCCAGTTGAACCGCGCTGTGCTGCGGACCACGGCCCGCACGCCCTCGGCGGCGAACGCCCGCACGAGCAAGCCGGCCTCAGCGTCCGTACAGCGGCTCACGAGCTGGCCGCCAGTCGACCATCCTGATCTCCGGGCCGAGCCGTTCCTATCAGCGCCGCTCGTGGCTCTGCAGGACCTGGCGCCCGCCGTCCAGGATAGTGACGTGGGCGCCTATGTCGAGAAGCTTGGAGAACAACGCAGACCCGAAGTTGCGGGCAGCACCCATGACGAGAACAGTCATTTCCTGGTGAGTCTACTGTAAGATGATCCGAGGGCCATCCAACAAATCCCTCCAGCGGGCGCGCAGCCGACGCGGTCACGTCGCTCCAAAGTGGCGCCGATACCACGCGATCGTCCTCAAGATCGCTTCGTCCATCCCGACGGCCGGACGCCAACCAAGCCGTCGCCTAGCGTCGTCCGAGCCGGCGTGGGTGGTGGTAACCACGCTTCGCGTGGTGTTCAGCACGACCGGCACGAGGTCGGCTCGCCCCAGGAGCGCCAGAATGCGCCTGACCAGATCGAGAACCCGGGTCTGCTGATCATACGAGAAGTTGAAGACCGTACCCGAAACGGATGGATCGGCGGCCATGGCCTCCGCCACACGCAAGAACGCCATCGCCCCGTCCTCGACGTAAAGATAATCGCCCAGTGGGGTGCCGTCGGATCTGATCACGGGCGGCTCCCCTCTCAGGCCCGCGCGGATCGTGCCGGGAACGATGCGCGTGAAGTTTAGGTCGCCACCGCCGAAAAGATTGGCGCACCGCACTACCGCCATGGGCAGGCCATACGTATGCCAGTACGAGCGCGCGATCAACTCCGCCGCGCCCTTGGACGCTTCGTAGGGTGTCAGCCCGGCAAGAACTTCGCCTTCGACGCCGACCAGTCGCCCGGCGCGCTCCGAGGCCTTCTCGCTCGAGGCGATCAGCACCTGCTCGACTCGGCCGACGCGCCGGCACGCCTCCAGGACGTTCCAGGTCCCCTGTACGTTCGATTCGAGTGTCGCCACGGGAATTTCGCGGCCCGTTTCGACGATCGACTGCGCCGCCAAATGAAAGACCGTCCGGATACCGTACTCACCGACTACGCGCTCGAGCGGTGCGAGATCCCTCACGTCCCCTTGCACGACGACGACCTTCTCGGCGAGGCGCTCCCAAAAGAGCCGGCTCTCGGGCGTCGCACGGCGGACGAGCCCCACGACGCGGCTCTCACGCGCCAGCAAGGCTTCCACCAGCCAGGCCCCGAGAAAGCCGGCGCAGCCAGTGACCAGGACACTCCGTTCCCGCCAAAGGGGCGCTGCCGTCACCCGTCGCGCCCCGGCGGCGGCGGGAGCACCCTGAAGATCTCGGACGGGAACAGCGGTGAGTCAGCCGGTATAGCCGCGTCCTCGAACATGATCCGGAAACGCTTGACGCGCACCCTGTGACGGCGGCACAACTCGTCCACCCGTCGGCACCGCTCCGCGCTCAGCTTGACTGTCGAGACGATCAAGGTTGCACCCGGGTTCGACATGAGAATCCGCTCCAGTTGGCTCGCGCTATCGAACACGGAGAATCCAAGCAGCTGACGCCCATGCTTGTCCGGGTCATCGTCAATGAAGCCGAGCACCCTCCACTGCAGGTCTCTATTCACCGCGATCTCGCGCGCGAGCAGCACTCCCGCCTGTCCGGCGCCGTAGATCAACACCGGTTCGCCCGTCTGCGCGTGTCCGCGGAAGTAGTCGTCCAGCAGTCGGAAAGACAGTCGAGCTCCACAGACGAACAAGATCGAGAGCACCAGATCGATCACGAAAAGCGTTCGCGAGTATCCGATAAACCGGAATACACCGACGAGCACGAGAATCGCGCCGACTGACCCGAGTGCGACGCCCTTCACATACGTTCGCACATCACGGATGCTCGCCTGGCGCCAGATCCCACGGTAGACGCCGAGCACCCAGAATGCGCCGACCTTCGTCACCGCGACGATCGGCAGAGAGAACACGAACAAGGACAGGTTCGAGCCAGTCAGCGTCTGCTCAAACCGTATCAGGTATGACAGGTAATAGGCGAAACCGAAGAGGAGGAAGTCGAGGAGCATTTCGAACAGCATCCGCCGCGACGTGATATTCACCCAGAGCGGTGTCGCAGTCGGATCCGCTTGCCTCACTTCGCCGACTGGACGGATCTTGAGGTCTCCGAGGTAAATCGCGCCGATGCCAAGCGGCACCAGCACCACCGGGAGCAGGGTGAGGGCCAGCGCATTGGGAAGCCGGTCGAGGATGATCGCGGCCACACCACCGATCGCGGCCAGGGACACGAGCAGCGCTACGGCGCGATCCTCGGACAGCCCGAGCACCACGAGGCGATGGGACGAGTGGTCCCGCCCGCCCTGCGAGATCGGCCGTCCCTCGCGCAGCCGCGCGATGGTGACCAGCATCATGTCAGCGATTGGAATCAGTAGTACCAGCACAGGAACGAAGACCACGGAGAACAGCTGCGACGAGTGCCCTCTGACCTCGAGGGTGACCACCGCGAGCACGAAGCCGATGAAAAGGCTGCCGCAGTCACCCATGAAGATCGACGCCGGGTGGCGGTTGAACAGGAGGAACCCGAACGTCGCCCCGGCCAGTATGGCGAGAAACGGCACGAACACGGACTCGGTGGTCAATAGCGGCGCGAGCAGGAACACACAGGCTACGAACGCAACACCCGCGGACAAACCGTCCATGTTGTCCAGGAGGTTGAAGGCATTGGTTATCGCGACGATCCATATGAACTAGAGGAGGAGGTTGACCGTGGCGAACGGCGTGAAATGGAGAACGGAGCCGAACATGACCACGACGGCCGCTGCTACGAGCTGGCCGAGCAGCTTGGTCGTCGGCGCGACCGGCCAGATGTCATCGAAGAGACCCAGCAGGAACAGGATGCTGGCCGGGCCGACGACGATCCAGATTCGAGGCGCCGAGTCGATGAACCACGGCAGCGCGAGGACGACCGCCAGCCACATGGCGACGCCGCCGAGCAACGGCGTGGACGTCGAATGCCATCGATCCGGCCGCGGTGCCGCGACGATTCCCAACCGCCGCGCGACCCCTCGCAGCCCGTAGGCGGACCCGGCGGAGAGCCCGGCGGCTACCAGTGCCGGTAGGAATACGGAGCCAATCACCCACACGACCTCATGTCCTCGATGATGCGCTTGAGCATCTCGGTGAGCGGCATAGAGGGACGATACCCGAGGAAGTCGCCGAGCCGGCTAACGTCCGGGACTCGGCGCTGCATGTCCTCGAACCCGGCCTCATACGCCTCAGCATATGGGATGAGGACGATCTCCGAGGAGCTATTTGTCAGGAGGCGGATGTTTGTCGCCAGTTCGCCGATCGAGGTCTCCTCCGTCCCCCCCACATTGAAAATCCGGCCGGGAGCGTCCCGGTGCGTCGCGAGGTCCGCGAGGACTCTGACGACGTCCCCCACCCACGTGAAGCAGCGTGCCTGCGAGCCGTCGCCGAACACGGTCAT
>MELA01000105.1 GCA_001767495.1 Acidobacteria bacterium RIFCSPLOWO2_12_FULL_65_11 | reverse complement strand
GGTTGGTTGCCCGTTTCTGGCAGCGGCACGCTCGCGCATCTGGTACTGCCGGCGATCACGCTCGGCGCGCCGCTGTCGGCCTTGCTCGCGCGGATGACGCGGGCCAGTGTCATCGAAGAACTGAGAGAGCCGTACGTGCTGGCAGCGCGCGCCCGCGGCGTCTCGCAGATCCGCGCGGTCCTGCGGCACGCGTTTCGCAACAGCCTCATTCCCATCGTGACGGTCCTCGGCCTGCAGATAGGGGCGGTGCTGACCGGCGCGATCATCACGGAGACAATCTTCGCGTGGCCAGGCGTCGGCCGCCTGCTCATTCAGTCGATCAACTTTCGCGACTATCCGTTGGTGCAAGGCTGCGTGCTCCTCATCGCCATCACCTACGTCACGATGAATCTCCTGACCGATCTCGTGTACGGCTTGCTCGATCCACGCATCCGGTATGAGTGATCCACGCCAGCACCACAATGTCATGTTGACGGTCGGGTCCACGATTGTGGGCGCCGCAGCGCTGGCGGCGATTGTCGGACCCTGGCTGGCGCCCTTCGATCCGTCCGCGCAGGAGCTGCCACTCCGGCTCGCGGGTCCGATGCGGGGACACCCCTTTGGCCTCGACGAGCTCGGACGCGACATCCTCGCGCGCGTGCTGACCGGCGCCCGCATCTCCTTTGCCGTCGGCCTGACCGTCGTCTCGGTGTCGGCGTCGGTGGGCACGCTTGTGGGGGCCGTCGCCGGCTACCTGGGTGGCGCGATCGACGACGTCCTCAGCCGCGTCATCGATATCCTGATGGCGTTCCCGGGATTGTTGCTGGCGATTGCGCTCGTCGCGGCGCTCGGACCGAGTCTGGCGAACGTCCTGCTGGCGCTCACGGCGATCGGGTGGGTCGGGTATGCGAGGCTCGTGCGCGGACAGGTGCTGCGCGCCCGCGAGTTCGAGTACGTACAGGCGGCCCGCGCGCTCGGCGCCGGCACGTCACGCGTACTCTGGCGGCACGTCGTGCCCACGGCGCTCCCAGCCGTCGTCGTCCAGGCCACGCTCGGTATGGCAGCGGCGATTATCGGCGAAGCTGCGCTCAGCTTTCTCGGTCTGGGCGTTCAGCCGCCGACGCCGAGCTGGGGCTCGATGCTGAACGGGGGACGGGCGCATCTACTGGATGCACCGCATCTGACGATTGTCCCAGGCCTCGCCATTGCGCTTCTCGTGCTGGGACTGAACTTCGTCGGTGATGGCCTGCGCGACCTCACCGATCCAAAGCAGCGGTAGGGCCCATCCATCGACGCAGAGAGCGCAGAGACCGCAGAGTTAATAAACCACAGAGCCACAGAGATCAAATGCGCCTGCTGACAGACCGAGCGCCTCTGTGGCCCTGCGACTCCGTGGTTTGAATAGCCCGGTGGACTCCGCGATCTCTCTGTTGACCTGCCGATGTCAAGTCAACTGAGAGTTCAAGGACGAATGCGGCGCTGGGCCTCGGTCAGCAAGCCCGGCAGGACCGGGTCGTCGGGAGCGAGAGCGGCGGCGCGAGTGAGCCACGTGACGGCCGTTCGCGGGTCGTTCAGGCGCAGCGACAGGTCGGCGATGCGCCTGGCGTGCGGCACGATCTCAGGACCCTCGGAGACGAGGCTCGTGTACTTGACGAGCGCGGCGCGGGCACCGTCGAGATGGCCCAGCCGCTCGGCAGCCGAGGCGCCGAGCGTCCAGGCATCGGGGTCGATGGGGAAACGCGTGGCGGCCTGCTGCAGGGCGCCCTCGGCGGCGGCGAACTGCCCGTCCCGAATGAGGGCGCGTCCGTACAACGTCAGGACGTCGCTCGTCGCGCCCGGGATCGAGGCCGCCCGCCTGAGTGCCTCGAGCGCCTTGCGCAGCGCATCGGTGCGCTCCTCAGCCAGATCCAGCCAGACGCGGCCGAGCGCTGCATACACGAGCGGATCGTCGGGCGAGCGCTCGAGCGCGCTGCCGAGCGTGAACACGGCGAGGTCGGCGTGGCCGGCGCGCGCGTGGGCGAGGCCCAGCGCAATCTGTCGCTCGATGCGTGCGCCGTCGAGTCCTGCCAACGTCTGCAGCTGAGCGATCTCTTCGGCGTGCCGGCCGGCTGCTCCGTACAGATCGGCGAGCTCCTCGCGTGCGGCGACCAGCCCGGGCGACAGGACCACGGCCTTCTCAAACGCTTGAATCGCCTCCGGACTCCGCCCTTTCTCTCGCAGGCACATCCCGAGCAGATGGGTGGCGTCGGGGTGGCGGTCGTCCAGCTGTAGCGTGTCGGCAAGCGCGGTCAGCGTGCCGTCGAGGTCCTCGTTGTGGTAGCGAGCCAGTGCAAGCTTGTAGCTGACCCGGACCGATCCATCGTCGAGCCGCAACGCGCGGCCGTACGTGGTCGCCGCCTGGCTGAAGCGCTCCAGTTCGTAGAGGACGTCGCCGAGAGCTTCGAGCGGCCGGATGGCCGCCGGGTCGAGCGCCGCCGCGGTCCCGAAATCACGCACGGCTTGCTCGAACTCGCCCTGGCGTCGGTACGTCTCGCCACGCCGGAAGTGAGCGAGCATGGAATCGGGACGCAAGGCAATGGCCCCGCTGTACGCCTCGATCGCGGCGAACGTCTGCTCTTCGCGGAGCGCCTGATCGCCACCGACGAGCAGCGCCCCGTACTCACGCGCGCGGTCAACTGCCTGATAGAGAGCCGCCCCACCGACCGACAGGGCGGCAAGAGCCACTGCCGCGAGCAGAAGGCGCTTCATCGGCCTTATCGTAGCAGGGGTGAGCCTCGGCGCCTTGGCTCTACGAGCTTCGGCTGGCCACGCCGAAGCCCGAAGGGCGAAGGCGGGAACCTTCGTCCCCCTCCGGGGTCTAACTTGTTATAGTTGGGAGAGTTTAGGAAAGGTTAGGAGGCACCTGCTCCGTGCCACCCGCTCCCGGGGACTCTGCTGTTCAGCCAGCACGTGCCAACGAATGGCTCGACATCGGCGGCCGCGACGCCGTCCTGGCGCAGCGCTGTGCCAGCGGGGACGAAGGCGCGTACGTGGAGCTGGTGGGCGAGCACCAGCGGATGGTCGTCCAGCTCGCGATGAACTTGCTTGGCGATCGCGACGAAGCGTTGGACCTCTCCCAGGACGTGTTCCTCCGGGTCTTCCGCACCATCGGCCGGTTCCGCGGTCACTCGAGCCTTCGCACATGGATGTACCGCATCACCGTCAATCAGGTCCGCAACCGCCAGCGTTTCTGGCGCCGCCGGCATCGCGCCGATCAGGTGTCCCTCGATCAGCACGAAGCGGCGCACGGTGAGTGTGCGTCGGGTGGGGAATCGACGCCCGACCGGTTGCTGGCTCAAAAGGAGCTCGCAGGGCGCCTGGAGGATGCGCTGGGGCGGCTGCCGTTCGATCAAAGAACAGCCATTGTGCTACGCGAGATCGACGGCCTGAGCTACGAAGAGATCGCCTATTCCCTGGGGGTAGCGGTCGGCACCGTCAAGTCGCGCCTGACCCGTGCTCGTCAGGCGCTTCGTCTGGAACTTCGTGACGCGAGGACCTTATGAAAGCCCTCACCTGCGCGGCAACCCGCCGGCGGCTTGATGCGTTTCACGACGACGAGTTGCCGGTCAGCGACCAGATTGCAGTCGGCGCCCACTTGGACTGGTGCGACGGCTGCGCGGCGGCATTTGCCGATCTGCAAACGATCGGGGCGGCGCTTCGCGCGGCCGGGCCCGGTCGTGCGATGCTGGCCGCCGACCAGGCGGCTGGCGTCAGCGCAGCGGGCGTTGTCAGCCGGCTCAAGGCGGAACGCGCGCTGTCGTGGCTCCCGCGGCTCGAGCTGATGTGCGAGGACATGCACCTGGCGTGCGCGGGCTTCGGCGCGACGGTGGCCGCGCTCGTCTGCGTCGCCAGCCTGTTCGGCATGACGCGGCTGACGGCCTCCGAACGGCCCGACTCGCTCGCCGGGATCGTCAACGTGATGGCGATGCGGCTCGAATGTGAGCCGGCCGCCGAGGTGGCGGCGGTCTCCGAGTGCCGCGCCCGCTTTGGGGAGCGCTTTCAGCGCTCGACCGAGTCGGCCGAAGAGGATGCGGTCTTTGCCCTCGATGCCGCGCTCATCAATGAAGGTCGTCTCGAGCCCCTCGCGTCGCTCAAAGCGAGCACGCATCACGCTGCGTCGGGCCAGGTCAAGTTGATTGAAGAGTTGATCGACACCGTGGCGCGCGCGCGGTTGGAGAGCCGCCGCGTGGCCGGCGTACTGTGGCTTGTCACGGACATGACGGTCCGCGCGAGCAAGCCTCCGGCTGCGGATTCACAGCTCACGCCGACAACGAAAAAGCGCGCGTCGGTCGCTTCCGCTCAGGTCCTGATTCGTAATTCCTGACTAGTTTCGGTCGACGTGAGCCGCCGCCACGTTATTCATGGTGTCGATGGCGCGTAGCGTCAGCCCACGCTCGGTCAGCAGCCCATCAATCGTCAGCTGGTAGCGTTCCTCGCGGGAATCAGCAATCCCGTCCACCGGGGACACGCCGCGCCAGCGCTGACCATCTTCTGAGACTTCCACACGCTGGATCGGGGAGTGGTCGTCCTTGACCTCGAAGCTCACAATCGAGCGTCCGCGATCGACCCTCACGCCGCTCGCCGTAATCACCGGTGGAGTATTGTCGATTTCAAGCGACGAGCTCTCAAGGTCGCCGCCGAGCGCGTCGTCGCCTGGATTGGACGGCGCGTCGGACGCGACAATCTTGACGATGTACGTCCCGTTGGGCACGGCTGTCGTATCCCAGACGAGGATCAAGTCGGAGATGGCTTGTCGAAGGGTCTTCCACGTCGTCTCGCCCTCGCGCCTGTACAGGACGTCATACACGAGCTCGTCGTCGTTCCCGTCGTCGGCCCGCCAGACGAGCGTCTGAAGGCCTTTCTGATACGCCCGGCGGCCGAGGACGGGAGCGCCCCCACCGCTCGGCTGGGCGGCGGCGACGGCGAGCTTGCGGTCGGGCGTGGTCTGATCGTCGAATCCTGCGAGATCGGGTTCCCCTCCCGAAAACGCCTTCTGAAAGACGATGCCTGGCGGGTGCACCGTAATGGAGCGGACCTGCGGTCTGAGGTTGCGCTGCAGGTACGCGGCCGTGACAGAGGTCAGGACCGGGCCGTCGCCTCGGCCCGTCAACACGGCGCGCCACTGGAGGTACCGGGCCTTGGGGCTGGTGATCGGAGAGCCGATCGGGTCGGAATAGGCCCTCGACCACGCACTCCACGTCTCGTCTGGCGTCTGGGTGTTGCCCGTCCGCGTGAACAGCTCGATGCGGCTGCCCCCCGTCGTTCTGCCGCGCCAGCTGAGCGTGCCCCAGGTGGCCACCATCTGGGCGTCGCGCGGCTCGGACTCGTACGTGCCACGGACGGCGCGGTCGGCTGCCAGCCTGAAGATCTTGCCCGGATTGGCCGTCGCATAGTACAGGCGGCCTCGCCCGTCCCTGTAGAGCGCCGTCACCTGTTGTGCGCTCGCGCGCGCCACGAGCGTCGGGCGCAAGGGATCGCCCTGCAGACGATACATCTTTCCCTTGCTCCCCGTGCCAATGAGGACCGCGCCCTCCTGATCGAAGGTCAGGTCGTAGGGTGAATCATCGCGCGACTCCCAGAGCTGATCCCAGACGCCATCCGGGTTGATGCGGTACACGGCCCCCTTTGCGGCACGTGCATCGTCGCGTGCGGCTCCGGTCGACGCGCTCGGCACGCTCGCAATGGAGATCGACGTCACCTCGACCGACACCGACGGAACCAACGTGCGCCCAGGATCGGGCGTCGGCCGGTCGGAGGTAAGATCGACGGGCGGCGTCGCCGAACCGCCGGACGCGCGGCCGTTCAGCCCTCCGACGTACAGCATGCCCTTGTCGTCGAAGCGGAGCGCCCGAATCTCCTGAAACGGTGAATCGAGGAGCAGGAAGCCCTTGCCCTCGGCGTCAACTTTCAACACGCGTCCCGGCGAGCCGGTCCCGACCAGCAACTCACCCGCCCCGTTCACGGCAAGCGAGGTCGCATGAGTCGCATTGGTCCTGTAAAACGGTGCGCCGGTTCCGCCTGGCGCGATCTTGTAGACGACGCCCTTCTCGCCGGTGCCGGCGTAGAGATTCCCTCTGGGGTCAATCGTGAGCGCCCAGATGTACTTGTCCTCGGGATCGAAGAACGTCGTGGCCCCGCCGTTACGATCGACCTTGTAGATCTTGCCGTCCGGCGAGGTGCCGACGTACAAACCGCCGTCTGGCGCGGGCGCGATGGCGTGGACCTCGAGCTCGGCGCTGTCGAAGAAGACCGACCCTCTGCCCTGAGCGTCGACGCGGAACACCTTGCCTTCGTTGCCCGTTCCCACAAACAGCGAGCCGTCGGGGGCGGCGATCATCGACCAGAGGAAGGGCGACGACGTTTCGTAGATCAACTCTGTGCTGGGACCGAGCACCAGCTGACCGCCCGTGTCGATGGCCAGATTCTCCAGTTCGCCCTTGAGGAAGTCGGCCTCAGTCGACGCCTGAAAGAACTTCGGCGACGAGGCGTAGAGAGGTGCGAGCGCCAACGCGACGACGATCGCAGCTGCGCGAAAGAATTTAGTGGGATCCGGCTTCAGCCGGATTGGCCCGCCTGAAGGCGGACCCCACACACGCCTTAAGAAACCGTCACTCACGGTTAGTTTGGTGAAACCGTGACAGACAGCGTGCGAAAGCCGGTGACGGCATGCTCGGTGGCGATTTCCCATTCTCCGAGGGTGGCCGTACCAAGTGCACCGACGTTGCCGCTGCTGCGGTCGGCCTCGAGGACGGCCAGTACCGACGGCGGCAACGACGAGAGAAGCTCGCCGTTGACGATGGCGCCGGGATTGGCGCTCTGCAGCTTGACGTACAGCGCGTTGTTCCGGCGTGCCTTGTTGAGCGACTTGATCACCTGATCGACCGTGCGCTGCGGCGAACGCGTCTCGCGCTGCTCGGCAAGGCCGAGGCGCAACCCGTCCTGCACCACCAGCGAGAGCGTGCCGTTCGCGTTGGCTGGAATATCGATCGGCACCGTCCGTACGACTTCCTCTCCTCGATAGGTGCGCATCAAGACCTTGAGCGGGACCTGGCGTCCGGCGCGCGGCCGCGGGTCGTCGATCCAGACGCGCTCGAGCGTCGCCGTCTTCGGCTCTTCGACCGACGCGAAGGTGAGCTCGATCCGATCGACCTCCACCTTCTCGAAGTCGTTGTTCATCAAGTAGGTGAGGGGCGCCACGACGTGCGTGGAGACGTCGAGTGCCGATTGGGCGCTCGAGAAGAGATTGTCGAACGCGATCGCGTCATGGCCCTTGAGCGTCGCCGTGCCTTTGATGCCAAAGGTCGCCGAGCCGAACTGCCGCTCGTAGGAGCCGAGTGTGTTGAGGAGCGCGACGTAGGTCGAAAGCGGCGTAAATAACTGGTCGTTGACGACGCCAAACCGGAAGGTGCGGCTGGGCCCGCGATCTGACGTGAGCGTGAGCGTGATCGGAATCATGCGCGGGCCGGGCCCCAGCCGGCCGGCGACGGCCGTCGCCCGGTCCTGCAGCAGTGTGCCGATGACCTCACTGGTCGACGACAGCTTGAGCGAAAGAAAGAGGCTCGGCAGGACCGTGTAGACGTACGCCCGGGTCATCGGAAATTCGGTCGGTCCCAGGTTGTACAGCGGATGGCCAAAGGCGTACACACGGTCGCCCTCCAGGTGAGTCACCGTGCCGGTTCCGCCCAATTGCAGATCGCCGTTGACGAGCATCACGCCGATGGCGTCGCCCGGCTTGAGCGGCCCCTCAAACGGCATCTCGCCAATCCGCGCTTCGCCGCCGCCGCCGCCGGTCGGCACGAATCCCTGTGTGCTGAACGCGCCGGCGAGGAGATCGCTCACGTCGGGCTCGAAGCCTGACATCACAAGAGGCGTCGCGATCGGACGAAGCCAGGTGCCAAGCTGGCCGCCGGCCACGCCGACCACGGCGCTCACGCCCTGAAGCTCGGCATCTCTCGGGCTCTCGGCGAACGGACGATTCCAGTTGAGCGCTCTGCGAAACGCCGCCGCCAGATTCTCGCGGGTGAGTGGAAAGTCGAGCTGGGCGCGCGCGCCCGCCGGCCGGGCCCCGCCGGTCGCCGCGGCGTCGGTCATCTCGGCGATGGGCGTGATGCCCGCGATCGGTTCCTTCGAGAAGCTGCCGAGCGAGTACGAGACGGCGCCGATCAGGCGTCCGTCAATGTAAACCGGGCTTCCGCTCATGCCGGCGATGACGCCAGTCGCGGCGAGGGGACCACCTTCCAGTCGGGCAAGAATCAGGTTGCGGCGCGTGCCGATGACGTTCTCGAGGACGCCAAGGATGTTGACCGTGAACTCCTCGACGCGCGTCCCGTCGAACACCGTCCGGCCGACGCCGATCATGCCGGGACGAATCTCGTCGATGCCCATCAGGGCGGTCTGCGCCTGGGCCGCAACGAGCACGGTGAGTCCGCTCAGTGCCAACAGGACCGCGATCGTGATCCGGCGAAGCGGCATAAGGCTTGTGGCTCCAGGCTTGGGGCTTACGGCTCGAGACTCAGACGTCTCATTATTCGGGCTGAAGTGCTTGCTGGTCAAGGAGAAATGGGCGATATTGCGTGGGAACGTTGACACTGCGGATGCGCGTTTGTTAGAGTCAGGGCTTCGTGGTTGGTCGAATGCCGATGTCATTCTCCTTTCGCACCATTCAGGCGCCGCCCCGGATATCGGGGTCCGCGGCGGCGTGGCGGTGGTATTGGTTTGCGACTGGAGAGGCATCCGCCTTGGCCTGACCTGCCACCGCGCGAAACAGATTTTTCAGAGAGCCTCTTCAGCCCGACCGGTTGAAGGGGCTTTTTTATTTATGCCGCTCCTGTGTGTAACCGTCACCGCGCCTACGACGGCGGAGCTGCGCCGCAAGCGGGACCAAGCCGCAGCCGACGCCGACATCGTCGAGCTGCGTCTCGATTCGGTGAAGGATCCGGACGTTGCCGCGGCGCTTGCCGGTCGCCGCGGTCCGGTCATCGTCACCTGCCGGCCCACTTGGGAGGGCGGACGATTTGGTGGCGCCGAGGAGGAGCGCCGGCGCATCCTCGGCGATGCCATCGCACTGGGCGCGGAGTATGTGGACATCGAGTGGCGCGCGGAGTTTGGCGATCTGCTCCGTCAGACGGGCGGCCGGCGGATCGTGCTCTCGTTCCACGACTTTGACGGGGTGCCGAACGATCTCGGAGAGCGCGTCCAGACGATGCGGGCGAGCGGCGCGGAAGTCGTCAAGATCGCCGTGAAGACCAGGCAGCTGGCCGACTGCGTGCCGCTCATCGAGCTCGGTGCTCGAATGGGGCAGGGCGGTGGATACGTCGCGGTTGGAATGGGGGACTGCGGACTCGCCACGCGTGTGCTGGCCGGGCGGTTTGGGTCGATGTGGACCTACGCTGGATCTGAGCACCAGGTCGGCCAGCTCACGACGACGACGCTGTTGAATGATTACCACTTTCGCACGCTGACCGATGCGACCGACGTGTACGGACTCGTCGGGCTGCCGGTGTCACACTCCGTCTCCCCGGCCATGCACAACGCGGCCTTTGTCGCCGCCGAGGTGGATGCTGTCTATCTGCCGTTTCCGACCGCGAGTGCGGAGGATTTTGTGACCTTCGGTCGCGCGATGAACATCAAGGGGGCGAGCGTCACGATACCGCACAAGGTGTCGCTCGCCGATCGCGTAGACGAGGTGGACGCCGTGGCCCGGCGTGTCGGCGCCATCAACACGGTTCGCGTGATCGACGGACGCTGGATCGGCGGCAACAGCGACGTGGGAGGATTTTTGGCGCCGCTCAAAGGGCGCGTGTCGCTTCCCGGCTTGAGGGCGGCGGTGCTGGGGGCCGGTGGTGCGGCACGGGCCGTGGCCATTGCGCTCGGGTCGAGCGGCTGCCGCGTCCGACTCCACGCCCGCAACACCCGGCAGGCCGAGGTGGTGGCGGCAGCCGTGTTGGCGGAGAGTGGACCGTATCCGCCCGAGCCGGGCAGCTGGGACATGCTCGTCAACTGCACGCCGGTCGGCACCTATCCGCGAGTCGACGACACGCCGATTGACGCCCGGCACCTGACGGGCCGCCACGTGTACGACCTGGTCTACAACCCGATCGAGACTCGTCTGTTGCGCGAGGCGGCCCGCGCCGGCTGTCAGACGACGGGCGGGCTCGACATGCTCGTCGGTCAGGCGCAGGAGCAGTGTCAGTGGTGGACCGGCGTGCGGCCGCCGGCGGCCATTATGCGCGAGGCCGCGCTCAAGCGGCTCGCGGAGTTCACACGCGATGCAAATCACGTCGTTTGAAGAGTTCAAAGATCTCGCCGCGCGTGGCACGTTTGTGCCCGTCTGCAAGGAGATCATGGCGGATCTGCTGACGCCGGTGTCGGCGTTCCTGAAGATTGCCGAACACGCCGACTACGCCTTCCTCCTCGAGAGCGTCGAAGGCGGCGAGCACGTCGGGCGGTACTCGTTTCTCGGCAAGGATCCGTTTCTGATCCTGCGCGCGCGCGACGGCCGCACCACCATGGAGCGGGGCGGTGCGATGACCGAGAGCGACCGGCCGTTTGTCGACACGCTGCGCAGCCTGATGACCGACTTCCAGTCGCCGTATGTGCCGGACCTCCCGCGCTTCACGGGCGGCGCGGTCGGCTATCTGGGGTACGGCGCCGCGTCGTGGTTCGAGCCCGTGCTCGGCGAGCTTGGCAGCGGAAGCGACGGCGCCGACCAGGCGGGCTTCATGCTGTTTGATACCGTGCTCGCCTTCGATCACGTGAAGCACCGGATCCTCATCATCGCCAACGCCCGCGTCACGGCGGACGACGACCTGGAGTCGCTCTACGGGTTTGCGTGCGCCAAGATTCAGTTTCTGGAGCGCGAGCTCGACCGAGGCTTGTCGCGCCCGCACGGGGGCACTGCGGCGGCACTCGAGGTCCGATCGAACCACACACGAGAGCAGTTCGAGGCGCAGGTGCGGACGGCGAAAGAGTTCATTGCCGCCGGCGACATCTACCAGGTCGTCCTCTCGCAGCGGTTCGAAACCGAAGTAGCCGTCGATCCCTTCACGGTGTATCGCGCGCTCCGTCACGTCAACCCCTCGCCGTACATGTATTTCATCCGCATGGGCGGTGTCTCGGTCGTGGGCTCCTCGCCCGAGATGCTGGTACGCGTCGAGGGAACCCGCGTTGAAACGCATCCGATTGCCGGCACGCGGCCGCGCGGCCGTACGACCGAGGAGGATGTCCGCCTGGGAGAGGAACTACAGCGGAACGAGAAAGAACGGGCCGAGCACGTCATGCTCGTCGACCTCGGCAGGAACGATGTCGGGCGGGTGTGCACGTACGGTTCGGTGCGTGTGCCGCAGTTCATGGGCCTCGAGCGCTTCTCTCACGTCATGCATCTCACCTCCATCGTCGAGGGACGCCTCGCCGATGATCGCGATCGGCTCGACGCGCTCGTGTCGTGTTTTCCGGCCGGGACGGTCTCCGGAGCACCCAAAGTGCGCGCGATGCAGATCATCCGGGATCTCGAGCCGTGTGGTCGCGGCCTGTACGCGGGCGCGGTCGGCTATCTCGATTTCGCCGGCAACCTGGATTTCTGCATCGCGATTCGGACGGTGATCATGTCGGGCCGCAAGGCCTACGTGCAGGCCGGCGCCGGCATCGTGATGGATTCCAGTCCGGCAGCTGAGTACGAGGAGACCAGGGATAAAGCGCGAGCACTTCTGCGAGCCCTCGAGCTCGCTCAAACAGGGATTGTGAATTGAAATAGTCATGGTCTTAGTCATCGACAATTACGATTCGTTCACGTACAACCTCGTGCAGTATCTCGGCGAGCTGGGTGCCGAAGTGCGCGTGGTCCGCAACGATGCCGGGACGGTCGAGGAGATCGCGGCCGCTCGGCCCGAGCGCATCGTGATTTCTCCGGGTCCCGGCCGCCCCGAAGATGCGGGCGTGACGATGGACGTCATCCGGGGCCTCGGGCAGACGACCCCGATCCTCGGCGTCTGTCTCGGACATCAGGCGATCGGCGCGGTCTTCGGTGGGTCGGTCGTCCGTGCCACGGTCCCGATGCATGGCAAGACGTCCACCATTGAGCACGACGGCCGTGGCGTCTTCAGTGGCATCGCCGGGCCGTTCCTGGCGACGCGATACCATTCGCTCGTCGTGGCCGACGCCGGGCTGCCAGCCAGCCTGGAGGTGTCGGCCCGCACGCGCGAGGACAGCACGATTATGGGGCTGCGCCATCGCGCGTGGCCGGTGCACGGCGTCCAGTTTCACCCCGAATCAATCCTGACGGGAGAGGGACACCGCATCTTGAAGAACTTCCTGGAGGGCGATCGGTGAGTGCCAGGATGGCAGGATGGCAAGATTGCAGGATTGCAGGAAGGCAGATGTTTCCGCAGCTGATCGATAAGCTGATGCGCCATGAAGATCTGACGGCCGACGAAGCGGCGGCCGCCATGGGCGAGGTCATGGAAGGCCGCGCCACGCCGGCCCAGCTCGCCGGATTGCTGATTGGCCTGGCCATGAAGGGCGAGCGACCCTCAGAGATTGTCGGCCTTGCGCGGGCGATGCGGGCGCACGCCGTTCGGCTGTCGAGAAGGTTTGACGACGTCTTCGACACGTGCGGGACGGGGGGCGACCAGTCCGGCACGTTCAACATCTCGACCTGCGCGGCGATTGTCGTGGCCGCCTGCGGGGTCCGCGTCGCCAAGCACGGGAACCGATCGGTGTCGAGCCGCTCGGGGAGCGCTGACGTGTTCGAGGCGCTCGGTGTCCGCGTGTCGGCCTCGCCGGCTTCGGTCGAGCGGTGCCTGGCCGAGGCGGGCATCGGCTTTTTCTTTGCCCCGACGTTTCATCCGGCCATGCGTCACGCGGCGCAGGCGCGCAAGGAACTCGGCGTCCGCACCGCCTTCAATCTGCTCGGGCCGCTGACCAACCCCGCGGGCGCGACCAGACAGCTCGTCGGAGTGCCGAAGCCCGAGTTCACCGAGCTCATGGCCCGCGCGCTGGTGCTGCTCGGCGTCGATCGGGCGTGGGTGGTTCATGGCGCCGACGGCATCGACGAGATTTCCACGGCCAGTTACACCAAGATCTCGGAATGCCGTCATGGAACGGTGAACACGTTTTACCTGCACCCCGGAGAGGTCGGGTTGGCCAAGTCGCCGGCCGGGGCCCTCAAGGGGGGCGACGCACCGGAGAACGCGGGCATCATCAATCGGATTCTGGCGGGAGAGGCCGGACCGAAACGTGATGTCGTGCTGTTGAACGCCGGTGCCGCGCTGTTTGTGGCTGGCGCGACCGCCTCGGTCCAGGAGGGCATCGCGCGGGCCGCTGTCGCGATCGATCGCGGCGACGCCAGACGCACACTCGACCGGATGGTGGCCATCTCGACGGCTGAGGAGCCGGGAGTTGGGGCCGCATGAGCGGCGCTCAGACCGCGCCGCCCGATCTGCTCGCGACGATTGTCGCGGCCGCGCGCCGGATGGTGGAGATGCGTGAGCAACGCGAGCCGCTGTCGGCGTTGGCGCGGCGCGCCGAGCGGCGCGCCGTCGTCGCCGGACGATTTCGCGCGGCGATCAGCGGAAGGGACGGGCTTCAGACCGTCCCGCGCGTCATCGCGGAGTGCAAACGGCGTTCTCCGTCGCGCGGGGTGCTGAGGGCCGACTACGATCCGGTGGCGATTGCGAGGAGCTACGAGCGTGCGGGCGCCGCGGCGATTTCGGTGCTCACCGAGCCCACGTTTTTCGACGGCGCGCTCGAGCATCTGCAGGCCGTGCGAGAGGCGGTCGCGCTCCCGCTGTTGCGTAAAGACTTCCTGGTTTCGGAATATCAGCTCTTCGAAGCGGCTGCGGCGGGCGCGGATGCCGTGCTGCTGATTGTGGCGGCGCTCGATCCGGCCGGGCTGGCGAGGCTGCGCGACCGAGCCGTCACGCTCGGCCTGGACGTGCTCGTTGAGGTGCATGATGGCGGCGAGCTCTCGATAGCGATCGATGCGGGCGCGCGGATCATCGGCGTCAATAATCGCAACCTCCGTACGCTTGCCGTCGACATCGGCGCATCGGACCTGCTGATGGCGCGCATGCCCCGCGACGTGGTCGCCGTGAGCGAGAGCGGCCTGCGGACGGCGGGCGATCTGTTGCGGCTGCGACAGCTTGGGTATCACGCGTTCCTGATCGGCGAGCGATTCATGACGACAGAGGACCCTGGAGCTGAGCTCAGGCGTTTACTGGAAGGTTGCGGCAACACAAAGGACACCAAGGACACGAAGGCTCAGATATGAAATGCGTTCCCCTTTGTGTCCGTTGCGTCCTTCGTGTCGGCTCAGCAATGGCAGAACCACAATGCTCGTGAAGATCTGCGGCATCACTCGTATGGCCGACGCTGAGGTGGCCGTGCGTGCCGGCGCCGAAGCGCTCGGTTTTGTGTTGTGGCCCGAAAGCCCGCGGTTCATCGATGCGTCCCGCGCCCGAACGATCGTCTCGAGCCTGCCGCCCTTTGTGACGCCGGTTGGCGTCTTCGTCAACCAGCCGATCGAGGTCGTGAGGAAAATCGCAGGCCTGGTCGGGCTTGGCGCGATTCAGCTTCACGGCGACGAGAGCCCGTCGTACGCCAGCGAGGTGGCTCGTCCGATCGTCAAGGCGCTGTCGCTTGAGGCAGCTGCGGCAGATGGCGAGGTCGACCGCTGGCCCGAGCGGGTCGTGCTGCTGCTCGATGCGCACGACCCGGCGCGCCGTGGAGGCACCGGGCGCACGATCGACTGGTCGGTCGCGGCGAGGGTGGCGGCGCGACGCAGAACGATTCTGGCCGGCGGCCTGACGCCGGAGAACGTGGCCGAGGCCATCGCGCGCGTCAAGCCGTTCGGCATCGACGTGTCCTCGGGTGTGGAGTCTTCACCCGGCGTGAAAGATCGAGCCCTGATCGAGGCTTTGTTTGAGGCAGTGCATGCAATCAGTCATGACCCGGCGCGATCCTGACGCGCGCGGCTATTTCGGCGAGTTCGGCGGGCGCTTCGTTCCCGAAACCCTCGTCGAGCCCGTTGAGGAGCTCGAGCGCGCCTACTTGGCCGCGCGGGAGGACGCGGCGTTCGGCGCCGAGCTGGCGCGCCTGCTCAAGCACTATGTGGGCCGCCCGACGCCTGTCTACGAAACCCGACGTTTGTCCGAGGCCTTTGGGGGCGCGCGGATCTTCCTCAAGCGCGAAGACCTGACGCACACCGGCGCGCACAAGATCAACAACGCGCTGGGACAGGCCCTGCTCGCGGTGCGGATGGGGAAACGGCGCGTCGTGGCCGAGACCGGTGCAGGGCAGCACGGTGTGGCGACGGCGACCGCGTGCGCGCTGCTCGGACTGACGTGCCAGGTGTACATGGGCGCCGAAGACATGGATCGGCAGGCGCTCAACGTCTTTCGCATGCGCCTGCTCGGGGCCGAGGTCGGCCGTGTCGATGCCGGCCGCCGCACGCTCAAGGACGCCATCAACGAAGCGATGCGCGACTGGGTGACCAACGTGCGCGACACGTACTATCTGCTCGGCTCGGTGCTCGGTCCGCATCCGTATCCGCTGATGGTCCGCGAGTTTCAGTCGGTGATCGGACGCGAGGCACGGGCGCAAATGGTCGAGCTCATCGGGCGGCTGCCCACCGCGATTGTCGCGTGTGTCGGCGGCGGCAGCAACGCCATGGGGATCTTCGATGCTTTCATCGACGATCCCGGTATCCGGCTGATTGGTGTCGAAGCCGGCGGCGAGGAGATTGTCCGCGGCCGGCATGCCGCCAGATTTGCGGGTGGCAGCCCCGGCGTCCTGCAGGGCACTCGCACGTTTATCCTGCAAGACGAGGATGGCAATATCGAGCCGACGCATTCGATTTCGGCCGGACTGGACTACGCCGCCGTGGGACCAGAGCATGCGTGGCTGCGGGCGATCGGCCGCACCGAGTACGCGCACGTCACCGACGCCGAGGCCCTCGACGCGTTTCAGAGCCTTGCGCGGCTCGAGGGGATTCTGCCCGCGCTCGAATCCGCGCACGCCATCGCCTATGCGCGTAAGCTCGCGCCGGAACTTGGGCGGGACGCCGTGATGCTCGTTAATCTGTCTGGCCGCGGCGACAAGGACGTGCAGACGGTCGAGAAGGCGCTTGGCCGAGGCTAGCTGGTAGCCACGGAGATAAGGAGATCACAGAATGGAATTAACCACAGAGGCACGGAGACACGGAGGCGCTCGATGTGGTCGGCCAGCGAAGCAGGCCGGGGCTCAGGGACACGAATCGGCAGGCGAACGACATCTTGGACGGATGTTCGTCGCTCGCCTGCCGATTCGTGTCCCTGAATCGCCGCTGCGCGGCGCCGCATCGAGCGCATCAGCGATGCGTGTTCTTTCTCCGTGGCTCTGTGGCTCTGTGGTTAGCAACCTCTGCGATCTCGGCGTTCTCTGGGTCACTCCTGGCAGAGAGTTCTGACGATGGCCTCGCGTATCGCACAGACGTTCGCCCGGTTGAGTGCCGACAAGCGACCGGGGCTGGTCACGTACACGACAGCCGGCGATCCGGACCTGGCCACATCCGCGCTGGTCCTCGAGGCCCTCGATCGCGCCGGCGCGGACGTGATCGAGGTCGGCGTGCCGTTTTCCGACCCGCTGGCCGACGGCCCGGTCATCCAGCGGGCGACCGAGCGCGCGCTGGCCAAAGGCGGCAGCTTGCGCGCCTCGCTGGCTTTAGTCGAGCAGGTTCGCCCGCGCGTGAAGGCCCCCATCGTGCTCTTCAGCTACGCCAACCCGCTGCTGCGCATGGGGATGGAACAGTTCGCCCGAAGGGCCGTTTCGGCCGGCGTCGATGGTGTCCTGGCGCTGGATCTGCCGATAGAGGAGGCGGGCCCGTTCCGCGAGACGCTGGATCGGTCGGGCCTGGATACGATCTTTCTGCTCAGCCCGACGACCTCCGAAGCGAGAATCCGGAAGGCGGTGGAGTTAGGCCGCGGCTTCCTGTACGGTATCTCTCGGCTCGGCGTGACTGGCGCCCGGGATCAGGTGGCTGCCGACGCCAGGGCGCTCGTCGAGCGCATCCGTGCGCACACGGCGCTGCCCATCGCGCTGGGGTTCGGCATCTCACGGCCGGAGCATGTGGCCCAAGTCGGCGCGTACGCCGACGCGGCTGTGGTTGGGAGCGCGCTCGTCGCGCTCATCGCGGAGGCGGGCCAGTCGCCGGATCTGGTAGAGCGGGTCGAGGCCTTCGTTCGATCGATGAGAAGCGCCTGCGGCCCGCGCGAGCATAGCGAGTCAGCGCCCGCGGCCGAAGGTGATAACGCCCGGCGCAGCGCGGGGTCGAGCGGGGGCAGCCTTGAGCCCGACGCGTGGGGGTGGGGCCCCACGCGAGTGAAGGATGTTCCCCGCGAGCATAGCTAGATGCCAACAGCCATATGTCCACGCTTGACGATCTACGAAAGGACATCGATCGGGTAGACGAGGTGATCGTCCGGCTGCTCAACGAGCGCGCGCGGGTGGCGTGTGAGATTGGGCGCCTGAAGAAGCTCGATGGCGTCCCCGTGTATCAGCCGGAGCGAGAGAAGCAGGTCATCGACCACGTGCGGAGCGTCGCCGTGGAAGGCCCGCTCGGCCCCGAGGCCGTCGTCAGGCTGTTCGAACGGATCATCGACGAAGCCAGACGGCTCGAGCGCCGCGTCGTGCACGGCGACGATAGCTCAGAAGAAATCGTTCGGAGGTAACAGCAGCATGGTTGTGGTCATGGAAGAGCGGGCGACCGAGCAGCAAATCGAGCAGGTCGTCGCTCGACTCGTGGAAATGGGGATGGACGTGCACCGGTCGACCGGGGTGACGCGCACGGTGCTGGGCGCCGTGGGGCAGGGGCGGCCCGATCCCGGCTTGATTGGGGTGCTCGATGGAGTCCACGAAGTGATCCGCATCTCCGAACCGTACAAGCTGGCAAGCCGAACCTTCAAGTCCGAGCCGACGGTGGTTACGGTGGGCGAGGTGCGCGTAGGCGGCGACGAAGTCATTGTCATGGCTGGGCCGTGCTCGGCTGAAACCGACGAGCAGGTCAGGGCGACCGCTGCGGCTGTGCGGCGCGCCGGCGCGAAGATTCTGCGCGGCGGCGCCTTCAAGCCGCGCAGCTCGCCGTACAGCTTTCAGGGTCTTGGTGAAGAGGGGCTTCGGCTGTTGCACGACGCGGCCAAGGCCGAGAACCTCGCGCTGGTGTCCGAGGTGATGGACATCAGCCAGATCGAGCTCATCAACCGTTACTGCGACATGTTCCAGGTGGGCGCCCGGAACATGCAGAACTTCACGCTCCTGAGAGAGCTCGGTCATCAGCAGAAGCCCGTACTCCTCAAACGCGGTATCTCGGCGACGATCGAGGAATGGCTGCTGTCGGCCGAGTACGTCCTGAGCGGCGGAAACACCGGCGTCATCCTGTGCGAGCGGGGCATTCGCACCTTCGAGACCGCGACGCGCAACACGTTCGACGTGTCGGCGATTACGGTTGTCAAGAAACTGAGTCACCTGCCCGTGATTGGCGATCCAAGCCATGGCGCCGGACGCCGAGACATGGTGGCACCGATGGCACGGGCCGCCGTCGCCGCCGGAGCCGACGGCCTCATCATCGAGGTGCACTGCGATCCCGACCACGCGCTGAGCGATGGCGCGCAGTCGATGTTCCCGTCGCAGTTCGATCGGCTGATGGCCGAGCTCCGCATCATCGCACCGGCCATCGGGCGAAGCATCTGTCTGGAGCCGGCGGTGCGCAGCGGCCGGAGCACATAAACATTGCGGATTGTTGATTGTGGATTGAAGGATTGGAACGCCTGCGCCATCAATCACCAATCACCAATCACCAATCATCAATTCACCATGCAGTTACCAGTTGTTCAGCCCGGCCGTCCACGCGAGGGGCAGTCGCCGATCTTCCAGAAGATCGGCATCGTCGGCCTGGGGCTCATCGGGGGATCGATTGCGCTCGCCGCGCGTCAGATCTGGCCGGCGTCTCTCGTCATCGCGGTCGACAACAAGGACGTGCTCGAAACGGCGATGCGGCTGCACGTGGTTGACGTGGCCGCCGACGATCGCATCATCCTTGCCGAAGCCGACCTCATCGTGCTCGCGGCTCCGGCCCTGCAGAACATCGCCGTGATGAACGATCTTGACGAGTACGTGCGGCAGAGGGCGATTGTGACCGACACGACCAGCACGAAGCGCGACATCGTGGCCGCCGCGCGCCGTCTGCCGCCGCAGTTCACATTCGTTGGTGGTCATCCGCTCGGGGGCGCAGCGAAAGGTGGGATCGAGCACGCGCGCCCGGATCTGTTTCAGGGCCGGCCGTGGCTGTTGACGCCGGAGGGCGACGCCACGGGCCCCGCGATCGAGAAGCTGTCGGCCTTCGTCCGAGCGCTGGGCGCAGAGCCTCGCCTGCTCGCACCCGATGCGCACGATCGGCTGCTGGCGCTTCTCAGTCACTTGCCGCAGTTGACCGCCAGCGCGCTGATGCAGGTGGTCGGCGACGCGGTTGGTGATCGCGGTCTTGAGTTCGCCGGTCCGGGACTTGCCGACACCACGCGTCTGGCGTCGAGCCCGGCCGACATCTGGAAGGACATCGCCGCGACCAACGCCGACCACATCGGGCCGGCGCTCGATCGGCTGATTGAGGTGCTGCAGGACCTGCGCGCGGATCTCACGACGGGCGATCGCCTGACCGAGGTCTTTTCCGCGGCCACACGATGGAGGGAAGCGCTCAATAAAACGTGACGGCGAATCCTGCCCGACTTCGCGAGGCTTCGTCGAGGCGGGTCAGTCGTTGCCGCCGACGCCAGGCTGCACCTGGATCGTCACGCTCGCCGTCGCCAACGCCTTGTCGTTGCGCTTGAGACGGAACGACACTTTGATGCTCCCCGGCCTGCGGAATCTGTGGTCGACCGTGAAACGACGTCTGATTTCGCTCTTGCCGGCTTCGTACGGCCGGCAATCGAACGTTGATTCTGACGTCGTCTCGTCACCCCAATCCCATTCGATGGTGGGACAGTAGAACTCCTCGTAATCGTTGGCGCCGCCGACGAGTTCGGCGGTGAGCACCACGCGCGCCGGTGAGACACTGACCGGCGGTTGCGCCTTCAGGGTCAGTTTGGGCCGCCTGGCCTCCTCATCCTTGTCCTCCTTGGCATCCTGGCTGTTTCGGGTGTCTCTCTGACCGCCCGCGGCCGCGAGCATCGTGCCGACTGCGAGGCACGCGAGGCTGGTCGACGCCGAACGCCGCAGGAAAGTGGACATGGTGGTGTGGTCCTGTCCAGAAATTGTAGCGGGCGCTTGGGGCCTGAGCAAGCGGCATCGGCGATAATACGCCGATGCTTCCCACAGAGACCGCTCTAGCGATGCATTGCGTGCGCGGCCCACAGGCCGCTGTGGATACCGACCTGCTGGTCGTGCCGTGGTTCGAGGAAGACGCCCCCGGCGCGATTCCCGGACTCGACCAGGCGAGCGGGGGTGAGATTACCCGGGCCCTCGCGTCCAAGGAATTCGCCGCCAAGCCGTACGATTTCTTCATCACGCCGTTTGCCGATCGGAGCTGGCGGCCGCGGCGGTTGGCTCTCATCGGCGCCGGCCGCTTCGCCGAGTACGACAGCGCGGTCGTGCGCAAGATCGCTGCGGCGAGCGGCCTTGCCGCCAGAGAGCGACATATCGATCGGGTCGCGTTCGTTCTTCGCGGGCGCGCCGACGTGGCGGGGCACGCCCAGGCGGCGGCGGAGGGACTGACGCTTTCGGAATTCAACGTGGGTATCTACAAGACCGATGAGCCCGCGCCTGGCGCGCCGCCGGCATGGACTATCGTCATGGCCGAGGATTCACCCGATGCGCTGCCGCGGGTGAGCCAGGCGGTCGCTCGCGGTCGCGTACTCGGTGAGTGCAGCAACCTCGCGCGTGAACTGGCCAACGAGCCGGGCAATGCCCTGACCCCGCGCGAGTTTGCCAGGCGCGCAACGGAGATGACGGCTGAAGGCGGCGTGAAGGTCGAGATCCTCGACGAGACTCGGATCGCCGAGCTGGGCATGGGGCTGCTCATGGGCGTCGCCCGCGGCAGCAGCGAACCGCCGAGGCTGATGGTGTTCCGTCACGATCCACCTGGCGCGCCGGCGTCACCGGTGCTCGGGCTCGTTGGGAAAGGCGTGACGTTCGATACCGGCGGCATCTCCATCAAGGCTGCCGTCGGCATGGAGCGGATGAAAGACGATATGGCGGGAGGCGCGGCTGTGGCAGCCGCGATGCGAGCCATCTCGCTGCTCGGGGCGCCGGTGCGGGTGGTGGGCGTCGTGCCGGCGACCGAGAACATGCCGGGCGGACGCGCGATCAAGCCCGGCGACATCCTGAAGAGCGCGGCAGGAAAGACCGTCGAGGTGATCGACACCGACGCGGAAGGGCGCCTCATCCTCGGCGACGGCCTGTGGTACGCACGCGAGCTCGGCGCGACCCATCTCGTCGATGTGGCGACGCTCACCGGTGCATGCGTCGTCGCGCTTGGCAAGACGACGAGCGGGCTCTTCGGGACGCCACCCGACTGGGTCGATCAGGTGCGGCGCGTCGCCGATCGCGCCGGCGATCGCGTCTGGCCGATGCCGATCTTTGACGACTATCGCGAACAGCTCAAGAGCGAGATCGCCGACCTCACGAACACCGGCGGGCGGCCCGGCGGCTCGATCACCGCCGAGATCTTTCTCAAGGAGTTCGCGGGCGGCCTGCCCTGGGCGCATCTCGATATCGCGGGAACCGCATGGGCCGAGGAGGCCAAGCCGTTCCTGCCCAAAGGACCGAGCGGAGTCGCCGTCCGGACGCTCGCCGAGCTGGCCTTCACCAGCCAGCAGTGGAACTCAAAAGGGGAAAGTTAAAAGGTTGAAGTGAGTTTTGCGCAGCAGGAACCGATCGTCGTCAAGCTCATCGAACCGCCCGAGAAGGGTCTGGCCGACGTTCTCGTCGGCTCGCTCGGCCTGACGGGCGTCATTGTGCTGGTGGCGCTGGCACTCGGTCTGGCCCTCGCCGGCGTCATGTTCTGGACCCGATCGCGGTCCGCCTGAGATCGATCGCCGTCCGGCTGAAGCCGGACACTACGTACGAGACGTCGCCGCGTGGCTGGTGTAGTGTCCGGCTTCGGCCGGACTTTATTGACGAGCCACTCGTGCGACGCTCTTGAGCGAGGCCTGGTACTTCTGGATGGCGGTGGACAGTGCCTCGGCGATGCGCTGCCGGTAGGCCGCTCCGCGGAGCAGTCGTGCCTCCTGGGTGTTGGTGACGAAGGAGATTTCCGCCAGCACGCTCGGCATCTCCGCGCCAATCAGCACGACAAACGGCGCCTGCTTCACGCCGAGGTCCTTCACGCTCTTGTTCGAGACGCGCAGCCGCTGGACCAACGACCGCTGTACCTCTGCGGCAAAGTCCTGGGACTCATCCAGTTTATTGTTGAGCGCGATCGCCTTGACGAAGTCCGTCAGCGCGCCCATCGTCTGCCCCGAGGCGGTGTTCTCGCGAGAGGCGACCGAGGCGGCGTTCAGGTTGTTCGCGAAATTCAAGAAGTACGTTTCGACGCCGCTCGCCTGTACGTTCGAGCTGGCATTGGCGTGGATCGAGAGAAAGAGATCGGCGGTCTCGCGGTTGGCAATCGCCGTCCGCTCTTGCAGCCCGATGAAGTCATTGGTCCGCCGCGTGAGGAGCACCGTGGTCCCCGGCAACTTCAGCAGGAGCTTCTCGAGCCGGAGCGCGACATCGAGCACGAGCTCCGCTTCGGTGATGCCTTTGCCCTGCGCGCCCGGATCGTGGCCGCCGTGGCCAGGATCGATGACGATGCGTGACACGCCAAGCCCCAACTGGCGCGCGACGGACATTCCGCCGCCGTTTGGCGCCTTCGTGGGGATCGGAGCCGGCCGGGCCGGGGTACTGCTCGGTCTCAACCTGACATCTGAAGCCGGTTGTGCTCTTGACGCCGCGAGCGCATCGGCGATCGCGGTCGCCCCCCGCGCAGACACGGAAGGCGCCGTCTGGCTAACGAGGGGCGCTAGCTGGCGTGTCGCGAGCGGCGCGCGCGTCTCGGCGCGAAGGCAATCGATGACGAGGCGGTACGGATCGTAAACGGGATACACGCTGCACGCCGACACGCCCATCGCATCGAGCACGACGCGCGTCATGTTGTTCGGGTGACGCCCGATCCGAATCTGCCGGACGACGTCGGCGTCTCCTTCGAAGCGAAGCGTCCGATCGTCGAGCGACGGCGCCGGGCGCGTCGGCTTGAGATCGACGAATACGCGCGCCGGATGGGCAAGCCGGTCGT
>MELA01000104.1:32911-53075 GCA_001767495.1 Acidobacteria bacterium RIFCSPLOWO2_12_FULL_65_11 | reverse complement strand
GCATTCCGCGATTGCCAGACGAGGAAAGCCGGCGCAGTGCCTGATCCGACGGTAGCGCTCCTCCTCCACGGCCGCGACGAGCTCGCCGTCGCGGACCAGGGCCGCCGACACGTCGCCATGGTAGGCGTTGAGGCCGAGCACGATCATGTTTTCACTGGCGGCGGGGGCCCCACCCCCGCCGCGAACTGACGCTTACACCTCGCCTCGGATTCACTTGTCCTCGGCTCGGTGTGGCCGCAGGCGCGGTGCGCTCCGACAACGGCGGCAGCAGCAGAAGCTGGCGGAGCCGATCGGCAAAATGCCGGGACGTGAAGGTCTGCTCAAACCGCGTGCGACCGGCTCGCCCGAGCCTGTCGCGCAGATCGCCATCCTCGAGCAACCGCAGGACGGCGTCTGTCAACGGCTGCGGTTCCTGCAGGGACACGACAAAGCCCGTCACGCCGTCCTCGACCACCTCAGCGGGTGCTCCTGGGCCGGTCACGCACGCTTTGCCGGCGCGCATCGCCTCGAGGAGCACCAGGCCAAAGCCCTCTCCTTCGCTCGGCAGGACGAAGATCGAACACCGGCGATACCACGCCGCCAGCTCCTCTTCGCCGACCGACCCGAGGAAACGGACGGCGCCCGCCACACCTGCCTCCGACGCAATCGCCTCGAGCCTGGACCGATCGTCACCGTCGCCGATGAGCACGAGCTCGGCCTGTGGAACGCGCGTCCGCACCTCACTCCACGCGCGGATCAACAGCTCGTGTCCCTTATAGCGATCCTCACGCGACATGCGGGAGACCATCAGGACGAGAAGAGGTTCTAGAGGTGCCAGGGGTACCAGGGGCGCGGCGGAGACGCCGAGCCAGCACACCTCCACACGACGCGCGTCGCACCATGGATTGGCCTGCCTGAACCGACGAGCCGTGTAGTGTGAGATGGCGATGACTCGATCGCAGCGCTCGACCACCCACCGCTCGATCGGCGGAAGCGCGCGCCATGCTTCTACGCCGTTCACAAACACGCTCACCTGCGCGCCACGCAGCAGCATCGGGAGCGCGATGGGCGCGAGATGGACGTGCATCACCACAACGCGCAGGTCGCGGCAGGACGCGATCGCGCGAGCCAGGGCGCGCAGTCCTAGCCTCACGCGCGAACCGGCGGCCAGGTAGAGGTTGGCGTGCGCCGACGAGTCGCGGTCGAGCAGCGACCAGACTTCGGGCGGCGCCGTGCCGTCGGCCAGCGCGCCCACGACCTCGCGTCCCAGGCGCTGCACGCCCCCGGGCGCGAAGAGCTCGGTCGTCACAATAAGCAGCTGACGGGAGATCGGCGTCGACATGATGTAGTGTCCGCCTTTAGGCGGACCGTTGGTCGTCCGGCTGAAGCCGGACACTACGATTGATGTGGCCGCTGCTCGAGCGCGCGCGAATACGCCTGCAGCATATCGGCGGCGAGACGGTCCCAGCCGAGATGCTCGCGGATCGCACGGCGTCCTCGCTCGCCCATCTCGCGAGCGGCCGGCCGATCGACGGCGAGCGACACGAGCGCGTCGGCGACCTGGTCGGGCGTGTTGTCGACCCAGAAGCCGGCGCGCCAGGTCTCGATCTGCGGCCACGGACACCCGCGGCTGACAACCACGGGCAACCCGGCCCCGATTGCCTCGGCGACACTCATGCCAAAATTCTCGGCATGCGACGTCAGCGCGAACGCGTCGGCGCTCGCAAACGCCGCGCGCCGATCCTCACCGGTGAGATGCCCCGCAAAGCGAATGCGGCCCGTGTCGACCAGGTCGCGGGCAAGGGCCCGCAACGACGCGACGTACCGCGGCTCGCCGTCCCCAACGACGAGCAGTCGGGCGTCGGGCCGGACGGCGGCCACCTGCCGCATCGCGTCGAGCAGCGCATCAAGACCCTTTTTTGGATGAAGGCGGCCGAGAAAGAGAATCACGAAGTTATCGGCGTGGAACCCGAACTTCGCGCGAAACGCATCTCGCTCCCCCCCCGACGCCGGGCCCAGATCTTCGAGGCCGTTGGGCACGACGACCACGTCAACACCCAGGCCGAGCCGGGCGATCTCGTCCGACTCGTGCGGGCTGGTCGCGTGGATGAAGCGCGCATGCCCGAGGGTCGGTCGCTACATGACGCGATAGCCCGCCCACTTCTTGATCCGCCCCGATCGGAAGGACCAGGGATGCAGCATGCCGCGCGGCGACACCACGTAGGGCACGTCGGCCCGGCGGCACCAGCGGGCGGCCGCCCAGCCGAACGCGTTCCAGCAGCCGTGCAGATGGACGAGATCGCAGCCCGACGCCTGCCGGTCGAGCGCCTCCTCGAGCCCGGCTGCCCGGAAATACCGCCTGGGAAACGACCGCGGGACGTAGGTGACCGCGACGTCGTCAAACGTGGTCTGCGCCGCCGCGGCTGCGGGCAGCTCGCCCTCGCCGTTGGCCGTGGTCGTTACGACTTCGATATCGGCGCCGGCGCGCCCGAGCGCCCGGCAGAGCCCGAGGACGCTGCGCGGCGGGCCGCCATAGACGAAGGCGGGGGCAAAGTACGGCGTGACGTGAACGATGCGCATTCTCTGGAATCAGCTAACCGCCCACGGTCCGCCTGAAGGCGGACACTACGAAATTACCCGCCCGCTCGGATCGAAGACCGGCTCGCCGGCCGGCAGGTCGAACCGGCAGAGGTAGTAGTCCAGCAGGAGTGCCGGGACGGCGAGGTACACGAACATCGTGCCTGACACGCCGATGGTCTTCACCCACGAACGCTCGAACAGGTACAGGCCGATCCAGAAGATCACCGCCACAAGGCCCGCGCGCAGTTCGTCGTGACGGATCTTCGAGCTGAGCACCTGATACCCCAGCCCCATCAGGAACCCAAATGCGAGCATCGGGACGAACATCCACGGCACACCGAAGTCGATATACGACTCCGCCGCATATCCAAACGCGATGCTGGTGCCGGTCTGGTCGCCGGCGACCCACACGCCCGAGTATTTCCGCACCATTTCGCTGTCATTCTGCACTTCGGCCTTCGTCGGAAAGAACACGCGCGGGCTGAAGACGTGCTGCAGCGCCGCCGACATCAGGGCGCCGTCGGTGTGCGCGAGGGCGGACGGGACGCGGCTCACCGCGAGCGCCGGGTAATAGACCACCCACATCCGGTCGACGAACTGGTCCACGTTGTCGACGAGATCGCTGGCCTCCTGCTGAGACCACGTCTGATAGAGCGACGTCAGGTAGTCGAACTGCGCGCCGCGCGACTGCGAGAAGGTCTCGTTGTCGAACTCCGCGCGGAAATCCCTGCGGACGCCAATCCAGAACACGCTGATGGCCAGCATGAGCGACGCGCACACGCCGAGGGCGAGCCAATGCTGCACGCGTCGCGCATCGAACGCCTGGAAGAGCGCCATAGCCGCCATGATGAGCGGCTCGCGAAACCCCGCAAAAAACCCGGTGACGCCCAGGAACAACTCGAGCCCGATCAGCGGCACGAGCAGAGGCCAGCGCGCGACCGGGTGGATCAGCCGGCGCAGGATGACGAACAGGACAGCCAGATGGACGAAGCGGAGCGTCAGAATCGGCTGCGTCAGGTCCGGGTATTGATACGCCAGCTGCTGCATGAAGCCCTGGCCCGCCAGCGCGCACACATAGAGCGTGATGAGACCGACCCATCCGAGCGGAATGAAGGCGTGACGCTCGGCGCCGCGCCCGATGCGCGAGCGCCGGATGAGCGCCATTCCCCAGTACAAACCAGCGGTCAGCGCAAGGACGCACCCCAGGCCGATCAGCACCATCGGCCGATAGTCGCTGATCTCCATCGTCGCGATGCGCCGCCCGGTGACGGCGAAGTACCAAAGGCCGGCGGTCACCTGGAACCACTGGAACGTCAGCGCAAACGCCAGAATCGGCAGGCCGTCGTCGGTTCGGAGGTAGTGCCAGACCATCCACAAGACGACCACGCTCGCCCCGCCAATCCAGTCATCGACGAGATAGGCGGCAATGAGCGCGACGGCCGACAGCCACAGTCCTTCGCGGAAGGACCAGAACGTCGCGGCGGGCCGAGGCAGAGCCAGTTCGTTCACAGTTCAGCCTCCTTTAGTACTCCGTAGTGTCCGCCTTCAGGCGGACTTCCGGATGGATCGCAGGCAGCACGATCGCGGGAGCCTGCCTCGTGTCCCGGTCTGTGGAGAGCCCAACGACCGCACGAATCCGGTCACCGGCCGGCACCACATCCAGCAGATGGTTCAGGGCCGCTTTGAAGCACAGCCGCAGCACCACGAGGCAGGCGACGAAGTACAGCGCAGTCATGGCCGCGAGCGCGAGGACAGGCCGGGCGCCAACGGTTTGAAAGGCCGCCACCTGCGCCACCGCAAGGCCACCCAGCGCAGCGGCAATCGGCGGCAGCACGGCCCGTTGCAGCCAGTGTCGCTCAAGGAACTGCGACATCCACCAGACAGCGATCGCGGCCGCGGTCAGCTCTCCGGCCGCAAGAGCCCAGCTGTAGGGCAGCGCCTGCCTGGTCAAGTACGCAACGACGAGCGCCAGCGCCCCGGCGAGGGCGGCGATGGCGTCGAGCACGAGGCAGGCGCGCAGGCGACCGGCGGCCATCACGATGCTCGAGGCCGTCGAGAACACGGCGAGTGCCAGGCCCACCAGCGCGCCTGGCCAGATCAACGGATCCATCGCGATCCACTTGGAGCCGTACAAGACACGGGACAGGATCGGCCCCTGCTGGCCGACGAACAACGTGCCGGGAATCGAGATGAGCAGGAGAACTTGAAGGTACGTCGTGGCGTAGGACGCAAACCGATCGCGCTCGTGGGCGACGCGTGGCAAGAATGGATAGGCGACCTCACTGAGCACGCCCCCTACGCGGCCGATGCTCGTCGCGTAGAGCGCCTGCGCGCGGTTGAGGAGTCCCAGCGCGGCAAACCCCAGCGGGGCCGGCAGCACGGCCGCTTCGAGCGCGACGCGGAGGCCGCCGATCAGGTTCGATCCTGTCCGCTGCAGTCCGAACCGCCGCTGCTCCGCGTACGCGTGCCACGCGGGCAACCGCCACCAGCCCGGCTTCGGACGCCATCCCCGGACGAGCAGCAAGTCCACGCCAAATGGTATCGCCGTCACGACGTTGTTCCCGATGACGATGGCGTAGGCGCCTTTGCCGGCAAGCGCCAACGCGACCGTGGTCGCCAGGCGCAGCGCCACCCCCACGCCTGCAACGATCCGGATCCGACGCAGATTGAGCGAGCGTCGAAGGATCGTGGCGCCGAAAGAGTTCGGCCAGTCGAGCATCACGCCAAAGGCAGCGACGTGCGCGAGCGGCGCGATCGGCCGGTAGGCCGGCACAAACCAGCACACGGCCGCGAGACCGTGACAGACGATCGCGAGCAACATCTGGATGTAGAAACCCCACGTCCAGTGGAGGTCCCAATCGGGTTCGCGGTCGTCGGGCAGTTGGAGCGCATGATCGAGAAACAGGTGCGCACTGAACAGGTTCACGAAGCCGAGGATACCGACGACGGCCGCCGCGCGTCCGTAGTCGCGTGCGGGGACGATCCGCACGAGCACGAGCATCGCGCCAAAGCTGAGGACCGCCTCGAAGACTTGGAAGGCGGCGCTCCAGGTAATCCCCTGCAGCAGCAACTGTCGGCGCGGCGTGGCCGTTACCGCCGTCACCGGTGGCAACTCGTCGACGACAGTGCTGTCAGAAGCTCGGGGGTTAGGCGTCATTTCGCCAGAACACGCCGGTCCGGTCGATCTGGGTCAAGCCTACCGAGATGCCGTTGACGCGTCGAAAGTCGTCGGTGGCGCGGCGGCAACCAGGGAGCGCGTAGTCGTCGATCACGCAGAATCCGCCAGGGGCGAGCTTCGGGTACATATTCACGAGCACGTCCATGGTTGATCCATACATGTCGCCGTCCACGCGAAGCACCGCGAGCCGGTCGATTGGCGCCGCAGGCATCGTTTCGCTGAACCATCCTTGTAGAAACACGACTTGGTCGGACAGCAGGCCGTATCGGCGGAAATTCTCTTCCACCTCGCTGCGGCTGACACGCAGGTACTCGCGTTCGTGATGGGGATCGCCGGCATCCTGTGGATACTTTTTCGCGTCGGGCGGTGGCAGCCCTTGGAACGAATCGGCGACAAACACGCGGCGATCGGTGACACCGTGCGCGGCGAGTACGGCCGCCATGAAGATGCAGGCGCCTCCCCGCCAGACGCCTGCCTCCAGCAGATCGCCCGGCACCTTGTCCTCGAGCACGCGCTCAACGCAGCGCTGGATGTTATCGAGTCTTTTCTCGCCGATCATCGTATGCGCGTAGCGAGGCCAGAACGTGCCTTCCTGGCGGTCCGTTTCGGTTCGACGTGAACGGGTCGCCAGCTCGAGCCCGGCGCGATCGAGCACGTTCGAGACCAGGTCCACGGCCCGGCGCTTGAGAAACGGCCGGCTGTCGTTCAGCGCGGCGATCGGCAGGCCCGGTTCGTCCTTCCACAGGCCAAAAGTCAGCGCCTTCTTGACAAGCGCAAGATACAGCTCCTCTGGTCGAGGCAACGGACCGTCGAGGCCGCGGGTGTCGATCGTGTTCGTCCCCACCTTGTCTAAAGCGCGGCCACGAGCGACCTCGTCACACGCGCCGCGTCGTCGATCGCGGCCAGTAGGCGCCGCTCGATGGCGGCCTGGCTGGCCTCTCGAAGAAACCACGTCCGCGCGGCGCCGCCGCGACGGGCCGCTTCGTCCGGCGCCGCCGCAATCTCGGCCAGCGCGGCGGCCAGCCGGGCCGAATCCGCCGCCGGGATCAGCCAACCTCTGTCGCCCTCACCCAAGATCTCCGGCAGGTCGCCGACGCGCGTGGCGATCACGGGGCGAGCCATTGCCATCGCCTCGAGTGCCTTCGCCGGAAGCTGGCTCGCGGCGAACGGGACGTCGAACTGAGGCACCGGGACCGCATCCACGGCCGCCAGCAGCGACGGCATCTGCGCGTGAGGGAGCGTGCCGAGGACGTGACACCGGGCGCCGAGTGCCTGCACCGCTGCGAGAAAGTCGGGATGGCCGTCTGGACCGGCCAGGACGAGGTGCCAGGCCGAGGCGTCCGGTCGAGCGAACGCGTCAACGAGCGTCGGCCAACCCTTGTGCGGCTGCGGCACGCCGGCAAAGAGCGCCAGCGGCGCCACCGTCGGCAGATTCCATCGTCGTCTGAGTGCGGCTCGATCGCCGAGATCGACGCGGTCCGGATCGTATCCGTCGCCGGCCGGACCGTGCCGGACGATGGTGCCGCCGTAGCGGTGCTGGAGCGTGCGCGTGGACACCGTCACCGCGTCGGCACAACCGACGAGCGAGTGCAGCGCGCGCGTGTACTTCCACGCCGTCGCATGGCGCCATCCCTTCACGACATCGCCCCACACAAAATCTGGCCAGCTGCTCCGCGGCGTCACCCACTCATCGTCTTCAGCGTCGAGCAGCAGAAGCCGTCGCGCGTGGCGGCGCGCGGCATAAAGCGCCGGACCGAGGGTCGTCACGAGCGGCTTACATGCGTACATGATGTCGCCTGTGGCAAGGGCCGCCAGACGCGGGATGGCTCGAAGGACGGCGCCCGTGTCGAGAGGCACGCGCAGCGTCTTGTACGGGAACAGGTCGCGATAGGGCTCGTAGACGCCCGCGTCGCCGTGAAGAAAGCCAAGCACTTCGACGTCGTGATCGCACGCGATCGCCTTGGCGAGCGCGCCCGCGCGGACGATGGGATTACTGGCCAGGTCGTGGACGAAGAAGGTGATTCGACGCCGCGTCATCGGTCGCACCGCACGACCATCTGATTACCAAACAGATTCGGCCACACGCGATGAAGGCGCGCCACGGTCAGCCCGTTGCTCGCGATAACGTCCAGCGCGGGCACAGACAGACTGGCGAGCCAGGCCGCGAAGTCGGGGACGCTCCAGAAGCGCAGGTGCTCGCCTGGGAAGACCACCCACTGAACCGGGAACTTGCCGCTCAGGAGCCGCAGGCGATGCGGGAAGTACGCGATGTTGGGAAACGTCAGCCACAGCGAGTGTCGCGCGAGCGCCCAGGCGTCGAGCACGAAGCGCTCGGCGTCCGCGACGTGCTCGACGACCTCGCTCATGACCACGTGATCGAAGGTGGTGCCGGCGAGCCGCAGATCGCCAAGCGTCTGCACGCGCGCGTCAACGCCGCGCCGACGTGCCCGCGACACGGCCTCGGCGCTGATGTCGATGCCGACGGCCTTCACGTCTTTGGCCGTTCGCAGAAACTCGAGCATGGCGCCATCACCGCAACCGACGTCCAGCACCGACGATCCGCGCGCCACACCAGCCTCGATGATCTCGAAGCGCGGTTGCAGTCCTCCCGGCGCGCGGTGCCGCCAGTAGTCGTCGTAGGTTTCAACGACGCGTCCGTAGGCCGGTGCGTGCACCATGCCGGCGACGGCATGGCCCACCTCGACGGCGCTAAAATACGCGCCCACAAGCGTCCGCTTCAGGGCCGAATCACGCATGCTTGGTGACGGCCTCCGTCAGCCGCCGCCAGCTCTCGGGCAGATTGCGCGACACTTCGACGGCGCCAAATGGCTTGCTCGACCGGATGCCGCCCGCTCGCGCCCACGCCGCCATGCGCCGCACACCGGCTTCGAGTGATAGCTGCGCGCCGGGGCCAAACACGCGCGCGGCCTTCGAGTGATCGCTGTAGGAGGTGTGAACCTCCAGACGTGACGGGAGGTGCTCGATCGGATGATCGGGCACGTCCATCGCGGCCGCCGCGGTCCGCGCGAGATGGCTGACCGAGTACGGCACGTCTGCACCGATGTTGAAGATTTCTCCGGCGGCTTCTGGCACCCAGGGGCTCGACGCCATGGCCGGCACGATGTCGCCGATATAGCTGAATGCTCTCTGCTGCGTGCCGTCACCAAAGATCGTCATCGGCCGTCCCTGCATGATCTCGTTCATGAAGATGCCGAGCACGTTGCGGTACGGATCGCCAAGATTCTGGTATTCGCCGTACACGTTGTGCGGCCGGAAGATCACGTATCGCAGGCCGAACATCCGGTGCGCGGCTGCCAGATCGAGCTCGACACTGAGTTTCGCGATGCCGTACGGATCCTCGGGCGCCGGGGTGTCGGACTCGCGCATCGGTGGCGTGATGGGACCGTAGACGGCAATCGAGCTGGTGAACACGAAACACTCGATCTCGTGGCGCACGGCTTCGTTGATCAGGTTGACGCTGCCGATGACGTTGTTCGTGTAATTGAAGCGGCGGATGAAATGTGACAGCCCCTCGGCGGCATATGCCGCGAGGTGGAACACGTAGCGGATGCCGTGCACCTCGAACAGCCGGCCGACGAGCGCAGCGTCGGTGACGCTCCCCTCGACGAATTCGATGTCAGGCGGCAGGTTGTCGCGAAACCCGCCCGACAGATCGTCGAGCGCGACGACGCGCACGCGACCGCCGGCGACAAGCGCACGGGTCAGGTGACTGCCAATAAAGCCAGCCGCTCCAGTCACCAGCGCTGCAGGTCGATCGGTCGCCGCCTTCATTCAGTTCGCCTCCGTGAACACGGCGCGCCACGAGCGCTCGAAGCGATCGCGGCCGAACAGCGCCGCCGACGCCCGCGCTGACTGCATGCCGCGCTGTTGCCGCCCGGCGTCGAGAAAGTACTCGATCCCCTCAGCGACGGCTTCAGCGGTCTCGTCGCGGCAGACCCAGCCGTTCTCTCCGTGTGTCACGAGATCGGCCAGCGCGCCGCTCGGGGTCACGACCGACGGAATGCCGGCCTGCTTGGCCTCGATGACCACGATACCGAACGCCTCACGTTGTGCCTTTCGGGACGGACAGCAGTGGATCCCCGCCCCCGCCATCAGCTGCGGCACTTCGTCTCGAAATCCGAGAAAGCGGACGCGGCCGCGAAGGTCGGGCGCCTCGGCTCGCGCCAGCAGCTGCTCGCGATACCGTTGGTGCTCCGGCGGCGCCCATCCGTCGATTCGTCCCACGATGTCGAGGCGCACGTCGTGGCCGCGCCTGGCGACGATCGCGATGGCGTCAAGCAGCAGGTCGACGCCCTTCTCAGGGAGAATTTGACCGGCGTAGATGACCCGACGGCAGTCGCGCGAATCGGTGCCCCCCGAGTCCGCAGGACCCGCGCCGTTTCCTCGGCGGGTCGGCGGCGTGTGGGGGATCGTCAGGCGCTTGGACGCGGCAATCCCATGCGCGGCGAGCTCGCGCTCGGTGAATGATGAGTTACAGACGAACACGTCGGCGACTGGATTCACGCCCAGCCGCCACAGCCAGCGGAAGAACCGGCCCTGATCGGGAGCGTTGCCCAGCCGTACCACGACCCGCCTCCCGGTCAGGCGGAGAAGGGCGAGAGCCGGCGCGTTGCGAAGCGCCGTGATGTAGTCGGAGACGAAGATGTGCGAGGCGCGGAATCGCGACGCATCGCGGAGGAGTCCGCCGCTCGTGCGAATGGTGTCCCACCCCATCTGAAGCCACGCGATCGGACTGCCGCCTCGTCGCGAGAACCTGTAGTTGTAAAAGCCTGTCGACCACGACGCGCCAAGGTCTTCCGCGAGCGCGATGATGCGCGAGTTGTCCCACCAGTTGACGATGCAGTGAATAACGGCGCCGCGTTCGCGGAGCACGTGGAGGACCTCGAACGTCATCCGCTCCAGACCACCGACGAGCACCATGCCGCCGCAACAGGCGACGACCCTGATCGGTGTGGCGGGATCCCGAGCGGTGGCCTCACGTCCCCGCGTGGGGTCCGCCTTCAGGCGGACCTGAGCTGCGTTCGACGCGACCGCTTCGCACGCGCGCTCAAGCCCTGACGTGGCTTGCACAAAGGCATGCGCGGCAGCACGGGCCTGACACGCTGGAGCGAAATCATGACCGGAGGCGAGCCGATTACGCACGCTCGACAACGCCTCGGCGAACAATGAGATTCTCGTTGTGGGCTCCGCCGTTGCGTACACGCCGCCGATCTGCTCGCCGCCAAGATCGGGCGCGCAGCCAACCTGATCGGACATGACACACGGCAGCCCCGAGGCGAGGGCTTCGTTGACGACCAGCCCCCAGGTCTCGCGGGCGTCGCTCGGCAGAGCGAGGCAGTCTGCGGCTGCATACACCTTGGACATTTCCGACTGATTGATGAACCCCAGCAGCGTGAGGCCGATGCCGAGGCGCTCGGCTGTCGCTCGCACTTCCCTTTCAAGCGGTCCGGAACCGGCGATCGCGAGGTGCGGACGGGCCTGCATCGCGTGAGCGGCGTGCACGAGCTCGATCGGGCGCTTCTTGGGCTCGAGTTTGCCGGCAAACAGCACGACGAACGCGTCCTGCGGCAACCCGAGCGTCCGACGAAGCTCGACGCGCCGGTCGGGCGAGCGCCTCCACGCGAGCGCTTCAGCAAACCGCCCGTTCTCGACGGCGTGCGGCGTACTGAAGGTACGGCTGTCCGGCACGCCGAAGTATCGAAGGAAGGCGGCGCTGCGAGTGCCGACGCTCAAGTAGCCGCTGAACTGCGTGAGCAGCCACCGCGTCTTGGCGACCCAGAGCGGGCGGCGCCATCCGCGCGGCCCGCTTTGCAGGTTCGTATCACCATGGTAGAGCCGCGGGATCTTCAGCCCGCGGGCCGCCCGAATGGCGCGGATGAGGGTAACGGAATACCACCCGAACACGATCACGACATCAGGTCGCGCGTCGGCAATGGCCTGGCTCACTTCCGGCACGTCCAGCCCTCGGAAGTGTTGGCTGTCAAAGCGGTCTGACGGTCGCGACGGTCGGACGATCGTCGAGGAGTAGCCGTCGGTCAACGGCACGTCCCAGGCAAGCTCTCGATCGAAACCCACGCCCTGCTGCTGTGCCGTCGGCGACGAGGCGTAGATCACATGGAGATCGATCGTCTGGGAATTCGCAGCAATCCAGCGGAACCACGGCGCGTAGTACTGAGTGGGATGCGTCAGAACCGCGGCGACGCGCAACGATCTCACAGCCATGAACGATCGGCGTACAGGGGGCTGTCGGTCCGGACAAAGACCGGATCGAGCATGTGCATGCGCATGTCACGGCGCCGCCAGCCAGTGCTGGCGATGTCGTACAGATCGAATCCGCGATGCGCGAGCAAGTCGTAGACGTCACGGAAGACCGGCGTGACACCCGACTGGTTGATGTCGTAGAGCTGGGCCTCGACGATGGCGACTTCAACCGCATCGAGCAACCGCGTCGCGCCGCGAAGTGCCGCCAGCTCGTGCCCCTCGAGATCGAGCTTGAGCAGTGGTCGGTCCGCGCGGCTGACGATCGTCGCGAACAGCTCGTCGAGCGTCGTGGCACGGCACTCGAGCTCGACCTCGGTTTCAGTGGGCGTCATGACATGGACGCCAGTGCCCGCGTACGCGACGCCCCCGGTCAGCGACAGGCGGTCGCGGCCGGGCTCGCTCAGCGCGAGCGCGTGAAGCCTGGCCGTCGGTCGGCTCGCTGCCAGTTGCTCGAGCGCACGCCTGCAGCTCGGTTGTGGCTCGATGAGATGCACGCACGCTTCAGGAAACACGTCGAGGGCCATCTGGGCCCACTGTCCGCAGTTCGCCCCGCCGTCGAGAATGACGCGAGGATCGAACCCGCGACCGTGCAGAAGCTCCAGCGTCTCATCCATTGCGTTGAAGCGGCTCGCAGGACGCCACCGTTCGACGCGGTAACCCACCTGCCGAAATGCGCGCTGGACGAGTTTCTTCATGCGGCGTGTGCCACACGGTTCAGGACATCGGCGAGGCGGCCGGCGAGCGTGCGCGCCGAGTGCTCGGCGATCGCGCGATCGCTGACGTCAGCCGCGACGTACTGCGGACATTCGCCGAGCGCCTGGAGCGCCGCGCCGATCTCTGTCACTCTGGCGCCGACCGGCTCTCGGTCCGTGAAGCTCACCACCCTCACCGTTGGCGGCCGCGTCTCACGCCGCAGGACGTCCACGACACTGCTCGCGTCGTGATAAACGGCGAGCAGCGGACGTCTCGCCACGAGCGCCGGATACAGTCTGCTCGCGGTGTAGTGGGGTTCGTTGCTGCCGATCAGGATCAGCGCGTGGGCGTCCTGCTGAATGCCCACCGCCTCGAGGTAGTTGACGCGCGCGGCGTGCTCGGTGACAAGGTCGCCGACGCCGATCGCGTCCGCGATCGGACGAACCCGATCGGCGGGCGTGCCTGCGCGCTCGTTGCTCGTGCCGAAGAAGTGCAAGCGGAGGCGCCCGGCGACCTGCGGGCATCGCCGCCGAAGGTCGGCAACCGCGTTCAGCACGGCGCTGAGAACCTCCACGCCCATCGGCAGGATGGTTCCGACTGAACAGAGGTGCACCAGGCCGTCGGCGGGATCGAAGTGGCGCATCCTGGGCTGCCGTGCCGCGACCGTCTCGAAGTCGCTCGGCTCGACGCCAATCGGAATTGCAGCCGACGGTCGGTCGCGTAACGCGGGCCAGCGGTCGAAGACGTCCTGGTAGGTGCGGGCCGATACAGCGGTAATCGCGCCCGCCCCCCCAAGCACTGGACGCTCGATCCACGCGGCCGTCCCGCGACTCAACCGGCTCTTCACATCCGGCGCGCCGTTCGGTCCGCCGCCGACCTCCCGTCCCCACGCGCCGACCCATGGATCCTGCAGATCGATGACGTACGGCACGCCGTACGCGCGCTTCAGCATCGGGCCGATCGCGGCCGTGTAGATCGGATACGTCGTGATGAACACGGCATCGACGTGCTCGCGTTTGACGAGCGCCGCGCAGGCGCGAAGCGCGGGTACCAACAATCGCAGGCCGAGATCGCCTATGCCGGCCCGCCGCGTCCAGTCAGACGACCAGGCCCGGCATCGCACGACGCGCAGACTGGACGGCACGAGCGCGGCCAGATCGACATCCAGTGGGCCCTCGTATCCATCGGGCTCCGCCGTCACCACAATGGGCTCCCATCCGTACTCGGGCAGATGCGGCGCCAGCAGCCGGACGCGGTGGGTCGCGGCGCTCGAGTCCGGCGGAAAGTGCGGGGAAAGCATCAGGACCCGGCGCATTCGAATCTCACCCACGCGGCCGCGCCACCAGATGGCCGTAGGACAGATCGCCGTCGATCGGAGCGAGGCTTCCGTCGGCCGTGATGCGCTCGCACGAGTACCGCGCCGCGTCGAACTGGCTGAGACAGGCCCGCCCCGCCTCGTCGTTGTGAATCTCGACAATGAAGATCGGGCGAGCGGTGGCGAGCAGGCGCGTCGCGCCGTCGAGGACGAGGGCCTCGGCGCCTTCCACATCGATCTTCAGGAGCGCCGGGGAGACCCCGCGGGCCTTCGCCAGAGAGTCGATGCGGTGGGAGTCGATGGTGCCAACCGCCGTCGCCGGGTCGTGATCGTACGCACGGACGCCCGCCGCACGGATCTGGCAGACGGCGCCGTCGCGCTCGTTGACGATGAAATCCACATCGCCGTCTTGATCGGACATCGCGCCGTGGAGCACGTCGATACGTTCGGCCAATAACGGATTCGCCGCCAGATGTTGCCGGAGCACCGCGAGATTGGCAGCCGACGGCTCAACGGCCACCACGTGCGAGGCGCCATGCTGGGCGCAGAGCAGCGCGAAGCGGCCGTGGTGCGCACCGATGTCCCAGACCTCGACAGCGGGCTGGCGTCGCGCGATCTCATGCAGGATGGCGGTCACGCACTTGGTGACGCCCACTTCGTAGACCCCGACCAGCACCCACAGATGGTTCGGGTGCAGGGCTTGCGTCCGGATGCCGGCAAACGGGCCGTTATTTGGGGTCTGCCACCCGAGGCAGTCAGCGCTCCATCCGGCGCGACGACACGCGGCGGTGTAATAGCGCCAGGCCAGCGGCCGCGACGCGATCCATTCCTTCATCGCCCACGGCACGGCGGTCAGACCGTTCAAGAACGGAGGAATCGGCGTGACGAACGTGCCGTTCATGAACGTGCGACCGCGGCCGTAGCCTCAGACATCAGAACGAGCATGCGATCGACGAGCACGCGGTCGCTGAAGCGCGCCTCGCATTCGGCCCGGACCCGCGCGCGATCGAGGGCACCGGCCTTCGCGACCGAGGCAGCCGCCGTCTCGACATCACGGCACACGAATCCGGTCACGCCATGCGCCACCACTTCCGGCACGCTGCCGCGCGGAAACCCGATGACGGGCGTGCCGCACGCCATCGCCTCGGCCATCACGATGCCGAATGCTTCCTTCCAGTCGATCGGAAACAGCAGCGCCGCTGCCTGGCCGAGCAGCCGGCTCTTTGCCTCATCGTCCACCGGTCCGACATATCGAACGCGCTCGTCGTCGATGTGAGGCAGGATCTCGCGGGCGAAGTACTCTGCCTCGGGGCCCGACGTGGCGTGGTTGCCCGCAAGGATCAGATGACGCCCGGCAAGACGCGCGATCGCAATCGCGGCGTGGGCGCCCTTCACGCGCTCCAGCCTGCCGAGAAAGACGAGCGGCGCGTCCGCGGGCACGCAGCTGACGAAGTCGTACTTCGAGACGTCGATCGCGTCGTACAGGGTGTGCCATCGGCCACCGCAGCCGTTCTGCTGCGGCAATTCGTCGTAGACGCTGGCCGACGCGCCGGCAAACGAGAGCGACTCTCCCGCGATCCGCACCGCGCGCTGCACGCTCGTCCAAGGCACTGCGTTCCGGCAGTACCGTTGAATCTTCGGCAACCGGCGGTCAGGCAGGATTGGAGCCAGCGCTGCCAGACGGCCCCACGAAAACACGACGTCAAACTCGTTTCGCCGCCGGAGGAGTGCCGACCCGAGCTGCCATAGTTCCTTCGCCCGATTCCGTCTGCCGACGTGCGGCGGTGCCCCGTACGACACGAGTGGCACATCGACGCGGCTGTCGGGGTGCGCAAAGAGCGTCACCTCGTGCCCGCGCGCGCATAAGCCGCGGATCGCCAGATCGACGACGCGCTCGATGCCCCCGTAGAGCCGCGGCGGTACCGGAATGTAGGGATCGACGGTGATGGCAATCCGGAGCGAGTCGAGGCTCATCGCGCCAACGCCTGGTGAATGATCCGGCCCACGTCTTCCACGGTCGGTAGTGCGCAGGCAACCGCCGCCACGGCATCGCGCGCGCCGATCGACGCAGCCCGATCCGTCAAGCTGCACGCAAGGCGGGCCAACGCCTCCGGCGACTCCGCCATCGGCAACGTGCCCTCGCGCCAGACGTACCCACGAACGCCGGAAGGCGTGGTCGCGATCGGGATCCGCCAGGCCAGTGCGACGGCGAGCTTGGTGCTGCATCCGCGGGAAAAGCAGAACAGCGGGTGCACGAACGCTGACCATGTGGTGGACTCCGACTCGAGGTCGGCATCGGACAAGGGCCCCAGGTACTCGACCGCTCGAAAGCGGCCCGCCAGTGCGCGGCCGGCACTGACCGGTCCGCCGACGACGCGCAGGCGGCAACCGGTGGGCGCGACCGGCTCGAACGCCTGGAGGAACCGATGGAGGCCGTCGGCGTTGGGCGGATGATCGAGCGTGCCGACAAATCCCAGCCGCGAGGGGTCGGGCGTCCACTCGAGCGGCGGCCGATCGGGAAGCGTGCGCGGCACGGCCGTGACGTGGCGCGCACCGATCCATCGTTCGATCTCGGCTTCCCAGTCCGACAGACAGAGAACCTGGCCGATGGACGCGCGATGACGCCGCTCGTCGAGCAGACGCCGACCAAGCTCCGCTTGCAGCCTGCGGGAACGCGTTTCGATCGGAATTGTGTGGAGAAAGTCGACGCTTTCGAGGCCATGAGAGAGCAAGACAATCTCGGTCTCAGCGGGTAGATGCGGTCGGAGAACGGCCGCCAGCGGCGCCAGGTTGACGAGATTGAGAAAGACGAATCGCGCGCGCGCGCGGCTCGCCGACGTGATGATGTCCCGCACGGCGGCGTTGCGCCACTGAGGCGGATAGGGTTGCGGGGAGAGCCGGTGGACGAGTCGCGTCAGCCTGCGGCGATCGTGCTCGAGCGGCGTGACGGCGAGCTCGACGCCGGCGGCGCGGAGCGTTCGCGCGTATTCGTCGGTGCAGAGCTGCATACCGCCAGCTGTTCGGCTGAGCGCAAGCGGGTGAGACACCAACACGCCGGCGCCGAGCGCAACTGGTCTGACCGACGCCGTCTCCACAGGCAGACCCGCCGCACCGGATCTCGATCCGGCGGGTTTCCTGGCAGTCGTGGAATCCGCCATCAGTTGGTCCAAGTCTCCAGCCTGTGCACGAGCTCCTCGCGGTAGCGACGCCATGGGAACTCGAGCGCGCGAAGGCGCGCCCGAACCGCCATCTCCCCGCGAAGCTGCGGGTCGTGATACAGCCTCTCGATCGGTTCAGCGAGGGCCTCTGAGTCGCGGATGGGCACGACGAAGCCGTCGATGCCGTCACGCACCACGGATCCGGCATTCGGCGTCGTGACGACGGGAAGCCCCGATGCGAGTGCTTCGAACACGGCAATCGATGACCCTTCGAACAGCGACGGCAGCACGAACACGTCGGCGTCGCGATACACGCCGTGGACTTGATGTCGCGAGACATGCGGGATGCGGCGGACGCGTTCGCCAAACGGCGCCAGAAAGCGATCCGGCACCGTGGATTTACCGACGATCGTGAGCGTCAATCCGCGAAGGTGTGCCAGTCGGCGCATCACCTCGAGCAGATACCATGCGCCCTTGCGCAGTCCAAAATGGCCGACAAACAGCAGCCGCAGTCCATCGTGGCCCGCTGGCGTCTCGCGAGGTGAAAACGTCCCGCCTGGCACACCGTAGGGGATGACGCACATCTTTTCCGCCTTCACACCGGTCTCGATGAGGGTGTCGCGCACGAAGGACGATCCGCAGACGACGCGGTCGGCCAGCTCCAATTCGCGTTCGACGCGCTGCATGTCGGCTTCAGGGTACGGCCGCGGGTACGGATCGAAATCACGGCCGACCAGACAGCGTTCTTCAGTCAGGATGCGATTCCAGACACGAGGATGCCCAACCGTCTGGTCCAGAATGCAGCGCACGCCGCGGTCTTTCACGCCGCTGAATGCCGTCAGGCTCGACGTATCGGAGCCCCAGATGGCATCGACCGAGGTGCGAGCCGCGAGGTCGGCCACCCGACGGCCAAATCGCACGTTGCCCCATTCGTTCGCGTAGTGCTCGAGCGTGCGGAAGCCGGCGCGCATGCTCAGACGCTCGACCCATTCCCACACGCCGAACGTCCGGACGAGCGAGGGATCGAGCTCCTGGTGGTAGCGACGCTTGAACTCGTACTCGAAGCGGACGCGCGCGGCGGGCGGCAGGAACTTGGCCGCGTTGTACGGCCAGCGGCCGGCGTCGTAGAAAATCGATGTCGCGTACCAGGCAAGCGAGCCCGCTTCCTGAAAGGCCAACGCCGTTTCGTGCGAATGCTGGGTGCCCGGATGAAAGACGCCAACCCGCACGTCAGTGTTGATAGATCGCGACATAGTCGGCCGCCACGTCGTCCATCGTCCGGGCGGCCGGAATGGCGGTGCGCCACGCATCGACGGTTCCGCGGGGATTGCTTGCGATCTCGGCAATGGCCGACGCCAGCGCGCGCCAATCGCCCGGCGGCACGAGCCGACCGTCCCGCCCATCCGTGATCAGCTCTGCGAGGCCGCCGATCCTCGTGCCGACAACCGGAGTGCCTGTGGCGTGCGCCTCGATGGCGACGGTCGGCCCGCCTTCCAGACACGCCGAGGGGCAACACAACACGTCGAGCGAGGCCAGATGCGCTGGGACGTTCGCGACCGGCACGGCGGGACCCAAGGTGGCGCGTGTGTCGCCGTCGAGCATTTCGCCGAGGCACCGATAGACGTCGCGGCTTTCCTCTGTGTCGAGCGGTCCGCGGATATCGAAGCGGAACGGCACGTCACGCGGCAACGAGCGAAGCGCGCGGCCCAAGTCGTAGACGCCCTTGATCGGATCGAACCGGCCGAGATAGCCGAACTTGACGGGAGCGACGGTGGGCTGGACCAGCGGTCCCGGTTTGCGCACGAACGCGCCGCCAATGCCGAGGCGATTGACGGTCACCTTCGAACCTGAAGCGCCGTTGCGAACAACGGCGTCCGCCGACCAGTCGGTCAGCAGCACGAACCGATCGACCGTGGCCAGCAGCTCGCGCTGACGGGCCATGTTAAAAACGATGGCCGACGGCATTCCGAGCGTGGTGCCGAGCTTTCCGGGCAAACGCGCGCCGAGCTGACTGGACCACACCGGAACGGCGCCCGCAGCGGTCGCCGCCCACTTGGCCAGTCCTCGCTTCTGCAGATCGCAGGCAGCGCATTTGTGCGGCTCGGCAAGGCCGTCGCAGAGCGCCTGCCCCCATCTGAGCATCGTGCCGCGCGCGCAGATGTACCCGAGGCTGCCGGCGTGAGTCGTCGCGACGATACGAGCGCCGGCGGCCTTCGCCGCCTTGACTTCATCGATCTCCAACCCCGGCACGAGGGTATGGAAGTGAACGACATCGGGGCGCGCGGCGCGCACCCACTGCTGAAACCATTCGCTTCCGCCGACCGGCGCTCGTCCCTGTGCTTCATCGCGTGTCAGCGGCGTGCGGATCGGAAAGCGAAAGACAGGGACGCCGGCGTGATCGTAGCAGCGCGCCGCCGCCGCCCCGGGTTCCGGCGCGACGATCTGGACGTCGTGATTCATGCGGCGCAGCCGCTCGGCGAGCGCAGCGACATACATTTCGGTTCCGCCGAGGCGATCCGGAAAATACCAGCCGACGGCCTGGACAATGCGCACGCTTAGAGCACGCTTGCCAATCAAGGCTCAAGTCTGAAGTCTGAAGTCTCACTTGAGACTTGAGACCTGAGACTTACGCTTGCATCGGTTCGCCAGCTGTAGGCCAGGCGATGGGCGAGCTCGGCCTCGGACACTCCGGCGAGCATCAGAAACCGCGGCCACTCGAGCCGCTGTCCCCCCGACGCGAAACCTGCTTCGGTCGTGAACGCCATGTCGTACGACAGCTCGCGAAGAATCGACACCGTCCCCGAGGAGTAGTCCGACCGCTCGCCGTTGGGATAGGCGAATGCGGCCGGCTGGCGATCGACCCACGCGCGGATCGTCTGCTGGTTGCGCGCGATCTCCTCGCGCTGCCGGTCGCGATCGGCACGCGCCAGAATCGGATGCGTGGCCGTGTGCCCGCCAATCTCAAACCCGCCGTCGGCC
>MELA01000104.1:0-32875 GCA_001767495.1 Acidobacteria bacterium RIFCSPLOWO2_12_FULL_65_11 | reverse complement strand
GGATTGCCCTCAGACACTGGAGCGCGGGCAGCGCAGACGGCGGCATGCCACTCGGCGAACGGCGCCTGCTTCAGGCGCTGCACTTCGGCCTCGCCGCGGGCGATCGCGATCGCGTCGTACCAGAAGAACGTCCGCTGTTCGACGGGAGCACTGCACACAAACAACGCCGCGGGAATGCCGAACCTCTCCAGGATCGGCCGCGCCACGGTTGCAACTGTCCGATACCCATCGTCGAAGGTGACCAGGACCGGGCGCTCAGGCAGCGACGGCCCCCCGTCGAGCGCCGCGCGCCAGGTGCCGAGCGAGATCGGGTGACACGTCGCCTTCAAGAAGCGGCAATGCGCCTCGAGCTCCGAGGCGCGCACATGCAGTCCTTCGAACGCCATCGTGTGCTCGGGCCAGTCGTCGGGCCGGACGGCGTGATAGCAAAGCACCGCGACGCCCGGGAAGCGATCCCGCTCGAGTCGATGTCGGTAGTGGCTCGTCGTGAGCAATGCGTGTTTGACGGTTTGACGGGCGAAGCTCATGACCCGCTACGGCTGGCAACGACGTTCACTGGCGGCCTAACATGGCTTTCGACAAATAATTGTCGTCAGAACCGGATAGCGAGGATCGTGGACGTCCAGCTCGGCGTCGGTGAGCTCTTCGAGCGCGAGGCCCATCTGCGCACCAACCGCCGCCAGACAATTCCCGTGTTCAGCAACCGTCAGTTCGGCGCCGCGCCATGCCGAGGCCAGGAGTTCGCGCCACCCGTCCGGCGTCAGGCGCCAGTACTCGGGGACATCCCTCGTGAGTGGCAGCAACCCTCCCGTGGACGCCAGAATCGCGCCGCCCGGACGGACGATGCGAAACGCCTGCGCCAGCGAGCGGTCGAGCTCCCGGAAACAAGGAAGCGTATTCGGCAACAGCACGCAATCGTACGCTTCGTCTGGCAGGATGCCCTCGCAATGGGCGAAATCGCAGACATACGTCGGATCGAACTCAGGCACGATGTCAAAGGTGTCGGCCTGGGTGACGTCGCGGCCGAACAACTTGGTGTACGCGCTGGTCTGCACCTCGAGCACGCGTCCTGTGATGAGGTGGCGATGCAGCTCGAAAAATTGGTGCAGATAGTAGCGATCGATCGGCGTGCCGCGCTCGAAGCCGTACTGCGTTGAGAACGGCCTTGTACGCCGCAGATTGCCCCATCTCGGCAGGCCGTACCCCCGCACAAGGCATCGAACCTTGGTTGTCACGCGAGGACCGACCGCGCGCTTGAGACGCGCGATGAGGCCGGGGCCAACGCCTGCGTCCGCCATCATCGTTTGGTGGCCACACATGTGATCAGATCGCCCAGGTCCCGTTCGGCCAGCAGCCGGCGAAATCTCGCGTCCGAGACCCACCACTCGCGGAGCGTCGCATGGGTTGGATCGGCGTTGCCGTCCCAGACCAGGCTCGTTCCGAACTGCTCGATCTTCCAGCTCAACCGGTCGAGATGCGTCTTGAGCGACTCGGCGCTGACAGCATCGACGCCGCGATGGGTCCAGTCGAAATAGCCCTCCCAATCGCGGCCGAACAGCCATCGGCCGACGCCTCCGGCGTTGGTCGTCGTCAGGAAGAGACGCCCGCCCGGTCCGACCAGTCGGCCGACGCGTTCGAGGACGCCGAACGGATCGGCGAAGTGCTCGAGGACAGACAGCATGATCAACGCGCCGAACGGGGCGCGTGCGGCAAGCGGCGTCTCGGTCAATTCATCCTTTTCGACGTCGACCTGCCAGACGCGATCCTGCCCTACCCGTTCCCGGGCCCGGCCGACAGCCCACGCGGAGTAGTCGACGCCAATCGCGTCGAAGCCGGCCCTTCCCAGATCCTCCAACAGGCCGCCAGTGGCGCAGCCGATTTCCACGGCCACGCCGCGGAAGGGATACTGCCTTGCCAGCGCCACGACTAACTCGCGGGTGGTGAGGCTCTCGGCCTCATAGTCCACGTAATTCCCGCCGGCATAGTAGTCGTCGCCGACCGCGCCGTTGCCAGGCAGATAGTGTCCGGTAACCCGCGAGCGCTCGCGGCCGGAGTCGCGGATCGTGAGGGCCCACGAGAAGCGACGCGCTGGCAACGGAACGGGGGCGTGGCCGCAATCCTGCCCTCCCACTCGAACCTGGCCGCTCGTCAGATCGAAGCCGAGCATCGCCGGCCCGTTGAATGGAATCGGTTTCGAGCGCCAATGCACGCGCGAGGCATTCGTGCCATTCGGGGTCAGCAAGGTCGCCGTCAGCTCGCCGCGCCCCGGGTTGTGGATCTGGATGTCCAACGTTGGTCCTTCGACACGGTACGGAGCCGTCACATCGAGCGTGGAGGCCTCATCGGAGGCGATTTGCGGAAGCAGAACCGGATGCCGGCTGGTGAGGACTTCAACGGTCCGCAAGAGCATCCGCTTCGCGATCGCCCGCGGGTTCGGCATAGATCGATGAGTGGCTTAGAGAAAATGTCCCAGGACGGCGAGGCTCCAGGGTCGCGTCCAGTGTGCGCGACCCTCGCGCCACGCCTGCCACACTCGGTCGGGGGCGTCTGCCGAGATCCAGCGGCCGGCGGCGAGCTGGCGCATCCCATCACGCACGAACGGTTCGAGCTCGCCACCGATCCAGCGTTCAAACGGCAGGATGAACCCCTGCTTGGGCCGCTCGACGGAGGCGGGCGGCAGCGGCCGGGCCAGCGTCTCGTGCAGCAATCGCTTGTTGCGCATCAGCGAGGGGTGGGCGCCGAGGTCGGGCCAGACGGCATCGACCAAGACGTGATCGACCAGCGGCACACGGACCTCGAGCGAATGCGCCATCGACATCGCGTCGAGGTCGCGCAGCAGCTGCGAGCACAGGTACATCCGCGTCTCGAGTCCCGCCACCTCACCTGCCGGACTGGTCGCGTGGACGTCAAAGATCGCCGACTCGGTGGCCAAGAGCCGATCGGCCGCCGGCCTCCACCGATCGCGAAGAGCCGGTCCCGCGAAGCCTTCGATCTCTGACGGCATGAAGAGCCCTCGCTGCGCGCGATAGGCGGCGTTCATGCCACCGTTGCCCGACATGAAGTGCTGCCAGCGCCCCGACAGCCGTTCGGGCAACCCAGCGGCCACGACGGAAGAAAGAGCCGGCACGACGGGGCGCAGGCGCCGCTTCCAGCGAACCGCCGCCGGCAGACGACGGAACGACGGATAGCCGCCAAACAACTCGTCGCCGCCCGTGCCCGACAAGACCGCCTTGATGCCGGTCGACGCCACGGCCTGCGAGACGTAAAACGAATTGACCGCGTCAAGAGTCGGCTGGTCCAGATGACCAAGAATGCGCGGCAGATCGGCGACGACGTGTGACGGATCGACGACGAGCTCCCGGTGCTCGGCGCCGAAGGCGGACGCGACGAGCCGGGCATACTCGTGCTCGGAAGATCCGTCATCGAACCTGACGGTGAAGGTGCGCAGCCCAGAGACGCCGGCATGAGCCGCCGCGGAAAGGATCGCCGACGAATCGATGCCTCCAGACAGGAAGAGGCCAACCGGCACGTCCGCGACCAGGTGCGCGACGACACTGCCCTCGACGGCCTCGCGGGTCCGGTCCTTGAGCTCACGTTGATCGCATGACGTGGATGGGCGCGCATGGGCGTCGGTCGGGCTGGCGAAGCGCTGCTCCTCCGGTGCGCGTCCAGAACGCCACCGCCGCCAGGTGCCCGGTGTCAGGCTCTCGACACCCGCCGCCCAGGTGAGCGACGGCGGCACGCTTCCCCACGCAAGATAGGCGAGGACACCCGCGGGATCGACCGTGCCGGACACGAGACCAGAGGACACGAGCGCACGGATTTCCGATGCAAACGCCACGGCTTCTTCACCGGCCGCGACATACAGGGGCTTGATGCCGAAGCGATCGCGGGCGATGACGAGTGCGCGCTCGCGCATGTCCCACCACGCGAGCGCGAACATGCCGCGCACCCGCGCGAGCGCGGATGGACCCTCGCGGACCAGCAACCGCAGCAGCACTTCGGTGTCGCTGCGGGTCGAAAACAACTCGCCCTGGCTTTCCAGCGATCGCCGTAGCTCGCGATGGTTGTAGACCTCGCCGTTGAAGACGATGTGATGGAGGCCGTCGGAAGTGCTCATCGGCTGCGCGCCGGCGGGGCTGGGATCGATGATCGCGAGGCGCCGATGGACGAGCACCACGTCGCGCCTCGGCGAGCACCAGACGCCATGACCGTCTGGGCCGCGGTGCGCAAGCGCTGCGCCGAGCGCCGGCGACGGATCCGATTCAATCGGCCCGTCCCGGCGTACCAGGCCGGCGATACCGCACATTATATAGTGGCGCCGGGGTCCCACCCCCGGCGCGAGCTAACGCTGATGCCTCGCTCCGGCTTCACCTGGCCGTCGCTTCGGCATGGCCGCAGGCGCTCCTCTAGCCAAGAATCAGAAGAAGCGGGATGGGATGGCGATGGTGTCGTTTGCGAGGATCTTGTCTTCGAGCTGCAGCGACATTTCGGCCAGCTTGCCGTTAACCTGTCGCTTGGCCTTGATGCGCCGATCCGAGCCGCGGTCGGTCAGGCCGCCCGCCAGCGCGATCGCCTGCTGCAGAGTCATTCCCGGATCGAGGACGTAGGTACCGGGGTTTCTGACGTATCCGTAGATGTAGAACCGCTGTGCCACTGGCACGTTGATGATGTCGCCGTCCTGCAGAACAATCTCGCGTCCCGCTCGTCCAAGCTCCAGGTCTCTGCGGTTGACGGTGATGCGCTCGCCTTCAATGTCGGCGCCCGCAACGCCGCCAACACTTGCGCCCGGCCTCGACGGATGCACCACAATGATTTCGTTGCTGGCATTCGCGGTGGGTGAGCCAGCAAGCGCAAGCGCCTCGAGCAGCGTCAGCGTCGTGCCACTCATCGTGACTTTGCCTGGCACTCGTACTTCGCCAATGACGTACACGCTGCGGCTCTTGTACTGGTCGACTTCCACGCGCACTTGCGGATTCCTGAGGATCTCCCCCGCTTTGAGGAGGGTCGTCAGACGGGCTTGAAGCTCCTCCAGCGTCAAACCAGCCACCGGTACTCGATTGAGGAAGGGGAACGTCAAGGTGCCGTCATTGTCCACCCGGAACTTTCCGGTCAATTCGGGTTCGTCCACCACCGTAATCGACAGGTTGTCCTGCGGGCCGATCACGTAGCGCTCACCTGTCGGCAGCGTGGTTGGTCGCTGCTGGGCGGGCGCCGATCCGGACGGCAGTGGTGCCTGGACGCTCTGTGCACGCACGAGGCCAGACAGCCCCGCGACAAGCAGGACGAACGTCAACAGTTTGGTTCGCATGTCTGTGGCCCCCATGTTACTCCGATAGGCGCGCAACCGGAATGCCAAGCTGGCGCGCTTTCCGGTAGAGATTTGGTCGCTGAATGCCCAGGGCTTGGGCGGCTTCTGCGACCCGCCACTGGTGATGCTGGAGCACCGTGGCGATGTACTCGCGCTCAAATCGCAGTCGGGCCTCGCGCAGGTTGCCAGCCGGCAGGAACGGCGCCGGGGCGCGCTGCAGTTGGAGCGTGGGCAGCAGATGCTCGACGTGTATCATGGCGTCATCTGCTGCGGTGAGGGCTCGCTCGATGGCGCGCTGCAGTTCGGCGAGGTTCCCGGGCCACATCAGCGCACCAAGGAGCGCCAGCGCGGCGTGCGTCAACGTCCGAGTCGGAAGGCCGCGCGCGACGCAGCTGTCCTCCAGCAACCGCGTGGCCAGTGCCGGCACGTCCTCGGCCCGTTCACGCAGCGAGGGCAGATCAATCCGCACCGTCGAGAGCCGCCGGTAGAGATCGGCGCGGAAACGGTGGGCGTGCACCTCGGTCTCGATGCCAGGCGCGGCGCCCGCAACAAGCCGAAACAGCGTCGCCGCCGGCTGACCGTCTATCCGCATCTCGCCGTCACGAGCAATCCGCGCCAGCCTCGCCTGTGCCGCAGCCGACAGCTCCGTCACGTCCTGCAGGAACAGCGTCCCACCCTGCACGGCCGCCAGGCGGCTATCGCTCGATACCCCCTCGAGGTCAGTCGAGCCATCGGCGACAGCCGTACCGAACAACAGCCGCTCGAGCCGCGCTGGATCTCGCGCGTCGCACTCCACGAGGACGAACGACCCGGTTGCGTGACGGCTCCGCGCGTGAAGCTCTCGCGCGACACCGTCCAGCGCCACTCCGGCCTCGGCCGTGATGAGCACGCTGCCATCAACTGCCGCCGCCCGACGAACCAGTTCCTGGGCACGTGTGATCGCCGGCGATCGTCCGATGAGCTCGACCGCCCCGTCGCTCTGCCGGGCGAAACGAGCGGCACGAGCGTCGGCCAACGCAAGTGTGGTGTCTGCCATGGCCCTGACCTGTTTTGGTGTGTTTGGCTAAGAGTGATACAGCTCCGCCCCGCGACTTACACTTGGGCCACCGGAGCCGACCAACGAACGAGGAACCAGCGATAGAACTATGAGAGACTTAGCGTTATTTCAGAGACGTAGTGTATCAAATCTGATACTTACCAATGTCTCTATCGATACGAACATCCATTAGTTTCACGGCGACTGACGTGTCGCTAGTAAGCGCTAAGAGTATGTTTATCAATCTCTTACAGATGGCGATGCGACCGAAGCCCTCTCAGGAGATTATCGGATGGAGAAGCTGTATCAATCAGAAACGATTATCGAATTGCAGGATGGCAGGATGGCAGGACGGGAAAGACACGTATTCGAGATGAGATGCGTCAGATCCTTTCTGCAATCCTGCAATTTCCAATGAGCGTGTTACGCTGAACGGGTGCCGTGAGCGAAAGTGGCGGAACTGGCAGACGCGCCGGACTTAGGATCCGGTAGCCGCAGGGCTATGGGGGTTCGAGTCCCCCCTTTCGCATTCGCCTCCGAGCGGCCATCCTCACATGAAAATTGAGTTTGTCGACGTCAACGAGACGCGCAAGAACGTGCGGGTCGAGATTCCAAGCCTCGTGGTCGATGCCGAGATCGATCGCGTGGCCCGGCGTTATTCGCAGACGGCGCGCGTGCCGGGGTTCCGGCCCGGCAAGACGCCCCCACGCGTGATCAGGCAGCGCTTCAAGGATCAGATTCTCCACGATGTCGCGCACGATCTGGTCCCGCGCGCCGTCGACGAAGCGCTGCGCGAGCGCGGCGTTGAGGCGATCGACACCCCCGATGTTCGGGACGTGACGATTGAGGAAGGCCAGCCGCTCACCTTCACCGCCGTATTCGACACGGTCCCGGCGTTCGACCCGGGTGAGTACTCGACGATCGCGCTGACTCGGCCCTCCTCTCGCGTGGAGGAGGAGGCCGTCACCCTTGCGCTCGAGCGGCTGCGCGTCCGGGCGGCCCGCTACGAGCCCGTCGAGGGACGCGCCATCGAGAGCGGCGACACGCTCGTCGTGGACCTTGCGCGCGACGACAAGGGCCAGGTGGACACACGTGAAAGCGTGTCGATCGAGCTCGGCTCGAAGGCGAATCCTCCAGGGTTCGACGAGCCACTGATGGGTCTCACGACCGGCGCCACCAAGACGTTCCAGATTCGCTACCCATCGGATTACGCCATCAGCGAGCTGGCAAACGCCGAGGTGACCTATACGGTGACCGTGCGAGCCATCAAGACACGCGTGCTGCCGAATCTGGACGACGAACTGGCGAAGGATCTGGGCGACTTCGCCACGCTCGACGCGTTACGCTCCCGCGTGCGCGAGGACCTCGAGCACGAGGCGCGTCATGCATCGGAGCGCGAGATCCGCGCCGAGCTCATGAAGCAGCTCGCCGCCCGCGTGCCGTTCGAGGTGCCGATATCGCTCGTCGAGCGCGACATGGATCGCCGCCTGGAAGAGTTTGGCCGGCGCCTGATGGAGCAGAAGATCGACCCCAGTCAGGCGGGCATCGACTGGGCGGCGTTTCGTGAAAGCCAGCGCGAGGTCGCGCGAGAGGCGGTCGGCGCGGCGCTGGCGCTCGACCAAGTGGCGCGCCGCGAGCGGATCGAGGCGACCGACGAGGAAATCGAGCAAGAGGTCGGCCGCTTTGCCGAACGGATGGGTCGCGCTCCGGCTGTGGTGCGCGCGCAGCTCGAGAAAGAAGGCGGATTCTCTCGCGTCCGGGCGGGTCTGCGCCGGGAGAAGTCCATTGACTTCCTCATGGCGCGTGCTACAATTTCGGGAGCATTGTAGGCATTCCCGCACGGTCTATTTCCCTGACAACCAGCCCACGGACGTTTGCGCCGATGCGCTCACGGTACTGAATGAGGAATCATCTCCCTGGCATCGTCGATGCCCATCTGCAACTGGTGCCGATGGTGGTCGAGCAGACCAATCGCGGCGAGCGAGCGTACGACATCTTCTCGCGCCTCCTGAAGGACAGCATCATCTTTATCGGGACCCCAATCGACGACATCGTCGCGAATCTTGCCATCGCGCAGCTGCTGTTTCTCGAAGCGGAAGACCCCGACAAGGACATCCAGCTCTACATCAACAGTCCCGGCGGGTCGATTACAGCCGGGCTGGCGATCTACGACACGATGCAGTTCATCAAACCTGATGTGCAGACCACCTGCATCGGGCAGGCCGCCTCGATGGCGGCTGTCTTGCTGGCGGCAGGGGCGAAGGGTAAGAGGTTCTCGCTCCCGAATTCACGGATTGTCATACATCAGCCCCTGATGTCTGGGCTGGGTGGCCAAGCGACCGATATTGATATTGCGGCCCGGGAGATCCTGCGCATACGCGAGCGCATCAATGACATCCTGGTGGCCCATACCGGACAGTCCGTCAAGCGTATCCAGGATGACACGGAACGCGACTACATCATGTCGGCCGACCAGGGCAAGGAATACGGTATCATTGACGATGTCATCCGCAAGCGGGCGTAGGTGAATTCCATGGTGAAAAAGACGGGGGAAGGCGAGGTTCTGCGGTGCTCGTTCTGCAACAAGGATCAGAACGACGTCCGCAAGCTCATTGCCGGCCCAACGGTCTTCATTTGCGACGAATGCGTCGAAGTCTGCAACGACATCATCGCCGACGACAACCGGTTTGAGAACCGCGGCACACGCTCGTCGCTCCCGACGCCCCAGGAGATCAAGAAGTTCCTCGACGAGTACGTCATCGGCCAGGAGCGGACCAAGAAGAAGCTGGCCGTGGCCGTCTACAACCATTACAAGCGCATCGAGATTCTCAAGCAGCCGCGCGGCCGGAACGACATCGAGCTGACGAAGAGCAACATCCTGCTCATCGGCCCGACGGGAACCGGCAAGACGCTTCTGGCTCAGACGCTGGCCAAGCTTCTGTCGGTGCCCTTTACGATCGTCGACGCCACGACGCTCACCGAAGCGGGCTACGTCGGCGAGGACGTCGAGAACATCATCCTGAAGCTGCTGCAGGCGGCCGGCGGCGACATCGAGAAATGCCAGCAGGGCATCATCTATATAGATGAAGTCGACAAGATCTGCCGCAAGGACGAGAACCCGTCGATCACGCGCGACGTGTCGGGCGAAGGCGTCCAGCAGGCGCTCCTGAAGATCCTCGAAGGTACGGTCGCCAACGTGCCGCCGCAGGGCGGACGCAAGCACCCGCACCAGGAGTTCTTCCAGGTCGATACGACCAATATCCTCTTTATCTGCGGCGGCGCGTTCGTCGGTCTCGACAAGCAGATCGAGCGGCGCGTCGGCAAGAAGACGCTCGGGTTCAAGGCCGAGGTGAAGTCGGCGCGCGACCGTGATATCGGTACCACGCTCGAGCAGCTCGAGCCGCAGGATTTGATCAAGTACGGCCTGATTCCTGAGTTCGTCGGCCGGCTGCCTGTCGTCGGCACGCTGCACGAACTCGACAAGACCGCGCTCGTCCAGATCCTGACGCAGCCGCGCAACGCCATCACGCGTCAGTACATGAAACTGTTCGAGTACGAGAACGTGAAGCTGCGATTCACCGACGATGCACTTGAAGCGATCGCCGAATCGGCGCTCGAACGCAAGATTGGCGCGCGGGGCCTTCGGATGATCATCGAGGATCTGATGCTCGATCTGATGTATCAGGTGCCGAACCAGAAGAAGCTCCGCGAGGTCACGATCACGCGAGAGATCGTGATGGAGAAGGACAAACCCGTCACGCTCATCGAGAAGGCTGGATGAACGCGTGAATTGCTGATTGCGGATTGTTGATTGCTGATTCGGGCACGCTGGACGCAATCATCAATCAGCAATCCGAAATCAACAATTCAGGAGTCACCGTTTGGAAGTCTACGAAACCCTCCCCATCGTGCCACTGCGAGACGTCGTGGTCTTTCCGCACATGATGATGCCGTTCGTCATTGGACGGCCGTCCTCGACGCGGGCACTGGAGCACGCGCTCCTCAAGGACAAACGCATTTTCCTGGCCGCGCAGCACGACGCGTCGGTCGACGACCCGAAGCCGGACGACATCTACACGATGGGCTGCGTGGCCAACGTCGTGCAGAGCCTGAAGCTGCCCGACGGCAACATCAAGGTGCTGGTCGAAGGCGTGGATCGCGCACGGGCTGTCGAGTGGAAGGAAGACAAGGGTTTCTACCGAGTCGTCGTCAAGGTGCTGCCCAAGGCGCGGGAAACGAGCCCGGACGCCGAAAGCACGATGAGCCGCGTCGTGTCGCTCTTCGAGCAGTACGTCAAGCTCTCGAACAACCTGAATTTCGACGCGATGATTGCCGCCGTACGCGTCGACGATCCCGGGAAGCTCGCAGACACGATTGCTGCCCATTTGCTGGTGGGCGTGGACGAGAAGCAGAACCTGCTCGAGATCATCTCGCCGACCGAGCGGCTCAACCGCATCGCCGGCATCCTCGAAATCGAGGTGGATAAGCTCCAGGTCGACCGCCGCATCCAGTCTCGCGTCAAGAAGCAGATGGAGAAGGCGCAGAAGGAGTACTACCTCAACGAGAAGATGAAGGCCATCCAGAAGGAGCTGGGCCGCAAGGACGAGAAGGGCAACGAGGTCGACGAGCTCAAGAAGAAAATCGAAACCTCCAAGATGCCCAAGGACGTCGAGGAGAAGGCCATCCAGGAGCTCAAGCGCCTGGAAGCGATGCCCCCGATGTCAGCCGAGGCGACTGTTTCGCGCAACTACCTCGATTGGCTCATCGCCGTGCCCTGGCACAAGAAGACGCGCGAGAGCCGGGATCTCAAGCGGGCCGAGGAGATCCTCCACGAAGATCATTACGGGCTGGAAAAGATCAAGGAGCGCATCCTCGAGTTCCTCGCGGTCCGCTTATTGGTCAAGAAGCCGAAGGCGACCATCCTCACCTTTTCCGGGCCTCCGGGCGTCGGCAAGACGTCGCTGGCCAAGTCGATCGCGCGTGCGATGAACCGCAAGTTCGTGCGGCTCTCGCTCGGCGGCGTGCGAGACGAGGCCGAAATCCGCGGCCACCGCCGCACCTACATCGGCGCCTTCCCTGGCCAGATCATCCAGATGATGAAGAAGGCCGGCTCGATGAATCCGGTCTTCCTACTCGACGAAGTCGACAAGATGTCGATGGACTTCCGAGGCGATCCGTCGGCGGCGCTCCTCGAAGTGCTCGACCCGGAGCAGAACCACACGTTCTTGGATCACTACCTCGACGTCGAGTACGACCTGTCGCACGTGATGTTCATCTGCACGGCCAACGTGCTGCACACGATCCCGCAAGCGCTGCGCGATCGCATGGAAGTGCTGCAATTGGCCGGCTACACGGAGATCGAGAAGGTCGAGATCGCGAAGAAGTTTCTCTCGGCGAAGGCCATCGAAGGCGTAGGGCTGACCAAGGACAACATCACCTTCGCTGACGAGGCGTTCCAGACCCTCATTCAGCGGTACACGCGCGAGGCGGGCGTCCGCAACCTCGAGCGCGAGATCTCGTCGATCTGCCGTAAGGTCGCGCGCAAGGTCGTGGCCGAGGGCAATACGTTCTCCGAGGAGATTACTGCCGAGAAAGTGACCCAGTACCTCGGTGTGCCGCGCTTCCGCAACACGATGGCCGAGGAGACCAACGAGATCGGCATCGCCACCGGTCTCGCGTGGACGGAGGTGGGCGGCGAAATTCTCGTCACCGAGGCGACGCTCATGCCGGGCAAGGGCCATCTGACGCTCACCGGCAAACTGGGCGACGTCATGCAGGAATCGGCGCAGGCGGCGATGAGCTGGGTGCGGTCGAAGTCCGAGGAGTTCGGGATCCCGAAGGAATTCAACCGCAAGACCGACGTCCATATACACGTGCCCGAGGGCGCGATCCCCAAAGACGGACCGTCGGCGGGGATCACGCTCGCCACCGCGCTCGTCTCGGCGCTGGCGCGCGTGCCGATCCGCAAGGACGTGGCCATGACGGGCGAGATCACGCTGCGCGGCAAGGTGCTGCCGATTGGCGGCGTCAAGGAAAAGGTGCTCGCCGCCCATCGCGCCGGCATCAAGAACATCGTGCTGCCGAAGGATAACGAGAAGGACCTGGCCGACATTCCGAAGAACGTGCTGGACACGCTCAACGTCTACCTGGTCCAGACGATGGACGAGGTCCTGAAGATCGCGCTGGCCGAGCCGCTCGCGGGGCGCCTCGCCGCCGAGGCGCAAGCCGAACCGGTCGCCAGTGCCATTGCCGACGACACCATTACGCACTAGTGAGATTTCTGATTGCGGATTGCTGATTGCTGATTGACAGCCTGTCGCTGCGATCTACCGTCTTGAATCCTGACATCCCGCATTGAACATTACCCCCGAGTCTGGGGGCCCCACGCCAATACGTAAGGACTGGATGAACTGTGGACACTGATCGACCAACGGGCGAGCAACCTCAGCAGCCCCCAACCCCCACCACGCCGCAACAGCAATCTCAGCCGTCTCCGAAGGGGAACGGCGCCGGCGCTCAGGACAAGGGCGCCGCGCCACCCGAGAGAATCGAGCGCATCGATCTCGCGACGCTCAAGGACATGAGCGTCGGCGCGCTGACCAAGATCGCCAAGCAGCTCGATGTGCCGGGCGCGACCGGCATGCGCAAGCAGGAGCTGATCTTCGAGATTCTGAAGGCGCGCGCCGAAAAGAGCGGCCTGATCTTCTCTGAGGGGGTTCTCGAAGTGCTCCCTGACGGGTTCGGGTTCCTCCGCGCCCCCGACTATAACTACCTGCCGGGACCGGACGACATCTACGTCTCGCCTTCGCAGATCCGGAAGTTCGATCTGCACACCGGCGACACCGTCTCCGGCCAGATTCGGCCGCCCAAGGATGGCGAGCGATACTTCGCGCTGATCAAGGTCGAGGCGGTGAATTTCGAGCCGCCCGAGCGTGCGCGCGAGAAGGTGTTCTTCGAGAACCTGACGCCGCTGTACCCGCAGTCGAAGATTTCGCTCGAGACCGAGGGCGACAACCTCTCCGCCCGCGTGCTGGATCTGCTGGTGCCTATCGGCAAAGGCCAGCGGGGCCTCATCGTCGCGCCTCCGCGCACCGGGAAGACCATGCTGCTGCAGAACATCGCGAACAGCATCACGGCGAACCATCCGGAGGTGTACCTGATCGTGCTGCTCATCGACGAGCGGCCCGAAGAGGTGACCGACATGCAGCGATCGGTGCAGGGCGAGGTCGTCTCGTCGACCTTCGACGAGCCCGCGCAGCGCCACGTGCAAGTCGCCGAGATGGTGATCGAGAAAGCGAAGCGCCTGGTCGAGCACAAGAAGGACGTGGTGATCCTGCTCGACTCCATCACACGTCTGGCGCGCGCCTACAACACGATCGTGCCGCCGTCGGGCAAGATCCTTTCTGGTGGCGTGGACAGCAACGCCCTGCAGCGGCCCAAGCGCTTCTTCGGCGCGGCCAGAAACATCGAGGAGGGCGGTTCGCTGACCATCGTGGCCACGGCGCTCATCGACACCGGCTCGCGGATGGACGATGTGATCTTCGAAGAGTTCAAGGGCACCGGCAACCTCGAGATTCTTCTCGACCGGAAGCTGACGGATCGCCGCGTGTTCCCGTCGATCGACATCCAGAAGAGCGGCACCCGCAAAGAGGAGCTGCTCATCCCGAAAGACGACCTCAACCGCGTGTGGGTGCTCCGCAAAGTGCTCACGCCGCTCTCGCCCGTCGAGGCCATGGAGCTGCTGCTCTCGAAGATGTCCAAGACGAAATCCAACCAGGACTTCCTCGCGTCGATGTCGAACGGAAAAGGCTAGGTCCCAGGGATTCTCCGCGTGCGCCAACGCAGCTTCGGCCGGACCGACTGGCAGGTTTCCGAAGTCGGCTACGGCATGTGGGGCATGGGCGGGTGGACCGGCAGCAACGATGAGGAATCGCTCCGCGCCTTAGATCGGGCGATTGCGCTCGGCTGCAATTTCTTCGACACCGCGTGGGTCTACGGGATGGGGCGCAGCGAGAGGCTGCTCGGTCAGGCCCTGCGAGCCAGACCCGACGCCCGCGCCGTTATCGCGACCAAGATTCCGCCGAAGAACATGAGATGGCCGGGCAGCGCCGAGTACCCCGTCGCCAGCACGTATCCGCCCAACCACATCCGGCAGTACACCGAGAAGAGCCTGAAGAATCTCGGCGTCGAGACGATCGACCTGCAGCAGTTCCACGTCTGGAGCGACGCGTGGGCGAGCGATGCCGACTGGCAGCGTGCCGTCGACGATCTCAAGCGCGAGAAGCTGGTGCGCGCCTTCGGCATCAGCGTCAACCGATGGGAACCGACCAACGTCTTCCGCGCGCTCGACACGGGCCTCATCGACTCGGTGCAGGTGGTGTACAACGTCTTCGACCAGGCGCCCGAGGACGAATTGTTCCCGTACTGCCAACGGCACAACATCGCGATCATCGCGCGCGTGCCGTTTGATGAAGGCAGCCTCGCTGGGACGCTCACGCGCGACTCACGGTGGCCAGACGGCGACTGGCGCAACATCTATTTCACGCCAGAGAACCTCGCAACGACGCTCGACCGTGTCGATCGGCTGCGGCCGCTCGTGCCCGAAGACATGGATCTGCCGGAACTGGCGCTGCGGTTCATCCTTGAACATCCCGCCGTCAGCACGACGATTCCGGGCATGCGCAGGCCCCGGCACGTCGAACGGAACCTGGCAGCAAGCGACGGCGTGCGACTCCCCCCTCGGTTGCGCGACGCTTTGCGCACCCACCGCTGGGACCGAACAGCCGTGATTCAGTAGCACCGGTTTTATAACCCCTCGTGGGTGGCCGCGCACGGGCGCCCGCCCGAGCGGAGGGCCGCCCCTCGTCGCATCGTAAGAGAGGCCTGAGCACGGGTGGGCTGTGCGCGGACCCCGGTCCAGCGATGAAACCGGGCGTGATGCTATACTTCGGATTTTGCAGGGTAGCCCAAGGAGATCGCTGTGAGGGAAGGCATCCATCCGAAGTACCACGAGGTTGAGGCCCGCTGTGCGTGCGGCGCGACCTGGAAGACCCGCTCGACCAAGCCCCAACTGCACCTTGAAATCTGCTCGAGCTGCCACCCGTTCTTTACCGGCCGGCAGAAGCTGATCGACACGGAGGGCCGCGTCGAACGCTTCACGAAGAAATTCGGCGCCCAGACGTCGGAAAGCCGGAAGAAGGCCGCAGCCGCAAAGACGGCCAAGATCAAGAAAGAAACCGCCGCTGCTGCCCGGTAATACTGAAGCCTCAAGTTTCAAGTCTCAAGTCTCAAGTTTGGAGTCTGCGGGGATTCGCCGTCAAACTTCAGACCTGAGACTTCAGACTTGCCCATCTTTTTCTGAATCCGTGCCAGGCGATGCCGAACGGCCTCGGTCCAGCGCGCATGCTCCCCAGCATCGAGACTGCGTAGCGCAAAGGCCTTCGCGGCAGCGAAATCCCGGACACGATGCTCGTGGTGGATCGCAAGCGCTTCGGTTGCCTCGCGGACGATGTGCGCCGGACAGCCCCGCACGGAGACGAGCAGCTGCCAGCAGGCCGCGGCTTGGTCGTACCGGCGGTCCCGACGCAGAAGAGGCGCCAGCGCGCGCAGCGCCTCGATTCTAACGGCCGGCAGCCTGGTGCTCGCCGCAATCGCCGTCGTGTAGGCTTCGCGCGCGCGTGCAGGGAGACCGGCTCGCGCATAGACCGCTCCCAACGCCAACGCCTCGCCGGCATCTCGTGCCGAGCCCGGCCCGAGGCGGACCAGTTCCAGGAGGCGCGCCGTCAGGCCCGCGAGCGACAAGAGGTCCAGCCGGTTGTGCTCGAGCACGTCAACGAGCGGACGGGCGTCGCCCGATCGGACGAACTGAAAGTAGCGGCCTGGTATCTCGAACCCCGGCACGTCGTCTACGCGCCGCGCGCCCAGAATCTCCGACTCCAGCACAGTCAGTGAGCAGCTCTCGCGCATACCCCAGAATCGTCTGGCCGGATGTAAGACGTCGATGTGCGGGAGGCTGGCACCGATCCACTCGAGGCGATGAAACGAGTATCGCGTTTCGAGCACGGGCGCGTCGAACGACTTGCCGTTGAAGCTGACGAGCGCGCCCACCGTGGCGATCTCCTCGGTCACGGCCGCAAGCAGCTCGCGTTCGTCGGCATAGCGTGTCAACAGGAATTGACGCGTGACGAAGGCGCCGTTAACGTCAAACCAACCGCAGCCGACGAGAAACGCGTGCGTTCCCGCTCCGCCGCTCAGTCCGGTTGTTTCCAGATCGAGGAAGAGGAATGGAGGCCGAGCCGGACGTCCGCCAGCGATCAGCGCCGCCCCGGCCGATCCCTCGGCGAACCGGGCCGCGATTGTTCCGACCGGGTCGCGGCCGTGCCTGGCGGACGGCTCCTGCCTCCGTTCAACAACAAAGCAGGAGGCGCCGCTCCATGAGCGCCATTCTCCACGGAGGACGCGTTTGAGATCCCTGTCGGTCCGGACATCAGAGACGGCATGCGAGACGGGCGACGTGGATCGCGGACGCGCAGTTCCCACGACGTCGCGGAGTCGCCGAACGAATGTCGACGAATCCATGTCAGGCGGCGGCCGCATCTGCGAGCAGCAAGTCCAGAATCCGTAGCGCAGCCGACTTGGCCAACGGGCCGGTGCTACCGATCGGCCCAACGCAACCAGGACAGCCGTTCTCGCATTCGCACTCGGCGATCAGTCGCCGGGTCGCGGTCACGAGCTCACCATGCATGCGGAACAGCGGCTCGCTGAAGCCGATGCCGCCTGGGTAGTTGTCGTAGATGAAGATGCGCGCCGAAAGCGGAGCCGGCTCCGAATCAATTGAGATGCCGATGTCATGGCGGTCGCACATCAGGAGGAGTTGCGCAACCTGCCGCATCGCAAACGAGAGGCCGACAACGCCGTCACGTCGATCGTCTGGCGCAAGCGGCAACTGTCCCATGACCGAGGCCGGAATCGTCAGCCAGTACGACGTCGTGTGCATCTGCTGCTCTGGCAGATCCAGCTCTCCAGAGCCGACGTTCTCGTTCGTGTAGAACTTGATCTTCTTGAAGCCCACGACGCGCGATACCACGCGGACTTCACCATGATTACTGCCCCGGGGCCCCACCCCCGCGGCTGACGCCCTCGCGCCGTCGCACTCGGGCGTATCTAGAACAGAACGTCGCAGTTCCGTGTCAGACCCGTTCGCGAATGTGTCGAGAACGGTGACCTTCGTGTACGTGATCGCGTCGGTGTAATAGTCGCAGTCGATCTCGCGGACGAACGCCTTACGCCCCTCGAAGTCGAGCCGCTCCACCTGATACGGCTTGCCTTCGACGATATAGATGGCTTTCGGATGCAAGGTGGCCGGACCGCTCGTGAAGTCGGTTTCGCCGATGACCCGCGCCTCGTCGGTGGTATCAACGACGACGAAGTTGTCTGAGGAGACGGAGCGCAGGCTGACCGCGTCGGCCGGATACGACTCGTTGGTCCAGGCCCATTGCGTGTCGATCAGGTGCACGAGGCCTTGCTCGTCGAGCGCGCCGAGGATCTCCTGAACGTCGTGCTTGCCGAAGACCTCTGTCGTCGTGAACGGCAGCTCGAAGGCGGCGCATTTCACGTGATCGACGAGGATGTGCAGATTGTCCGGATCGATGAGCGCGTGCTCGGGCGACGCGTCGAAGAAGTACGACGGGTTGCGCACGACGAACTGATCGAGCGGCGCGCTGCTGGCCACCATCACCGCCGCCGACCGGCCGGATCGGCGCCCCGCACGCCCGGCACGCTGCCAGGTCGCGGCGATAGTGCCGGGGTATCCGGCCATCACCGACACGTCGAGCGCGCCGATGTCGATGCCGAGTTCGAGCGCGTTGGTGGCCACCACACCACGAACGCTGCCATCCCGCAGGCCCTTCTCGATCTCGCGGCGCCGGTGCGGCAGATACCCGCCTCGGTACCCTCTGATGGGCTCGGGGCCGCCTGGGATTCCTGCAAAGTCGTCCTTCAAGTACGTCGTCAGAATCTCGGTCGACAACCGGCTCTGCGCGAACACAATCGTCTGGAGGCCCCGCTTGAGAAACTCCGAAGCAATGCGCCGCGTCTCGCTCAGATACGAGCGACGAATGCCCAGCTGACGATTGACAACCGGCGGGTTGACGAACACAAAACACTTCTCACCGCGAGGCGCTCCGCTCTCTTCCACCACCTCGAAAGACTGCTCGGTCAGCCGCTCGGCCAGTTCGCGCGGGTTGGCAATCGTCGCCGACGAGCACACAAACACGGGGCTCGACCCGTAGTGGCGGCAGATGCGGCCCAACCGCCTTAAGACGTTGCAGAGGTGGCTGCCGAACACGCCGCGATAGGCGTGCAGCTCGTCGATGATCACGTAGCGCAGGTTCTCAAAGAGCTTGGCCCAGCGCGGATGGTGCGGGAGGATGCCTGCATGCACCATGTCCGGATTGCTGAGCACCACGTGCGCACGCCCGCGGATGGTCCGGCGCGCGTCCTGCGGCGTATCACCGTCGTAGGTGAACACACCGATTTCCTCGCCAGCCTTCGCGGCGATCGTCTCGCACGTCGCCTGCAGCTCGGCGAGCTGATCCTGGGCCAGCGCCTTGGTGGGAAACAGGTACAACGCGCGGCTCGACCGATCCCGCAGGATCGAGTTGAGCACGGGGGCGTTGTAGCACAAGGTCTTACCAGACGCGGTTGGGGTCGTTACGACGACGTGCCGCCCGCCAAGCGCGTGCGCGATGGCTTCGGCCTGATGCGTATAGGGCCTGGTGACCCCTCTCGCCTCTAGCGCGCCCAGCAGACGAGGGTCGAGCCCTGCGGGAAACGGCGCGCACTGCGCGGCCTGGGCTGGCAGGCGTCTCACTGACGTGACGTGCAGGTCAGGCGTGTCTGGCCGGTCGGGTAACCTGCCGGGTGCCAACCGCTCAAGAGCGGCATCGAGCGCCTGATCCTGACCAGATCTCGGCGCAAGAACGCTGGAGCGTAGCGCCGCCAAATCGGCCATGGTGGACCGATAGTACCAGCCGATCAGGGGGCGATCAAGAGGTGAAAGTCGTCTACTTCGAGATTTCGACCGTGGAAATGACTATCCGGTCCATCTGCAGCTCGCCGGTGACCTTCACTGGTTCGCCGGCGCGCTCCTTCAGCCCGGCGAAGTCCTGATTGACGATCTCGAAAATCTTGTCCGTCGTCACGAGAGGGTCGCCACGCCCAGGAATGCAAGTTTCATTTTCATCTCACAGGATCCTCGGCAGCACGAAACACCTGCGGCATCCGTTCGAACTGCGGGCTACCGTAGCACAAAGACTCTTGGCGGTGACGCGCGTCGGCCTGACACGCATCGGCCTCTATCCTCTTGGCCGTCTGGTTCGTCGTCAATGCACTTCTCGCCGACCCGACGCCGGCGACGCTCATCGCCTTGGCGCTCATCGTCGCCGGCGTTCAGATCTATTGCGTATTTCTTGCGCGATCATGCGAGATTTCGTTGACGTACCAAGTACCGACTGTTACTCTTTCGAACGTCGGCCGATAGATCTCTGCAAGGAGGCGTGGAGATGGATGTACACGAGCCGCGAGCGCGGCGTAGAGGCTTCTTCCTTCACTCAGCGGATACAGGCGAGCCGGAAACCGGCGAACACGAAAATGCCGAAGGCTTCACGGTTCGCGCCAGAACCGCCCGTTCCGAAACTCCCCGACAATTCTCGAGTGTTCGACGCGCTGCGTCGCCGACGCAGGGCGACGAATCGCTCCCCGCGATCAGATCAGGGAGCGTGACTGGCAGCCGTCAACGGGCACACTTGCCCCGCTGATCCAGCTCGCGCGCGGCGAGACGAGGAACGCGACGACCGCCCCGACCTCTTCGGGGCGGCCGAACCGCCCAAAGGGAAGCTCCCGTCGCACGAAGTCCGCGATTTCCGCCGGCGCCTCTTGCTGACGGCGCTGCCACGACCCCCCAGCAAACAAGATCGATCCCGGCGCCACGCTATTCACCCGGATGTTGTCTCCCGCGAGCTGCTGTGCCATCGACTTGGCCAGGCTGATCTCCGCGGCCTTGACGGCATTGTAGGTCATCCGACCGCCCGATTCGCGGCCCCAAATCGAGGCGATCATGACGATGGCACCGCCGCCCTGGCGGCGCATGTGCGGAACCGCGAGCCTCGAGGCCCGAATGGCAGGAACCAGCGTCTGGTCGATCGCTTCGGCCCACTCGGCATCGCTCGTGTCGACAATGCCAGACCCACGCGCAAGGCCGACGTTGTTGACGAGAATATCCAGGCCACCAAAGGTCTCGACGGTCTGACTCACAACCTGCTCGACCCCCCCGGCTGTCGCCAGGTCCGCAGCGATCGGTAGGACTCGGGCTTGGTTTCCCGAGGATTTCCCTGAACCGGCCAGCGTTCGCAGCTCTGTAGCCGCCTCCTGTAATCGGGCCTGTCCACGAGCACAAATTGTCACTCGACAGCCCTCCTGAACGAGAGCCGCCGCACTCGCGAGGCCCAAGCCGCGGCTGGATCCGGTCACGATAGCCACTTTGCCGGTGAGCCCCAGGTCCATTGACCCTTGGACTATACCCGATGGGTCAGGAACCGGGCTAGCGCCTCATTGCATGCGTGAGGCTGCTCGATGCTGGAAAGATGTCCAGCGCCCGCGATGACGACAAGCTCCGAGCCGGCGATCCTGCGATGCATGTCCTCGGACAGCGCGGACGGAGTAATCGTGTCCTCGTCGCCCACGAGGATGAGCGTGGGGCAATGAATCTCTTGCAGGAGCGGCGTCGAGTTCGGCCGTGTCATCAGGACGCGGACGGCGCCGGCGATGGACTCCGACGAGTTTGCCAGTACCAGGCCGCGGACGCGGTCGACGATCTCCGGCCGGTGTTTCCTGGTCGACTCGCCAAGCAGCTTGGGAATCATCTCGTCGGCGATGGCCGATGGTCCCTGTTCGGCTGCCAGCTGCAGCATCCGCTTGCGTCCCACCGCCACTTCCGGCGTGTCGGCCTGCGGCCGCGTATCGGCGAGGATCAGTCCGCGAACGTACCTCGGCGCGTGGCGGAATATCGAAAGAGCCACGTACCCGCCCATCGACAAACCGCCGATGACCGCGTCCTCGATGTGGAGCGCGTCGAGTAGGTCGATAACGTCGCCGGTGTAGTCGTCGACCGATGCCGCCGGTGGATCGCCAGGGTCGCCATCAAAACCGCGAAACTGTGGTGCCAGCACGCGCCATCCGTAATCGGCTAGCGCGAGCTGAGGTTCCCACATCCGTGCGTTGAGGGGGAAAGCGTGAAGGAGAACGAGGGTGCCCCTCGACTGGCTCGGGGCAGCGTCTCGAGGGCTGCCGCGCCCCCCGACCGTCGAGGGACGCGGCACGGATTCCAGATAACGCAGGCGTCCGGTCGTCGGCACCCGTTAGTTACCGCCGCCGCGCGCGGTCTGACCCCGTCCCTGCGTGACGAGCTCAGCGGCACTCGCATCAGTCAGCGCTGAAAACGCATCGTCGCAAAACGCAAACGACTCGGCCAGCGCCTGGACGAACTCGGCCTTCGTCGTTTTCATTTCGAGGTTGTTACCCATATTCGGGTTGGGCACACCCTTGGCCGCTGCGCACAACTGATAGTGGAAGTTGGCCACGTGGCCGATCTGGGACGCACATCACTCGCTTCATGCTTTGGCTCCTTCGAGAATGAACGATAGTGACCTTTGACCTTATGCCAGGACGCAGCCGAGTACCACTTGTTAGCGGCTCCCAATTGTGACCTCTGAACGGAGGCAGGATCCCTTCAACGCGAAAAGAGCCGGGCGTGAGCCCGGCCCCAACGAATCCCAAACCCCGAATCCCAAATCCCTGCGTCGTCGCTACGCGCACCCCGAGGTGTTCCCGCAGTTCACGCACTTGTAGCAGGCGCCACTGCGGATCATGATCGACCCACAGGTCGAACACGGCGGCGCGTCCTCCTGGTTCTGGAACGTCGAGAACGGGCTCGCCGACGTGGTGGGCCTGGCCTGAGCCGTCGCGGAAGGGGCCGGCGTCTCGGGGGTCAACTCCAACTGACGGCCGTGACCGGTCTCCTCCAGCTCGCGCCCGTTCACGCCCGCACGGAATTGCGCCTCGGGCGAGAGAAACTTCGTCGCCAGCCAGCGGAAGATGTAATCGACGATCGACTTCGCGAAGCGGATGTCCGGGTTGCGCGTCATGCCGGACGGCTCGAACCGGACGTGGCTAAACTTGTCGACCAGCGCCGGGAGCGGCACGCCGTACTGAAGCGCGTACGAGATCGCCTGCGCGAACGCGTCGGCAAAGCCCGAAATCGTCGACCCTTCCTTGGCCATCACCAGGAAGATCTCGCCCGGCTGGCCGTCTTCGAACAGACCGACCGTGATGTACCCCTCGTGACCGGCGATGTCGAACTTGTGGGTGATCGCATGGCGCTCGTCGGGAAGCCGTCGCCGAATCGGGCGCGTCACGAGCTGAGCGGCGGCCAGCTGGGCGATGTCCGCAGGCGACCTGTCCTTCGACGTGTTGAGCGGCTGCGTCCGCTTGCTACCGTCGCGATAGATCGAGATCGCTTTCGCGCCGAGCTTCCACGACTGGACATAGGCCTGCATGATCTCGTCGACCGTCGCGTCCTTCGGGACGTTGACCGTCTTGCTGATGGCGCCGGAGATGAAGGGCTGCGTGGCGCCCATCATCTTGATGTGACCCATGTAGTGAATCGACCGGTTGCCTTTCGCGGCCTTGAACGCACAGTCGAACACCGCCAGGTGCGACTCCTTCAGGCCCGGGGCTCCCTCGATCGTCTCGTTCTTGTCGATGTACTCGACAATCGCGTCGATCTGCGCCTGCACGTAGCCGAGTTTCTTGAGCGCCATCGGGACCGTCTGGTTGACGATCTTCATCAGACCGCCGCCGACGAGCTTCTTGTACTTGACGAGCGCGATGTCCGGCTCGACGCCCGTCGTGTCGCAGTCCATCATGAAGCCGATCGTGCCGGTCGGCGCGAGCACGGTCGACTGAGCGTTTCGGTACCCGAACTGCTCGCCAAGGTCCACGGCATCGTCCCACGAGCCTCTGGCCGTCTGATACAGCTCGGATGGCACGTTGCGGGCGTTGACGTCGCGCATGGCGTCGCGATGCTTCCGCATGACACGCAGAAACGGCTCTCTGTTCTTCTCGTAACCCGAAAACGGACCGCCGCAGTCGCGCGCAACACGCGCCGACTGGGCGTACGCCTCGCCCGTCATGAGCGCCGTGAGGGCCGCCGCGTAGTCTCGGCCGCCGTCGCTGTCGTACGGCAGGCCGCGCGACATCAGCAGCGCGCCGAGGTTCGCGTAGCCGAGGCCGAGCGGTCGGTACGCGTGACTGTTCCTCTCAATCGCCGGCGTCGGATAGCTCGCGTTGTCGATGATGATCTCCTGCGCGGTAAGGAGCGTCCGGATGGCCGCTTTGTACGAGACGACATCAAATTCGCCGTCCGGCTTCACGAATTTCATCAAGTTGATTGACGCCAGATTGCACGCCGAGTCGTTGAGGAACATGTACTCGGAGCACGGGTTGCTCGCGTAGATGCGATCGGTCTCCGGGCACGTATGCCATTCGTTGATGGTCGTGTCGAACTGCATGCCTGGATCGCCGCAGACATGCGTGCCTTCGGCGATGAGGCGCATGAGGTCGCGGGCCTGGTAGCGGTCCATCACGTCGCCGGTCCGGACCGCCTTGGTCTCCCACACGCCATCGTCGAGCACTGCGCGCATGAAGTCGTCGGTGACGCGCACGCTGTTGTTCGAGTTCTGGAAGAACACCGACGCGTAGGCCGGACCGGTGAACGAACCATCGTAGCCCGCGTCGATGAGCGCCCAGGCCTTCTTCTCTTCCTCCACTTTGCAGTTGATGAACTCGACAATGTCCGGGTGGTCGGCGTCGAGAATGACCATCTTCGCCGCGCGCCTGGTCTTGCCGCCCGACTTGATGACGCCGGCAAACGCGTCGTAGCCCTTCATGAACGACACCGGACCGGACGCCGTGCCACCGCCAGCCAACAGCTCCCTCGACGAGCGAATCGGCGACAGGTTGGTGCCGGTGCCCGAACCGAATTTGAAGAGCATCCCCTCGGTCCGCGCGAGCGATAGGATCGAATCCATCGTGTCCTGGACCGAGTTGATGAAGCAGGCCGAACACTGCGGTGCCTTCTCAAAGCCACAGTTGAACCACACGGGGCTGTTGAATGCCGCCTTCTGGTAGACGAGGATGTGTTTCAGATCATCGCTGAACGCCCGCAGATCTTCTTCGCTCGCAAAGTACTTGTTCGTTCGCGCCCACTCGGTGATCGTGTTCACGACGCGGCCGATGAGCTGCCTGACGCTGTGCTCGCGCTCGGGCGACCCGAGCTGCCCGCGAAAGTACTTCGACACCACGATGTTGGTCGCCTGCTGCGACCAGAATCGGGGGAACTCGACGTCGCGCTGCTCGAACACGACCTCGCCACGGTCGTTGCCAATGACGGCCGCGCGCAGCTCCCACTCCACCTCGTCAAAGGGATCGACGCCGGCTTCCGTGAAGAAGCGAGGAAAGCCCAGCCCGGGCGCCGCCACGGCCCCCTTCACTTTCGCGCGCGAAGCGTCCGCGCTCGCGACAGTCCCTGGGCCTGCCGGGCCCGCTGGGATTGGCGTGCCGACACTTGTCTCCGCCGTCTGCTGTCCGGCACTCGCAGCCTGGTAGGCGGCGCTTTCCTTCATGTCCCAACTCCCATACTCCGGCTGCCCGGATGACGATCGCTTCCCGCCCCCGGAAGCGCCTCGGGTTCAAACCCTGGATGTGATACGCCTGGCGAGAAGCCGGGAGGTTCTCGCTTGTCGGCTGTCGCAGTTACGGCGGATTAATATGCGCCCAGAGTAAGGCTTTGTCAAGCGTGTAAACACAACATATTGTGCGTTTATTTTAGGGCAATCGCAAGATGTTGATGTGTTTGTCAGTTCGAGACTTCGCGTGCAACCGCAGGATCCGGTCGATCAAGTACCCTTGACCGCGTGCTGCCAGACCAGTTCCAGCCACCAGCCACAAGCCCCCAGCCACCGTCTGAGAAGCCGCACGTCGGACGCATCGTCGCCGTCCTCGAGGTGCTGCTTTGCTCCGACGTTCCCACTCAGCTGGCGCTCGGGGCGACATTTGCGGCGTTCGGGTACGGGCCGCTCGATTCGGCCGGCCGGCTGCGCGTCGGCTACGTCGTGGGGCTGTCGCTCATCGACACGCTGATGCTCGTCGGCCTCGTGCTGCTGTTTCTGCGCGCGCACGGCGAACGGCCGCGTGACGTCATTTTCGGGCGACGACCGGCCGCCGACGCGGCGTTGGGCGTGCCACTCGCCCTGGCGGCTCTGGCCATCGGCATCGGGATGCTCCTGACGATTCGGCTGCTGGCACCGTCGCTGCGCACAGTCGAGCGCAATCCGTTAGAGGCGTTGCTCGGCTCCACTCGCGACGCGTGGCTGTTTGCCCTTGTGGCGATCGTCGCAGGCGGCGTGCGCGAAGAAATTCAGCGTGCGTTCCTACTCCACCGCTTCGAGGAGTGGCTCGGCGGTGCCAAGGTCGGCGTCCTCGTCACGAGCACGGCATTCGGGGCCGGGCACCTGCTGCAGGGGCTCGATGCGGCCGTCACGACGGGCCTGCTCGGCGCGTTCTGGGGCGTCGTGTACTTGCGCCGGCGATCGGCCGTTGCGCCGATGGTGAGCCACGCGGGGTTCGACCTGCTGCAGATCGCGCAGATCGCCGGGAGCCGGTAGCAGACGCTATCCGCCGACCAGATAGAGATCGATGATGGGTGTCCGACGCCGCAGGCCCGCAATCCACTCGTCAATCAACCGCTGACGACGATCGGCCGCGGTCGAGAATCGCTGATCGAGATACGCTTGAATGCGCAGGTCATCGCGCAACCGTTTCCCCAGTTGCGGCACGGTGATGCCCGACCGCGCGAGCACTGCGTCAAACGCTTCCTGCGAGGGGTGTCTGGCCCGTACGTTCTGGATTTCCCGATCGACCTCCTCCGAGGTCGGCTCTCTCGGCGCGTACCGCTCGACTTCGATCAGCTGCAGCTGGCGGTCGATCAGGTGGGACAGGACTTCGCGGATCGGATCGGCGGAGGGCCCCGGCTTCACCAGCCCAAGGTCACGGGCGGCGCTCACGTCACTCAACATGATCAGCTCGCCGCCCACGACCGCAAGGAGGCGGTCGATCACCTCGGCGCGAGTCGCGTCGGCCCCCACACCGAGCAGGAGCGCGGATGCCAGGATCGTCCGGACGGTCCGCCATCCGCCAGCCTGCCAGCCTGCCAGCCTGCCAGCCTGCCATCTCATGATCGCTCTAGAAGGCCTGTCCGAAGCTGATGAAGGCCGCCGACGCTCCCAGCACGAAGATCGAATCGGGACGCGCCAGATCGCCGGGCCGGCTGTCCATCTTGTATCCCCAGTCGACGCGGATCGGGCCGATCGGCGTTCTGACGCGAAGGCCGAAGCCGACGGCGCTTCGCAGTTTTCTTAGATCGACATCAACGACGTGGGCGAATACGTTGCCAACGTCCCAGAACCCAACCACGCCAAGACTGCTCAAGAGGGGCACGCGCAGTTCGCCGTTGAGGATGGCCAGGGCATTCCCGCCGATCGGAAAGCCATCTCTGATCGTGTCGGTCGTGCCGAGTCTGTCGAGGGCGAACCCGCGCACGGTCGTATCGCCGCCAGCGAAGAAGCGTTCGGCCTGGGGCAGGTCTCTCACACTCTGAACGCTCGGCTGGCCGAGGTCATCGACCACCACGACGTCACGCGGGAATCCGGTCGCTAGACCGAGCCGGGCGCTGCCGGCAAGCACGATTCGGTTGGCGCCGGGCACCGCACGAAAGGCCTGGGCGGTGAACGACGACTTCGCGAACCCGATTTCCGACCCAATGCGCCTGGCGGCGACCTGCGCTGTCACGCTCACGTACTCGCCGGCGGACGGATCCACGGGATCGTTGCGGGTGCTGTAGACGCCCGACGCGAACAATGAGGAGAGGCGCACCTGCGTGAACACGCGGTCGATGAGCAACTGCTGCTGATCCGCGTTCTGGACGTCGAGCAGCTCGGTACGCTGAATCTGATAGCCGGCGCCAAGACTGACGTGCGTCGTGAATGGCCGGGCCAGCTGTGCGGCGGCGCCCCGGCGGGAAAGGTTGAAGCTCGATCGAATCTGCCGCTCAATCGTGGCGGTCAACAGCCCATCACCGGCGGTGCCGAACACGCGCGGCTCGCGCAACGTACCGAGCACCCGGTACTCGGCGAACGCGAAGCCCCCGGTGGTGTCCGCACTGTTAGGCACGGACGGAGAGTCCTTCGGGTACAGACTGACGCTGGTGGACAGGTTCACCGATCGGTTCTTACCGAACAGATTGCGGCGCCCGATCTCGAAAAACGCACGCGGCGCCACTTCGAACTTCTGTGTGGCGGCACCGCTGCTGTCATCGCGTCGCACGAGCAACCGTCCCTCCAAGCCGCCGCCGTAGCCAATCGTCGTCGGTGGGGCTTCCTCCACCGTAATCAACCAGTCCCACAGCGTATTGCTATTGTGCCGGAGCTCCTTAATTTCCACCTGCCTGAACAGCCCGAGCGCGGCGAGCCGCCGCTGGCTCTCATCGCGCGCCGCAAGACCCAGCGGCTCGCCCGGCTTGATCTGTAACTCTCGCTCGATGATCTCCGCATTCGTGCGCAGGTTGCCGGCGATGAGCACGTGATCGAGGAGAAGACGCGGCCCTTCTTGAACCGTGAACACCAGGTCGGCTCGAGTCCCGTCCGGCGTCAATTCTCGCCCCGCGGCCACCGTCGCCGTCCGGAAGCCAAGATTCGCGTACCGCAGAGCAATCGCGTCACTGTCCCTCTGCAACTGCGGCTCGAAGTACGGCACACCCGGCTGCAGCTGCGGACACGTGCGGAGGTCTCGCTCGTCTGGAGAACACGCGCGGAGCACACCCTCGGAGATCGACGCATTACCTTCAAAGCCGACGTCGCCGACGACGGTGCGAACGCCCTCAACGATCGCGACCCGCACCACGACCGGGACTCGCGCGCCGCGCAGGATCGATGTCCCGGGCTCATCGTAGAAATCGACCCGTACACCACGAAAGCCGTCGAGACGGTAGAAGGCCTCGATGGCCGCTTTGTCCGCGTCCCGACTCGCGGCCGAAAACGGCGCGCCCTGTCTCAGCCGCAAGCGAGGTTCGAAGGCAGCGCGCGACCTCGACACGTCTCCGGAAAAATCGACACGTTCGATGACGTACTGCGGTCCCTTGAACACCGTGAAGGTGATGGACAACTCGCCGTCGCTTGAATCGCGCGTGAAGGTGGCGGTCGCCTCGCGGTAGCCCTGTCCACGGAGATACGCTGCGATGCGACGCGTCGAATCCTCCAGCAGATCCTCGTCGGCAGATCCTTCTCGCTCGATCGGCACCAGCTCGGCCAGCTGATCGGAGGGCATCGAGTCGCCCGCGTAGTTGACTGTCACTCGAGGGCCCGGCGTGACCGTGAGCGCCAGATTCGCCACGCGTTCGTCGTCGCTGAAGCTGACCGTCGGCAGGACTTGCGTTTCGTAGTACCTCTGACTGTGGCGCCTGTCAACGTAACTGGCAATGCGGGCGGTAAGCGCCTCCGGCTCGTAGGGGTCGCCGGTCTTGACACCGAATTGTCTGAGGAGATCGGCCCGCGACACCGCCGGCGCGCCGAGGACATCGATCGCGCCGATGATCGTGCGCGGCCCGGGATCGACATCGAAGACGAGTGTGGCCTGCCCCGACTCGCGCATATCGGCTCGCGGTCTCAAGCCGGGACGACGATAGCCGCGCTGGCGCAGCGCATCGCGGACAAGCGTCGTGACGTCGCCGGCTAGGCTAAGACGGGGCGACGACCCGTAGCGGTTCGTGATGGCGCGTCGAAGCTGGCCGACGTCGATCCCGGGCGCGTCCAGCTTGCCGGTGAACTCGATTCTTGACACCAGGCGGATCGGGCTGAGCTCGTATCGCAGCGCCACCCCTGCTTCGACCATGCTCGCGTCGGCACTCACGCCCTCGAAGCGCCCCAGGCTGAACAGATGCGCGATGCTCTCGCGGACCTCAAACATCGATAGCGGCCGGCCCACGCGCGTTTCGACGATCCCTACAAACGCCGGATCGGTGGTCTCGCGACCGTCCAGCACCAGGCTGACCGACGCGACCGTCCTGCCCAGGTAGTCGCCGATGTCCGCGCGTGCCGGGGGTGCGGCGGCCAGCGTCAGCAGCGCGGCGGCACCGGCGAGGGGTCGCAGTCGTCGCATCAGAAGGTGCGCCGTACGCGGAATTCCAGCGCGTAGGTCTGCTGGTCCTCGTTGCGCGAGAGAACCCACGATAGTCGCTCGCTCTGTTCGTACTCGAGAAACACGATCTGGTCGTTGACCGTCGTGCCGAGGCTGCGAGAAAACGTCACGTAGACGCGATCTGAGACGCGCTTGCCGATGGTCAGGCGCGCGGTGGGGCTGTTGAGACGCGACGTCTGGCTGAAGAGATCGATGAACGTCGGCGAGAGCTGGAACGTGTCGACGCCAAACGTCTGCTCGACGATCCTGCCGACCTCGGCCGACAGCGGCGCGGCAAGCGCCTGGTTGAGGCGCGCCGTCAGGATGTCGGTTTCCGATTGGTTCGGGTTCTGGAGCGCCCGGAGCTCGATGTCCTGATTCCGATCCTGAGTCCGGCGCTCGCCGCCGAGAAGGAGCGCCACCGCGTCAGCCGCCGGCAACGGCGGATCAGAGGTGACCGTGGGCCGAAACTGCGCCCGCGTGCCAACCACACCCACGGTGATGCGGTAGGTCTGTGACAGCTGTCCGGACTGCGCCGGCACCCGCACGCTGGTCTCTGCCTCGACGTCGAAAAACGGCCCCCCTCGTGTCGAATCGGCCAAGTCGATCGCCCCGCGCACGATCCGGTATCGTCGGCCTTCGAAATTGACGTCGCCGCGCTCCACGTCCGCATGACCAGTCAGTAGGGGCTGGTCGTACGTGCCGCTGAGCGTCAACTCGGCGTCCGCCCACAGCCGGACCAGATTTGTGTCCACTTGGAAGGTCGACGGCGCCAGAATCCTGACGTCGAGCTTCACCGGCAGCGCTGGCGTCGCATCGACGGCCCCGGCCGGGGCCTCGCTCGACGGCCGCAAGCGCGTCAGATCGAGGATGCTACCCGGCGCATCCAGACGCCTTGTCCACACGGCATTCTTCACCGTGACCAGGCCCCCGAGTTCCGGCGACTTGATCGTGCCGCCGAGCGTCAAATCCGCATCGACGGTCGACCGCACGCCCTCCGGAATCCGCAGGCGCATGTCCTCGGCGTGGGCAGTGACGTCCAGCATGGACGGGACAAAGCCCGCGAGCCCGATGCGCCCGCCGAGCTGCACCCGGCCGTCGGCCACGGTCGCCGTCACGTCGTCGAGATGAATGCCGCGTGCGTCGACGTAGAGTGTGCCATTGATCGCTTCGAAGGAATGCGGCCACATAACGTGACGAATGCGCCCATCGCTGATCGAGGCGGTCCCCAAGAAGATTGGCTCGTCGAGCGGACCGCGGATGGTGGCATTCATCTCGGCGTAGCCGGAGGCGCGGACATCGGGGAGCAGTCCCTCCATGACGCCCAGATTTGCCTCGCCATATACCTCGATCGTCACGCGCCGGTCATTGAGCCCGATCATGCCCCACACGATCAGCCGCGTCTCGTCGCCGATGAGCTCGAGATCATCGGCCCTCAGCTGCTGTGACTCGAGCACGAGATGAATCGGCCGGGCGTTCTTGACCGTGTAGTCGAGCAGCCGCATGTCCACCTGATCGATCGTGACGTCGACCGACAGACTATCGTCCACCGTCCCCTCGGCAAACATCCGATCGAGGTCGGCGAGCCCGCCCACGACGCGGATCGATCCGCTGACGACGGTCGTCATGAGCGGCGACAGGTTCGGCGCGAACAGGCGGACGTAGGGGTCGATCGTCGTGTCCTCGAACCGGAACGTGATTTCGCCTTCGCCACGAGCCGTCAATGCGACCCGCCCGGTGCTCTTGACGTCCAGACTCGGAGACGCCGCGTCAATCTGGCTGCTCAGCTCCTGACCCCGCACGGCCAGCGTGCCCGTCACCAGCCCCACGCTCTGCTTGGCGACGAAGAGATCGCTCGCGCGGAACGTGATGTCGTAGCGCGGGTCATCAAACGTGCCGGCGCCACTGGCCGAGAATTCGACCATCCCTGACAACGGCACGCGTGGATAAGAGAGCCGGGCGACCTGATCGATCGAGATCTGCCTGCCGTCCGCCGTGACCGCATAGGACCCGTCCCAGTCCAGGAATGCCGCACCGGTGATGGTCCCAGCGCCCTTGGCTATCTCGGCGCCGTCGAGCCGCACGCCAGCCTCCTCAAACCGAAGCGAGGCCGTCGCCTTCGCAAACGGCTCACCGAACGCCACCATCTCGTCGATCGTCATGGCACCGAAGCCAATGGGCCGCTCGTAACCGCCCGCCAAGTGAAACTCGCCGGACATCCGACCCGATACCGGATAGTCGTCGAAGAGAAATGCGTGGCGCAGGCCGTCCAGATCGCGGCGCATCAGCTTGAAGCGCGCATCGAGCTGCTCGCCGCCGTCGGCGCGCGGGTAGCCGATCGAGAACAGGCCGTCGACGAAGATCACTGAATCATCCTGCCGGACCACGCCGTCGGTGATCGTCACGTAGCTGTTCTCGTAGACGATGCGCCCCGTCGTCGCACCCCACAGGGTGTCCCGGGCCCGGACATCGTCTCCGCTGAAGACGCCCTCGATGCGCGGCCCGCGAAAGGAACCCGTCATCACACCGTCGAACTCGCCACGCCCGCCGATGGCGACGGTCGAGGCCGATGCGCCGAAATCGTGCAGGAGGCCGACGAGCACCTGATCGCTTTCCTGCCAGTCGGCGCTCGTCACGTGGAAGTTGATCGTCGAGCGCTCACCCCACATCGTCGCGCCCTCGAACGCGACGTGCGTGCGTTCGGTCACGAAACGGCTCGGGCCAAATACCACCTCGTCGGGTCCGAACACGCACGTCAACTCGCCTGCAATCGGCAGATGCCGCGGCAGCGGCAGCGGCGCAAACGGGCCCCACTCGTGCCTCGCGTGGCCGGCATCAGCAGCTTCGAAGACGTCGAGCGAAGCGGTCATCGGCCGGACGCCCGATGGTGGCGCCACGCTCAAGGAGGCGTTGCCACGACGTTCGGACAGCAGTCCGAGCGGCCACTCGATGAGGACGTGACCCGATGCGGCACCCGCAAAACGCTGCCCGGGCAACCGCTCGAGGTCGGTGTACGTCGCCAGATTGACGTTGGTCAAGCTCGCATCGAACCGCGACATCGGACGGATGTCGAGGCCGAGCGGCTTGATGGAGTAGTTGAAGCGCGCATCGCCGCCGTAAAACTTCGCGCCGGCGTCCCAGACCTCGAAGGCAGCCGGCGTCCACCGCAGCGATCCATAGAG
>MELA01000103.1:46473-68233 GCA_001767495.1 Acidobacteria bacterium RIFCSPLOWO2_12_FULL_65_11 | reverse complement strand
GGCACGAGCCCTTGCACTTCGTTCGGCAGGTCGATGCCGCTCGAGACACCGAGGCCGAGCAGCGTCGCCCACTTGTGAATCTTGTCGATGCCCACCATGTTGGCGACCGTGTAGAAATACACGTCGCACGACTGTTCGATGGCCTGGCGCAGGTCGACCGTTCCGTGGCCGCCTTTGTTGAACGTCCAGCACTTGAAGTCGCGCCCATAGAAGTCCTTGTGGCCCGGACAGTACACCTTGAAGTCCGGCGTGATGACGCCCTCTTCCAGCGCTGCCAGCGCGACGGCCATCTTGAAGGTCGACCCGGGCGAATACCGGCCCTGAATGGCGCGGTCGTTGAGCGGCCGCAGCTCGTCGGTGTTGAGCGACGCCCAGGTCGCGCGATCGATGCCCGACGCAAAGGCATTCGGATCGTAGGCCGGGCGGCTGGTGAACCCGAACACTTCGCCGTTGTTCGGATCGAGGACGACGGCGGCGCCATTGAATCCGGCCGCGGCGAACCCGTCCTCGATGGCCTTCTGAACATCGTAATCGACGGTCAACTGCACGCGCTTACCTTCGGCCGGCTGCTCCTCGTCGAGCGTCCGGATTTCGCGTCCCACGCTGTTGACGACGACCCGCCTGGCGCCGTCCTCTCCCATCAGCAGCTCGTTGTAGGTCCTCTCGATCCCCGCCTGTCCGACGATGTCGCCGCTCTTCAGGCTGTCGCTGCCGGCTACCTGTGCGTCGCTGACCTCACCGACGTAGCCGAACAGGTGTGCCGCCAGGGTGTTCGGGTACCGGCGGGTCGGCACCGATTCAACGACGACGTCGGGCAGCTCGAAGTCCAGGCGGCGCGCCATCACGGCGGCCACTTGTCCGAGCGTCGCGTCAAGGATGACCGCGATCGGCCGATACGTGGGCTCGCTTCGGTGGCGATTCACGATGGCGCGCACCGACGCTTCCTCGACGCCGGCAAGGCCCGAGAGCAGCCGAATCGTCCGGTTGAGGTCCGTCGTGTGCTCGCGCACGATCGAGATGTTGTACGAATGACGGTTCTCGACGAGCACGCGGCCCGAGCGGTCAAAGACGACCCCACGCGGCGCCCGGAGCGCCAGCGTCCGCTGGTTGTTGTTCTCCGCGAGCTCCTTATACGTCGCGTGCTGCACGACCTGCAGCACCCAGAAGCTCACGGCGAGCGCCGAGAACAGCAGGACGAAGACGTACTGCAGAATGCTCAGCCGGACGCCAACGCGACGACGATCTTCAGGGACTAACATCTAAATACCGCAATCTTACATCCTGCCATTCTGCCATCCTGCACTTCTGCAATTCTTTACCGTCGCCGCCAGGTCTTGGCGGCGCGCCGGCGTTCCAGGGCTCCCGGCAGCAGCTCGACCACCTGAAACACCAGGACGCCCAGAATGGCGTTGCCGGCCGCCTGTTCGACGACCGTGACGAACGGCGCCGGGAACTGCCGCAAATCCAGGAGCATATACAACCCGATGAACACGACCGCATGGACCACCGTGGCCCCGAAGAACACCACGAATCGGGGCAGCGTCGCTGTGACGATGAGCTGCGTGCCGACGCGGCCGGCGGCAAACCCGACAATCGTCTTGGCCAGCCCTCCGATGCCGAGCACCCCGCTCGCCAGCGCATCCTGAGCCAGGCCGGCGCACGTGCCTGTGACGAGCCCCGTCACCGGCCCCGAGGTCAGCGCGATGTAGACGACGCCGACCAGCACGAGGTCCACGGCGTCCATGCCCGTCGGGAGAAAACGGGCCAGCGTCGTCTGAAGCGCGAGCGTCGCGGCCACCACCAGAAAGACCCTGGCCGCATTCACCTAAGGGCTCCCCTGTGCCCGATCGCGGGCCGGCGTCGGCGGCAGCACGACGAGCACTTCCTCGAGGCTCGTGAAGTCGACCGTCGGTCTGACGATAATCCGCGTGTAGGCGCTCCCGCTCTTCTCCACGATTTCGACGCGGCCGATCGCGAAGCCCTTTGGATAGATGCCGTCGATGCCCGACGTCATGACGAGATCGCCCACGACCACGTCGGCCAGCTCCGAGACGTACTCCAGCCGCAGGCGATCGCCGCCGACACCGACGACGACGCCCTGCGCCCGCGACCGCTCCACGATGGCGCCGGCCGCAGCGTTGCGATCGATGAGCAACTGCACCTTGGCCGCGCGCCGGGTCGGCATCACCACGCGACCGACCACGCCGGCCGGGGCAATGACCGCCAGGTCGGGCCGCAACCCGTCGTTTGTCCCCTTGTCGATGGTCAGCGTCCGGAAGTCGGGCGTGGCCCCAGCCGCAATGATCTCGGCGGCCGTGGTCGTCACATTCGCGCGGTCGGATCGGCCAGCGCGCGCTGGCGCTGCGCCTCGACCTGCGCCGCTTCGAGCTGCCGCTTGAGCGCCTCGTTCTCGGTTCTGACGCCCTGGAGCCCGACGTAGCCGACCCAGACCTGCCGGATGCCGGAGACGCCCGCCGCAAGGCCACGCTGCACCTCGGCCAGCATCCCGAAGGTCACCGCTTCAAGCACCGGCACGCCGCTGCGAGAGTTGACCTGGGCCGAGATGAGCAGGATGTGTCCCAGCGTAACGGCCAGGAACAGGTAGCCGGCCCGTTGGCGTATGTCGATCAGCGCCACAGTCACCGCTGACTCAACACAAAGGACACGAAGGACACGAAGTCAAGACCCTACTAATTCCCTTGTGTCCCTGGTGTCCTTGGAGTCGGATAAGTGCCACGGTCTTAGTCGATAGAGATCTTGCGCAGCAGGTTGAAGTCCGACAGCATCTTGCCGGCGCCGAGCACCACCGAGGACAGCGGGTCTTCGGCCATCGCGATCGGCAGGCCCGTCTCCTCGCGCAGCCGCTTGTCCAGATTACGCAGCATCGAGCCACCGCCGGTCAGCACGATTCCACGATCGACGATGTCCGCCGAAAGCTCGGGCGGCGTCCGCTCGAGCGCGACGCGCACGGCGTCGACAATCACGTTGACCGTCTCGGCCAGCGCCTCGCGGATCTCCTCGTCGCTGACGGTGATGGTCTTCGGCACGCCCTCGATCAAATGCCGCCCCTTGATCTCCATCGTGATCCGCTCGTCGAGCGGAAAGGCGGAGCCGACCTCGATCTTGATCTGCTCGGCCGTGCGCTCGCCGATGAGCAGGTTGTACATCTTCTTGATGTACTGGATGATCGCCTCGTCCATTTCGTTGCCCGCCACGCGCACTGCTTTGCTGTAGACGATGCCGGCAAGCGAGATGACGGCAATGTCGGTCGTGCCGCCGCCAATATCCACGATCATGCTGCCCGAAGGCTCGGTGATCGGCATGCCCGCGCCGATGGCGGCCGCCATGGCCTCTTCGACCAGGTGCACCTCGCTGGCCTTGGCCCGGTAGGCGCTGTCCTTGACGGCGCGCTTTTCGACCTGGGTGATCTCGGACGGTACGCCGATGACGATGCGCGGGCGCACCCAGACGTTGCGGTTGTGCGCCTTCTTGATGAAGTAGGTCAGCATCTTCTCGGTGACTTCGAAATCGGCGATGACGCCGTCCTTCATCGGCTTGATGGCGACGATGTTGCCCGGCGTACGGCCGAGCATGTCCTTGGCGTCCTTGCCGACGGCCTCCACCCGGCCGTTCAGCTTGTTGATCGCGACAATCGACGGTTCGTTGACCACGATGCCCTTGCCGCGGGCGTACACGCACGTGTTGGCCGTGCCCAGGTCGATGGCCAGGTCACTCGAGAACAACGACATCATGGAACGAAGGCTCAAGAAGAACTCCTGTCAGTCAGTCGTCGATAGTCGACAGTCGCCGGCGGCGGCGACAAAAGACAACGCGCGCAAATGTGTAAAGGACGCCAAGGGCTGTTCGTGCCTGCCACTGACTAATTATCGGCTGGAGAGGCGGCGGCCTGAATGCCGTTCTTCCCGGAGTCTTTCACCTGGTACATCGCCTTGTCGGCGGCGTGCACCAGTTCCTCGGCCGACGCCGCCACGTCGGGGAGGGTCGCCACGCCGACCGAGGCGGTCAGATGAATGTCGAGGCCGGCGGTGGCCAAGAACCCGTGGGCCGCCAGCCGGTCGCGGACGCGCTCGCCGACGGCGAAGGCGCCCTCACAGCCCGTGTCGGGCAGGACCACGGCAAATTCGTCGCCCCCAAACCGCGCCACCACGTCGGTTTCGCGGGCGCTCCCGCGGATGACCCCCGCCGCTTCGACGAGCGCTTTGCTACCCGACAGGTGACCGTGCGTGTCGTTGACACCCTTGAACCCGTCCAGATCGATAAACAGCAGCGACAGGGGTCGGCCGCTACGCGAGGCGCGCTTGGTCTCGCGCCGCAGGACCGAGTCGAGATAGCGAGAGTTGTAGAGCTGTGTCAGGTCGTCGGTGACCGACAGCTCCTCGACGCGCTTGAAGCGTAGGGCGTTGTCGAGCGCGACCGCCTGGGGCTCGAGCAGCACGTGCATCGCCCGCAGCAGCCCCGGGGGCACGCGCGGCTCGCGCGACGACACCGCGCGATCCAGCGCGATGAGCGCCCCGACGGCCTGGCTCCGCGAGGTGAGCGCGAAGGCCACCACGGCCCCCGCCGCCGGGTGAGAGACGCGCGCGTCGCTCGCCAAATCGGCGGTCGCAAACTGGTCGCCGCGTTGCATCACCCAGCCGGCGACCGCGCACGCGGCCGGTCGCATCTCGCCGACGAGCCCGCGATCGGCCAGCACCGACAGCTCACCGGACGCCGTGGAGGACACCAGGGCCCACGAGGGCGCCGGCACCCACGTCGCCGCATGGTCGATGATGAGGCCGGCGATCTTCTGGGGCTCGAGCGTCGCGTTGACCGCGCGCACGATGTCGACGAGCGCCTCGCGGCCGTCGAGCCGGTTCCGAGCGCCGCGATCGGAAGCGCGCAGCCGGGCCGCCAGATCCAGACCTGACGCGAGCGTCGGTGCGTCGGCGACCTCGGACCGTTTTGATTTGCGCTTCGCCGCAGAGCCGACCGCCGCGGCGCGCAGTGTCACCGGCGGGCGGCCGCGATCGGCGACCCGTCGCATGCCAGGCACGCTGTCTGCTCGACTGGCTGGGGACATGTGGACAGTGTCACGGCAATATACCATACGCTTGGCGGTAACTGCTTGCCACACCGCAAGTTCTTCGCATACGATCAGGTGTTCTGAAGGGGTCCCTATGACGATGCTCGACCGCATGCGCCGGCACCGGAATTGGCTCAAGTGGAGCCTGGGCCTCGTGGTGCTGGCGTTTGTCATCTTCTATATCCCTGACTTCCTCAGCAACCCGGCTGCTGGTACGGGCGCCGCCGCGGGCGACACAATCGCCACGGTCGAGGGCCGCGCCATCACCGCGGGCGAGTTCCGCCGCACCTACCAGGCCCAGGTGCAGGCCTACCGCAACGCGTACGGCGGCGCGATGAGCGAGCAACTGCTCAAACAGCTCGGCATCGACCAGCAGATCCTCCAGCAGATGGTCGACGAGCGTGCCGCGCTGGCCGAGGCCGCCCGCGTCGGCATTGACGCGAGCGACGAGGAAGTGCGCCAGCGGATCCTCTCGGTGCCGGCGTTTCAGGAAAACGGCGCCTTCATCGGCGAGCAGCGCTATCAGCAGCTCCTGCGGGCGCAACGGCCGCCGATGACGGCAGGCGAATTCGAAGACACCGTCCGCCGGCAAATCGTCGTCGAAAAGCTGCGAGCGTCGCTCACCGAGTGGCTCTCGGCGACCGACAAGGAACTCGAGCAGGAGTACCGCCGCCGCAACGACAAGGTGAAGCTCACCGTCGCGAGCTTCACGCTCGACAGCCTCCGGAAAGACGCGACCGCCAGCGACGCCGAGGTCGCGAGCTACTTCGAGGCGCACAAGGAAACGTTCAGGATCCCCGAGAAACGCAAGATCAGATATCTGCTGGTCGATGTCGACGCGCTGCGGGCAAAGGTGGTCGTGCCTGCCGGCGAGGTCGAGCGCTCGTACAACGGCAACATCGACCAGTACACGGCGCCCGAGCAGGTGCGGGCGAGCCATATCCTGCTCAAGACCGAGGGCAAGGACGAGGCGACTGTCAAGGCGAAGGCCGAGGCCCTGCTCAAGCAGGCCAAGGCCGGCGCGGACTTCGCCGAGCTGGCCAAGAAGAACTCGGAAGACGAGGCCAGCGCGAAAAACGGCGGCGACCTCGATTACTTCGGCCGCGGACGGATGGTGCCCGAATTCGATCAGGCGGCCTTCGCGATGCAGCCGGGGCAAATGACCAGCGAGCTGGTGAAGACCGAGTTCGGCTTCCACATCATCAAGCTCGTGGACAAGAAGCCGGCGACGACCCGTACGCTCGCCGACGTACGCCAGCAGCTCACCGAGCAGCTGGCCTACGAGACGGCGACCGCGCAGGCCACCACGCTCGCCGACACGATCGCCACCGAGATCCGCCGGCCGGCCGATCTGGACAGGGCCGCGGCGGCCCACGGGCTGGCCGTGCAGGAATCGGGGCTCTTCTCGCGCGACGAGCCCATCCTCGCGCTGGGCTCGTCGCCGGAAGCCACCGTCCGGGCCTTCGCCATGAAGAGCGACGAGGTGGCTGGTCCGATTCGCTCGTCGCGCGGGTTCGTGTTCGTGACCCTCACCGGCAGGCAGGATCCGTACGTGCCGAAGCTCGACGAGGTGGCCAGTCGCGTGAGAGATGAAGTGATCAAGAACAAGGCGCGAGAGCTCGGCAGGCAGAAGGCCTCCGAGATCGCCGCGCGGCTGAAGAACGCGCCCGACTTCGAGAAGGCGGCCAAGGCCGCCGGCGTCGAGGCGAAAACGACCGAGCTCATCACCCGCGACGCGCCACTGCCTGATCTGGGGATCACCACCACGCTCGGGGAGATGGCGTTTGCCCTGCCGGTCGGCTCGGTGAGCGGCGTCGTCGAGACCGACAGTGGTGTCGCGATCGTCAAGGTCCTCGAGAAGCAGGACGTGACGCCGACCGAATGGCTGGCCAACAAGGACCGGTTTCGCGACGAGTTCCTCACCGACCGCCGCAACCGTTTCTTCAGCGCCTACATGGCGAAGGCCAAGCAACGGATGCGCATCCAAGTCAATCGCGATACGCTGCAGAAGACGGTCGGATAGCGGTGACTCGTGGCTGGTGGCCCTTCCTCGCGGCCCTGCTGCTTGCGTCCTTCGGCGCCGGCTGTGGTGACGACCCGCAGCCGGTGCTCACATCCCCGACCCAGACGCTGACGCTGATCGAGACGTTCGTCGGCACCCTGGCCGTTTCGGGCACGAGCTCCAAGGAATTCACCGTGCACCAGACGGGCACGGTCACCGTCATGCTGGCCAGTTTGCTCGCTTCCGGTAACCCGGTTTCAATCACGGTCCGCATCGGCCTCGGTACATGGGACGCAACGGCCTCGACCTGCACGGTGGCGGTGACGGACCAAGCCGACGCTGCACCTGCTCTCACCATGATCCCGAACTTTGGCCCGACGCTCACGGCAGGGAGCCGGTGCGTCAGCATCACCGACTTCAACAATCTGGGACCGGTAGACTTTGCGATCCGCGTCGTCCATCCCTGAGATGAGAAGGGTTCTTCGCCTCGGCGTCACGTTTCTTACCGCTCGCGGGGCCCCACCCCCGCTCGCTCGCGCTGCGGCGCTCGAAGACTCGCTATCCTCGCGCGGGCCGCAGGCGCCTCCTCGGCGCGGCACGCCACCCCAGCGTGGCTGCCGCGCTGGGGGCCCCGGCACGCCACCCCAGCGTGGCTGCCGCGCTGGGGGCCCCGGCATGGCCGCAGGCGCGATCGTTGCGCTCGTACTGGTGCTCGTCGGGAGCGCGTGCGGTGACGACATCCCCAACGTCAACACGCCGACGCCGACGCCCGTGTCGCCGGCCACCGAGACGTTCTCGAGCGGTGTCGTGCCCATGGGGACAGCCGCTCGTTCGTTTGTCGCTGCGAAGGCAGGACCGGTCGAGATTACCTTGGTGAGCATCGGGCCGCCCACCAACGTGACTGTCGGCATGGGTATCGGCATCCCCACGCCAACAGCCAGCGCGGGCTGCAGTCTGAACATGGCCCTCAACACTGCGCCTGGAACCACGCCTCAGATCACGGCACAGGTCGATGGGGGCAGCTTCTGTGTGAAGGTGTTCGACGTCGGCAACCTGACGCAGGAAGCCTTCTTCCAGATCACGATCGTGCGGCCGTAGTTTCATCACCTGTAGTGTCCGCCTTTAGGCGGACCTCCGGGTCCGGCTGAAGCCGGACACTACAGGGGTCAGCGTAAGAAAGTGAATGGCATCAGCGCGAGCAGCTCGCCGCGGCGAAACATCGTGAGCGGCCCACGGACGACCCTCAGAACCTCGATCTCCTCTTTCGACAGGTTGGCCGACAGCCACGCGCCAACTGCAGCCGACTCGCCAGATCCGCTCAGCTCTTCGGTCAGTAGTTCGTAAAAGTTCTTCCGGGGCGGATACACGACGACCTCGACATCACTCTCGGCGGGGATCTTCGCACGCTCTTTGGCCAGAGCAATAGCTTGGTCGAGGCCGCCGAGCGCGTCGATAAGGCCGTTGTCCTTCGCCTGCCGACCGGTCCACACGCGGCCTTGCGCCAGCGCATCGATCCTGGCCGGCGTCGTGTGGCGTGAATCGGCTACCTTCTTCACAAACTGGTCGTAGAAGGCCTGCAGCTGCTCGTCGAGTTTCTTGACCTCGGCGGGCGTGAAGGGCCGCGCCGGCGAGTCGAGCTCCGCCTGTTTGCCGATGCTCGTCGATTCGATGCGCGCGCCCAGCTTCTCGTATACGCCGCCGGTGACAATCTTGCCGCCGAAGACGCCGATCGATCCGGTGAGCGTCGACGGCTGGGCGACGATGGTCTGGGCCGGCAGCGCAATGTAGTAGCCGCCCGACGCCGCGAGATCGGACATCGACGCCACCATCGGACGATCGGCGCGCTCGTTGCGCGCAATCATGAGCTCGCGCCAGACGGCGTCTGACGCCGTCGCCGATCCGCCCGGGCTGTCGATGCGCAGCACGATCGCCCGCACCGACGGGTCGCGGCGCACCTGGCGGATGTAGCTGACGAGCGTGTCGGCCCCGGCAATCGTGCCGTTCACCGGATCGTAGCCGTTACGGCCGCTATTGATCGTGCCGACGGCGTAGATGAGCGCGATCCGGGGGCCCCTGTTCAAGCCGAGGGACGCCGCGGTCACACGGGCGTACACGTCCCCATCAATCCGCTGGCGCTCGTCGGAGACGGAAAGCCTCGCGTTTGCCTGATCCTCGTACTGGACGTCGTCGACCAGGCCGGCTCGTAGGGCGGCCTCCGGCAGAAGCGGTCCCTGGTCGATGTGCGCCCGTACGTCCGCTTCTGTCTTCCGGCGACCGCCGGCAACACCCACGACGATCTGCTCGTAGAGATCGCGGGTGAGCGACTCGTCCATTTCCTTGTGCGTGGCGGTGTACCCCTTCTCGGTGAACATGTTCGGCGCCGTCTTGTAGGCGCCGACGTGATGCAGATCGGCCACGGCGCCGATTCTGTCGAGCGTGCCACGCAGAAACAGCTCGTAGGTGGCCACACCCGTCAGATCGAGAGAGCTCGAGGGCATGAGCGTGATCCGGTCGGCGGCCGTCGCCAGGTAGTACTCGCGCTCGCCGCCGTACTCGAGATAGGCGTGGATGGGCTTGCCGGACTTCTTGAAGTCCAGCACGGCGTCGCGAATCTCCTGCACCTTGCCCCAGAAGGGCGACTGGAAGCCGGTCGGCTTGAGCAGCACGGCGCGGATTCGCGTGTCGACCTTCGCCTTACGCAGGCTGTCCACGACGGTCCGAACCGTCGGCGTCCTGGCGCCGCGCAGGTAACCGACGATATCGGCCGGCGCGACCTCGGAGAGGTCACCACCGACGCGCAGCACGAGCACGGCGTCTTCCGGCACGGCCGGCGCGCGTCCCACGAGGATGACGAGCACGACGAGCCCGCCGATACCAAGGAAGAACATCACGCCGAGAACGGTGAAGAAGGTCCTGAATCCGCGTGTGGCCATGTGCGAAACCTGCCTTTCGATCCGAGTATAGCGGCATAATCAAGGCTGACACTATGCCCTCGCTTCACGGCGCGCGCGTCGCGCTTCTTGAGTCGCGACTGAGCCACGAACTGGGGGAGCTCGTACGACGGCTGGGCGGCACGCCCGTCCTAGCGCCGTCGGTTCGCGAGGTGCCGCGCGTCGAAGAGACCGACCGATTCGTCGACGCGCTCGTCACGGCGCGGTTTTCCGTCGTCGTGGCGCTGACCGGCGCGGCCGCGCTCGCGGTGCTCCGGGCGGCCGAGCGCCGCCTTCGCCTGCCGGAGGCGCTCGACGCGCTGAGGCACGCGACGCTCGTCGCGCGCGGCCCCAAACCGACCGCCGTGCTGCGACGCTACGGACTGGACGTCCAGGTGCTGCCGCAGAAGCCGTACACCACCAAGGAACTGCTCGACGCGATCGATCGTGGCGTCGAGGTCGCCGGCCGCGAGGTGGCGCTCGTGCACTACGGCGAGCGCAATATGTCGATGTCGGCCGCGTTACGCGACCGCGGTGCCGTGCTGACCGACGTGTGTCCCTACGAATGGTCGCTGCCAGAAGATACCGCGCCACTTCGCGCGCTTGTGCGCAATCTGTCGACAAGCGTTGACGCGATTGCCTTCACCAGCAAGATTCAGGTGCGCCATCTCTTCGCGGTTGCCGGGGATCTGGGACTGGCCGACGAGGTTCGGACCGCGCTCAACGGCGACATCATCGTCGCCTCGGTCGGCCCCGTGTGTGCCGACACGTTGAAGCAGGCGGGCGTGACGCCCGACGTGCAGCCGGCCGATCCCAAGATGGGGCCGCTCCTGACAGCGCTCGCCGATTACATCGAGCTGACCCGCGACGCGCCAGACGAACGCTGACGCGCAGATTCTGCGATCCGCCCGAGCTTCGTCGCTGCAGAAGCTGCAACGCGACCTGCGCTCAGCGCGTGGTTTTCGGCGATTCCTGGCCTGTGTCGGCCTCCTCCCGATCTGGCATCGTCATCGCATGGGCGACGATGCTATGATGCGCGCCTCCAGGAAGCGGATGACCGTCCCCCAGCTCAGACGCGAGCTCAAACGCGAGATGGACCGCCGATTCAAGCGGGTCGATCGGCGGTTCGAGAGACTTGAGCGATTGATCCACGCTCAGGGCGAACAGATCCGCACAGAGGCCGAGAGGACCCGAGGCTATTTCGAAGACACCCGCCGGCATTTCGACGTGGTCGCGGAGAGCTGGGAAGACAAGCTCAAGAAGGTCCTCGACCCGCCGCTGCATCACGTGAGGGTGTTGCAGGAGCACGAGAACCGGATCGCCGATATCGAGCACGGCACTCGTGCGTGACGCGCGGGCCCTGGTCGACCGCGAGACTGCGTCTCCGGTATACTGATTTTTGTCGGTCGAATCGGCAATCAGCAATCCGCAATCAGCCATTCATGTCTCGCTCGCGGAAGTGGCGGAACGGCAGACGCGCTAGCCTCAGGAGCTAGTTGGAGCAATCCAGTGGGGGTTCAAATCCCCCCTTCCGCACCACCCCCTAACTTGACTTAAGTACCACGTCGGCCGGCCGCTGCTCCGCAGGCGCGTGACGATTCGGCGGCGCAGTTCACGGAGCCCGTCGACACCGGAAATCGATCAAGTGCAGGTCGTCGAATCGGCCATGCCGGCTGTTCTGCGCCGCCCTCTGAAGTGTGGCGCGCCGTGTGCTCGGGTAGTAGAATGAGCAACGAGTCGACGTGGGAATCGGCTCATGCGCAGCAACTCGTCCCACGAATCTTCAGGTAGGCATCGACATCCGTGTCTCAGCCTCGGTGTTGATAGCCGGATGGCCTGGACCCACCCGAAGATCTCTGACCATGGGAGGTGTGGAGAGTGCGCTGGTCAATTCGCAGCGTCAACCTCGCGGGGCGCGTTCCGAAGTCGATTCGGGCGAAGCTCCTGCTCTGTTTCGTCGGCCTCGCGTCGGTGCCGACCCTGGTCGTCGGGGTTTGGGCGGCGTCGGAGGTGGGCTCGGCGGTGCGTGCGCGGGCGCTGGCCGATCTCGCCAACAACGCTGAGGATCAGGTTCGTGCGATCGAGCTGCTCGACGCGTCGATCGAGGACGACCTGCGGCATCTGGCCGTGCATCCCGCCTTCCGGCAGTTCCGGCAAGAATCCCGTTCCAGGATGAGGGAAGCGACCCGCGAGGCTGTCGAGGCGGCGTTTCTCTCCTTCTCGCAGGGCCGCCGCGCGTACTGGCAGGTGCGGTACATCGACGGCGCCACCGGACGGGAAGCCATCCGGGTCGACTACGGGGACAGTCGGCCGGTCCTCGTCGCCCAACATGCGCTGCAGGACCAGAGCGACCGCTCGTACGTGCGCGAGGGGCTTAGGTTGACGCCAAGTGAGCTCTACATCTCGCCGATGGACTTCGGCAGCGAGCCAGGACGCGTCGAAGATCCCGTACAACCCATCGTTCGGTACGTCCTCGCGCTGGGCGACGAGCCACGCGCCGACGGCTTGCTGGTCGTCAGTCTGTTGGCCGAACATCTGTTGGCATCGCTCGATCCACGTCTGTTTCAAGGCGAGGGGCGTGTCATTTTGCTTGACGATCGAGGCACGTACCTCGCGTCGAGCGATGACTCGGTCGTATCTCCGACTGTGCTGGGCGACCGCACTCTCGCCGCGGACGAGCCGCTCGAGGTCGTAGAACGCGTCTTGTCCGGTGTCGGGGGCAGCGTGTGGGCCGCGGGCGGCACGGCCTACAATCTCCCTCGCGAGTTTCTGCGAGGAGTGTTTCGTCAGCCAGGCGCGAGGCCCCCGAGCGGCATGGCGTACGGTTTCTGGCCAATCCGTAACCGGACGGCAAGAGACTCGGGGCGGCATTGGGTGCTGGCTGTGGCGGTCCCGGAAGTGGAGCTCGTTGGAGCCGCCGCGCGTGGCGGGGACCGAGCCATCGTCCTCGGCGCGCTGCTCAGTAGCCTTCTGGCTGCGATCTTGGGAGTTCTGGGTGCATGGCGGCTATCCCGGCCGCTGCGCGACCTCTCGCTGGCGGCCGACCGTGTGGCGTCCGGAGACTTCTCGACCAGAGTGTCCTGCGAGACCAACGACGAAATCGAGCATCTGGCCGACCGCTTCAACGAAATGACCGAGCGGCTCGGGCTCGACCAGGCGGCGCTCGCTCGATGGAACGAGGAACTCCGGCATGCCGTGGACGAGCGCACTCGTCAGTTGGCTCAGGAGAAGGAAAAGCTCGCAGGCGTTGTGGCCGGGATGGATGCGGGCTTGTGCCTGCTCGACCGTGACAGACGCGTGCTGTGGGCGAACCGGACGCTCCAGAGCGAGTACGGAGACGATCTGGAAGGGCGGTCCTGCACCGAAGTGTTCAAGTGCGTTGAACCATGCGCCGGGTGCCCGGGAGCGGAGGTCCTTCTTAGCCACACGGTCGTCCGGCGGGTGATCAAGCAGCCACACGCCGACGGCGAGCGCCACGTGCAGGTGGTCGCCGCGCCGGTGCACGATGCGGGCGGCGAGTTGACGCACGTGGTCGGATTGTTCACCGACGTGACCGAGTCGGTGCGACGCGAGGAAGCGGTCTTCCGCGCCGAGCGGCTCTCGGCGCTGGGGCTGCTGTCGGCGAGCGTCTCGCACGAGGTGGCCAACCCCCTGGCCGCGATCAAGACTTCGCTTCAGGCGCTCATGGAGGGACCGATAGGGAAGGCGCGCGTGCACCGGTTTGCCGAGCGGGCGGTGGCCGAGGTGGACCGACTCACGGTGTTTCTCCGGACGTTTGCGACGTTCGCCCGTCCGCGCCCGCCCGAACGCGATCGCGTCGATCTCATGGAGGCGGTGCGCGATACGGCTGCGCTCGTCGAGCACGCTCTTCGTGCACGTCACCTGCGACTGGAACTCGCCTTGGAGCCCGCCACCGTGCTGGCCGATGGCGGGCAGATCCGCCAGGTGCTCCTCAATCTTCTGCTCAACGCGGTCGAGGCGTCGCCCGATGGCGGCCGACTTACGCTGGTGGTTCGGTCGGCCACGTTGGATGGCACACCGGCTGCGGCCTTCGAGGTGGCCGACGAGGGTCCCGGCATGGACGACGACACGCGGCGGCGAATCTTTGACCCGTTCTTTTCCACCAAGCCGGCCGGCGCCGGCCTCGGCCTGTCGGTCGTCCATCAGATCGTGACGGAGCACAGCGGACGCGTTGAGGTCGACACGGCCGTGGGTAAAGGCGCGCGCTTCCGCGTCATCTTGCCTGGCATGGCAGCGTCAATGCCGGCACCTCTGACGGCGGCCGAGGCATGACTCTGGGGACTCTGCTCATCGTCGACGACGAGCCGGGCATCAGGGAGTCGCTCGTCGACCACTTCGAGGGCCGGGGGTTACGCGTCCTGGCAGCGGCGACCGGCGGCGAGGCCCTGACGCAGGCGGCGGCCAACCTCGTCGACGTCGCGCTTGTCGACCGGCGACTGCCGGACATGTCTGGTCTCGATGTGCTCAAGACCATCCGCTCGCGCGGCGACGACCTGGAAGTGATCATGATGACCGCGTTCGCCGATGTGGAATCGGCCGTGGCCGCGATGAAGGCCGGTGCGGCCGACTTCATTCTCAAGCCGTTCGATCTTGGCGACCTCGACCGCGTGGTGACACGCGCCGCCGAGCGCAGGCGCCTGCAGCGCGAACTCGAGGCGGTGCGCCGAAGCGGCAAGGGAATCGAAATAGTGGGCGTGTCGCCAGCCATCGAGAACCTGCGCCGCCTCATCGCCCGTATCGCCGCAGTGGACCGAACCACGGTGCTGGTGATGGGCGAGACGGGCACCGGCAAGGAGCTCGTGGTCGACGCGCTCCATTCCCACTCGCCCCGCGCGCAGCGGCCGCTGGTGAAAGTGAATTGCGGAGCGTTTCCGGAGAGCCTTCTTGAAGCGGAACTGTTCGGGCACGAACGTGGCGCGTTCACCGGGGCCACCGCACGCCGGCATGGATTGCTCGAGCTGGCCGTTGGCGGGACGCTGTTCCTGGACGAAGTGGCGGAGATGCCCTCGTCGCTTCAGCCCGCCCTGCTGCGCGCGCTGGACGGGGCACCATTCCGGCGTATTGGCGGGGAACAAGAGATCCGGACCGACGTTCGGTTCGTTGCCGCCACGAACCGTGACCTCACGGCCGAAGTGGCCGCCGGGCGGTTTCGGGAGGACTTGTACCACCGGCTCGCTGTCGTCACGATCTACGTTCCGCCGCTGCGGGAGCACCCCAACGACATCCAACCGCTGGCCACCTACTTCCTCGAGAACTTCAGCCGGCGGTTGGGCCGACCCGTGGCGCTGTCTCGCGAAGCCCAGGATGCTCTCCTTGCGTACCGCTGGCCCGGCAACGTCCGCGAGTTGCGGAATGTTCTGGAGCGTGCAGCGATTCTCGGTGAGGGCGATCTCATCGAGGCCGCGGATCTCCCTCCCGAGATCCCGGCCTCGGGAGAGATCCCGACCTCGGGAGGCGAGGCTGCCGCCGAGGGGGCGGAAGCCTTGGAGGCCGCCAAGCAGCGGCACATTCTGAACATCCTGGCTGCGTGTGGTGGGAATCGCGCGGCGGCGGCGCGACGCCTTGGCATCTCGCGGTCGACGCTCAAGGAGCGTCTGCGGCGCTATCGGGGTGGTTTCGACGAAGGCCGCGACGAGGTGGCCCGCTGATTCCCGCGGTGCGACAGCGGGCATGGCGGTTCGGCCGTCGCGTGTTTCCCTCGCGATAGCTCACTGAAACGCCGACGTGCATTCGTACGAGGCCGTTTTTCGTGGGTTTTTTCCCCGCGCCCGCGGAAAAAGCCATGGGTCGGGTTCTTCTCAATCCTCTCCAGCCGGATCAAGCCCCCTTGCTTCAGCACTTTGGCCCGCCCAAGTGGCTGGCAATTGCAGTTTGTGACGTCCTGTCGAGTGACCAGCGCCGAATCCTCGCGTCGGCACCAACCTTGCTAAAAGGGGCCTCTAAGCCGCGCTGGATTCTTATGACATTACTTCGCTACTGTCCAACGCGCTGTCGCAGCGCATTTCCGGCCGGTTTCCGGCCAGTTGTCGGCCTGAAATCGGCACGCCGACGATTAATGAATGATGACAAGTACCAGTGAATCAATCTGTTAGCCTGAGTTCCGAGGCGGTACCTATCTTGCTCTATAGACGCCAGCTATTAATTGTAGGTTTGTTTTCTTTTCAAAGGGGGCAGAAATGAGTGCGAGCTCAACGGGCCACGTTAAGCCGGGCGCCGTCCCGCGCAAGAGGACGTTCGCTCAAGTCTTGCTGGACAAGAACAGTTGGTGGGCGCATTTCGCGATCGTCAGCGTGATCAGCATCGTCGGGTTAATTGCTCTTGGCGTCTGGACGTATCAGGGCGCGCCGCCGTATGTTCCTTTCGTCTCGTCGTCCACCGGGCAAACGGTCATTCCCTTTGAGCAAATCGCCCGTGGAAAGGAAGTGTGGCACCTCAGGGGCCTGATGGATTGGGGCTCCTTCTGGGGCGACGGAGCAGACCGCGGGCCGGATTTCACGGCCGATGCGCTGCACCGAACAGTCGTATCCATGAAGACCTACTATGAAAACGAGGCAAAGAGGGACCGTGCGCTAACCCAAAACGATCAGGATGCGTTCGTGGTGAGGGTACAACGAGAGATCCATGCGAACGGATACGACGAGCAAGCCGGCGTTATTCGCATCAACGACGCCCAGATTTTCGCGTTCAACGAGTTGGTCACTCATTACACCCGGATGTTTACCGATCCCACCTATTCAGAGAAATTTCGTATTGACGGATATATCACCGACCGAGAAGACCTCAAGGCCTTAGCATCGTATTTCTTCTGGGGAGGGTGGGTTTCCGGGGCGGATCGACCGGGTGAGGTCTATAGTTATACGCACAACTGGCCGTACGATCCGGACGCCGCGAACATCCCGACATCCGCGACCCTTCTCTGGAGCTTCCTTTCGATTCTCGGGCTGTTCATTGGCATCATGCTGGTCCTGTACGTGTACGGCCAAATGAGATCGTTGCCCGGCGATCCGTTCAATGGGAGTCAGGGCGGGACGCTTACTACGACAGAGCTTGAAAAAGGATACGATTACGTTCGTCCCACCCAGCGGGCCACGTACAAGTTCTTTGCCTTCGCGATGATCTTGTTCCTGCTTCAGGTGCTGGTGGGCATCCTCAGCGCAGAGGATTTCGTCGTAGCAGACGGCAGTACAGCTCCTGGCCACGCGATTACTACCTTCCTTGGACTAACCGTCCCCTTCACTGTTGTTAAAAGCCTGCATGCGATCGTGCAGATCTACTGGTTCTTTATGTGTTGGGTCGGTTACACGATCTTTTTCCTGCCCAAGCTTTCGAGAGTTCCGAACGGGCAGCGGTTCCTGATCAATCTTCTCTTTGGTCTGGCTCTGCTCGTGGGCGCAGGGGCGGCGTTTGGAATTCCTGCAGGACAGATGGGATACCTGAGCGACGACGTTTCGTACTGGTTTGGGAGTCAAGGCTGGGAGTTCATGGAGCTCGGTCGCTTCTGGCAGATTCTCATGTTGGGCGCGTTCGTCCTCTGGATCGCAATCATTTTCCGCGGCGTGAGGCCGTGGATCACGAAGGCGAATCTCTGGTCCGTTCCTGCCTGGCTGTTTTACGGCAGCGGGATCATGGTGCTGTTCTTGTTCTTCGGCATGATGGTGACCCCGAGGGCCAATTTTGCCATCTCGGACTATTGGCGTTGGATGGTCGTCCATATGTGGGTTGAGGTCACCTTCGAGGTGTTCACAACCTGCATTGTCGGGTACATGCTTGTGCAGATGGGTCTGCTCACCAGGCCGATGGCAGAACGGGTGATCTTTCTTGCCGTGATGATGTTCCTTGTCACCGCGACGGTCGGGATTTCCCACAACTTCTACTGGATCGCCAAGCCGACGGGGATCATCGCGCTTGGAAGCATCTTCTCCACCCTTCAGGTGGTGCCGCTGGTCTTGATTACCTTGGATGCCTGGCGGATGCGGCGGGAAAAGATCCTGGCCAAGGAACACGTTCGCGACGGGAAACAGGCATTCGTGATGGACGGGGTCTGGATGTTCATCCTCGCCATCAATTTCTGGAACATTATTGGCGCGGGGATATTGGGCTCGTTAATCAACCTCCCCATCGTCAACTACTTTGAGCACTCCACCTACCTGACGGGCAATCATGCCCACGCCGCCATGTTTGGCGTAAAAGGAAACGTGGCAATCGGCGGAATGCTGTTCTGCTGCCAGCATTTGTTCGCGCGATCCGCCTGGAACGAGAAGCTGGTTCAGAGAGTCTTTTGGGCGCTGCAAATCGGCCTTGTGCTGATGATGACCCTGGATCTGTTCCCCGTCGGACTGTATCAGCTCTGGAACGTCGTCCAGCACGGTTACTGGTACGTCCGAACAGAGTCGTTCGTCACCGGAGGCGTATTCACGACCTTGACTTGGTTCCGCACAATTGGAGGGGTGGTATTCCTCTTTGGAGGCGTATTGCCTCTTGTTTGGTTCGTCTTGTCGAGGGGACGCAGCCTTGTGCGCGAAGTCGAGATCGAGGAAGGCGAATGGTCAGTTTACGATAAGGATTGGGCGGCTCACGAACCGGAAATCGTGCGCATCTCGCAGGAGTCGTAATTTCACACGGCGTTTCCAATACCCCCCAGCACAGCCCGACGGCTGTGCTGGGGGGTTTCTGTTTGGGCTACGACCAACACCGCCAGCGCCTCCGTCAGCCAGCAACCGTCGAGAGTGCTATCGACTGCGGCAGCGCATCAGTAACACCAACGACACGGTGCCGTAGCCGCGGGATTGCAGAGAAACGCAATTCCCCTCACATCGGCCGATTTTCGACCTGGCAGCGGCCTGAAACCGGCATATTTCGCCTCTCCTTAGGCTCAGCCGATTTAGCCTAAGACAGAAATAGCCTGGTTTGTTGGCCCAGTATAAAGGGCGAGCTGGCACGAGCATTGCTCCACGTCTCGTAGGTCACGACCTTGCGGTACATCGTAAAGAGGGGGCTCGACGATGGCGCTCATGATCACCGGCGATTGCATCTCCTGCGGCGCATGCGAACCTGTTTGTCCGAATCATGGCATCCGCAAGCACGAGACGAGGTCGATTTACGTAATCGATTCCGATTCCTGCACCGAGTGCGTCGGCTTCTACAGGAACCAGCAGTGCGAGGTGGTGTGCCCGATGAATTGCTGTCTCCCCGACCCCAGGAATGTCAAGAGTGAAGCGGTCCTGTTCGAGCTGGCCCAGTCAATCCATCCCGACAAGGTGCTCACGCTCACGGTCGAGACTTCGCATTTCCAGAAGCCGATAGCCGAAAAGTGGTGGAAACGACTGTTCGGATCTGAACCGACCGGAAACGCTGTCTCGTGCCCACAGCCAGCGAAAGAGTGACCCAGCCCGGCTTCTCTGTCCCCTCGGATAAGTTCTCAAATTCAGAGTTCTGATCGCCACGGCCTCGATCCTCTTCCCACTTCGAGGGCGTGGGGCCTGCGGACAACTTGGCGTTGCCCCGCTTTTTGAGTTTTATTAGATGACTCCGTCTAAATAGATGAGGCTGGAGCTAAGGGGCAACCACAACCAGCCTGCCTGTCATCCGGGCAAGATAGTGGCCGGGGGTGCTGCAAACGATCACATATTCGCCCCGTTGCGAGGGAGCGGTGAAAGACGTGGTCACGCTCTTCCCGGGGCTCAATTGCACCTGCCAATAGACGTTTGGCTCGTCTGCTTCGTCGAAGTCCTCACCGATGTTCGTGCCCGCTTTCATGATGATGAAATTGTGCGTGACCGCGCCGTTGTTGACGATATTGACCGTAATGTCCTTTCCAGTGGGAACGACATGCTCCTTTGGGTTGTAGGCATAATCCGTCATGTTCACATCAATACTCGTCCTCGGCTGACCGCCCTGACCCCCTCCACATGCCGTCAGCAGGAGCAGCATATTGGGGAGCCAGATGATTAGTCGTTTCTTCATGCTTCCTCTACTTGGAGTGGATGGGCACTGACATTCTACTAACTTTGTGTGTCTGGAAGGTCGCCGAGCCTGCGGAGGCTCCGAGAGTCCCTGAAGAAACGTGCCGTCGCCGAATGCGGTGAACGTGGCGCCAAGCGCAAGCTCATGGCGAAAGCTGGCTGGGACACGAGTGGAAGCGCACCGCCGTCCACACGACGTGGCACCCATACTGGTTGGTCCAGCCTCGGTGGACGAGCTACCGGTGAAGAGACTCCACGAGGTAGGGGTCTCCTTCGGCCACGAGCGGCGCTTTTCTGAGCGCGCGATCGGTCGCGAGAAGGAAGGCGGCTCCAAAGCCCAGGAGGATCGCAACGTCCAGGATGCCGATCCCTACAAGGCCACGGTCTGGAACAACCGCTGGAACGACCTGAAGATGAATGTCGAGCCAGCGCCCGGCAAGAACGACGGCACTGACCGGGAGCAAGATCCGTTCAGACCGCTTGGCGGACTGGCGGAGGAGCATGACAAAAGGAACCGCCCAATTCAGCACTACGTTCAGGAAGAACAGGAACGAGCCGGCGCCTTGCAGGCGTACGAGATAGTAAGCCGTCTCCTCGGGAAGATTCGTGTACCAGATGAGGAGGTACTGCGAGAACCACAGGTAGGCCCACAGCGTCGAGAATCCGAAGAGCAACTTGCCGAGATCGTGGAGATGGGTTTCGGTGATTTGGGGCAGTGCTCCCCGGCGACGGAGGAGGATCCCCACAATCGATATGGCGGCCACCGCCGCCGAGAACAGGCCCGCAATGTGGTAGAGGCCGAAAATCGTGCTCGCCCAGTGCGGCTCGAGGCTCATGAGCCAGTCGATGCTGGCCATGGAAAACGAGAATGGAAACAGCACGAGAAAGACGGCCGACAGGACCACGTTCCGCCGCGTGTACTTGATGTCGGCATCTCGGTCTTGACGGAGGGAATTGCGCCGCATCATCAGCGTGAACAACACCCAGAGAGCCAGAACGCCGACCATCCGCACCGCGAAGAAGCTGGTGTTCAGATACGGCGCCTTGGCGGCAAGCAACTCATCCTCCAGAACGGCCTCGGCGTGCGCCCAGGGGTAGAGCCACCGAGCCGCGGCCAGAACGGCCAGCATGCTGAGGGCAGAGGCCGGCAGGTAAGCGGTCAGCGCCTCGGGAACGCGTTTGAAGACCGTGTGCCAGCCGGCGTTCGACACGTACATGATGGCCAGGAACACCGATCCTCCCAAGGCCACCGTAAGGAAGAAAAAGCTCGAAACGAGAAACGCCGACCATGCCTGGGCGGGCCTGAGCAGGAGGCCGAGGACAAAGGCGAAGAGTCCCGCCGCCATTGCGGCGATCAGCCAGCGCCGTCCGCCTGCAACGAGGTGCGAGTCTGCGTCTCTCACGGTGGCCCTCCTGCTTCCTCAGTCTTGCAGCGAGCGGATGAAATGGATGATCTTCCAACGGTCTTCCGGGGTGATCTGGATCGCGTGGGCTGGCATTTGGTTCTGGCCGCGAGAGATGATGTGGAAGATGTGACCGTCGGGCAGCGTGCGCGCCCTTACGTCCAGCAGCGACGGCGGCTTCGAGAAGGCCGGAATCATGGGGCCGTCTCCGAGACCTCGCGCTCCGTGACAGGGGGTGCAAAAGATCTGGAACATCCTGTCTCCACGAGCGAGCGCTTCGTCCGTTCTCTGCACGGGATTGACAAGCTCCCGGCCCGCACGCGCGGCCTCGCCTGGACCAGGGTCGTAGCGAAACGGCT
>MELA01000103.1:33929-46429 GCA_001767495.1 Acidobacteria bacterium RIFCSPLOWO2_12_FULL_65_11 | reverse complement strand
TTGCCGTCTCGCGTCACCGGGCTTGCCGAAAAGCTCTCGTAGGCGAGCGAGTCCACCATGTCGGGCGCATACTCGTAGCGTGGCTTCGAGGAGGTGCATGCGGTGACAAGAACGAGGGCGAGGACGATTGCTGTAGTCTCGAGCCTCATGGCGCAGCCTCCGTAAGTTCGGTCGCCACCGCGCCGGCGCGCTCGCACAGCGTCCGCATCCCCGCTTCGTCAAAATGGCCGTCCGTTCCCGCGAGGACCAAGGCGAACCGGTCATCGGTCACTCTAGAGAGCAGGAATCGGGGCGATAGGCAGGGGTAGAGGCGCGCTCGCAGAAACAACGCCGCCACCACCCCCAGTCCGGCCAGGAGCACCATGAACTCGAAGGTCACGGGAATGAACGCAGGCACGGACGCCGGTGGCTTGCCGCCGGCGTTGAGCGGCCAATCGATGGCAGACGTCCAGAGTTGGAAGCCAAGTGCCACAAGCAGGCCGACGAGGCCACAACCGAAACAGATCCACGGCAACCGGGAAGGCTGTAGACCCATGGCCTCATCCATGCCATGCACTGCGTACGGGGTGTACGCATCTCCAATCGAGTAGCCAGCTTGCCGGGCAGACCGAGCCGCCTCGAGGATCGCATCCTCGCGCTCGAACCAGGCCACAAATAGCCGGCTCGTCATACCGTTCCCTCCGGGTGGCTGGCCCTAAGCCCTGGAGCGATTGGCGCCGGCCAAGGAGCGGAGGAAGGCCCGCGGTGGAGCTGGGGGCGATGCTCGCGTCCGTAGTCGAGCACGCCCTTCACCTCCGCCATGGAGATCATCGGGAGCACCCGGGTAAAGAGGAGGAACAGCGTGAAGAACAGCCCGAACCAGCCGATGATGATCCCGTACTCGACCCACGTGGGCCAGTACATGGTCCAGTTCGACGGGACAAAATCGCGGTGAAGCGATGTGACGATGATGACGAACCGCTCGAACCACATGCCGACGTTGATGACGAGCGACAGCAGAAAGAGCACGATGGGGCTCGTCCGGAGTTTCTTAAACCACAAGAACTGCGGGGCGAGCACGTTGCACCCAATCATGGTCCAGTACGCCCAGGCGTAAGGACCGGACATGCGGTTTCGGACCGTGAACCATTCGTAGACGTTGCCCGAATACCAGGCGGTAAAGACCTCGGTCGAATAAGCGAGCGCCATGATGCCGCCCGTGACGATGATGATCTTCGCCATGTTTTCGAGGTGGCGGATGGTGATGAGGTGTTCCCAGCCGAGCACGACGCGAACGATGAGCATGAGGGTCAGCACCATCGCGAACCCCGAGAACACGGCGCCTGCAACGAAGTAGGGCGGGAAGATGGTCGTGTGCCACCCGGGCACCAGGGAGGTAGCGAAGTCCATCGATACGATGGTGTGCACCGACACGACGAGTGGCGTCGCGAGGCCCGCCAGGAGGAGGTACACGGTCTCGTAACGAGACCAAGTTCGATGGGATCCGTTCCAACCGAGCGAAAGCAGACCGAACACCAGCTTGCGGATGCGCCCTTTCGCACGATCGCGCACCGTGGCGAGATCGGGCAGGAGCCCCACGTACCAGAAGACCAGAGAGATCGTGAAGTACGTGCTCACGGCGAACACGTCCCAGACGAGCGGCGATCGGAAGTTCACCCACAGGCTGCCGCGGGTATTCGGGTAGGGCAGCGTCCAGAAGGCCAGCCACGGTCGCCCCATATGGGTGATGACGCCGATCCCAGCGCAGGTGACCGCAAAGATCGTCATCGCCTCGGCGGCGCGGTTGACCGACGTCCGCCACTGCTGGCGGAAGAGAAAGAGGATGGCCGAAATCAACGTGCCGGCGTGGCCAATACCGATCCAGAAGACGAAGTTGGTGATGTCCACGCCCCATCCGACGGTGTTGTTTTCCCCCCACACACCGAGGCCAGTGCGAAATGTTCGGGTGATGCAGACGATGCCAAAGCAAAGCGCCGAGAGGGCAGCAAGAAAGGCGATCCACCAACGCGTGTTCGGACGCCTCTCGATCGGCGCGCACACCTCGTCAGTGACTTGAGCAAGAGAGCGCTCCGCCGTCACGAGAGGCTCGCGCAGGACGCTCAGGCGCACGCGGCTCATGCTTCCTTCCCCGGATTCCGCACGCGCGCGAGGTAGCTCACCGACGGCCCAACATTGAGCTGCGGGAGCAGCCGATAGGCGCGCCCGCTTCTCACGAACTCCGCAACGCGGCTCGTTGGATCGTTGACGTCGCCGAAGACGATCGCACCGGCGGGGCAGGTCTGCTCGCAGGCGGGTCGCGCGTCCCCATCCTTGAGCGGTCGATTCTCACGCCGAGCTTGCGCCTTGGCCGCCTGGATGCGCTGGACGCAGAAGGAGCACTTTTCCGTGACGCCGCGACTGCGCACGGTGACGTCTGGATTGAGCACCATCCGTTCGGTGGGGTCGCGCGGATAGTCGAACCAGTTGAAACGGCGGATCTTGAAGGGGCAATTGTTCGCGCAGTAGCGCGTGCCGACACAGCGGTTGTAGACCATCTGGGCCAAACCCTCGCTCGAGTGAGTCACCGCCCCGACGGGGCACACGGTTTCGCAAGGCGCGTTCTCGCAGTGCTGACAGAGCATCGGCTGGTTGAGCACGCGGGGAGCTTCCGGCGGGCCGTCGTAGTATCGGTCGATCTGGATCCAGGACATCTCGCGCCCGCGCCGCACCTCGTCGACGCCGACGATGGCGACGTTGTTCTCTGCCTGGCAGGCGACGAGGCAAGCCGAGCAACCCGTGCACTTGGAAAGATCGATGGCCATGGCCCAGCGGTGTCCCGGGTACTCGTAGCGTGACCACATCGAAGGATGCGTCGCCTCTTCGGCATTGGGGCCACCGGTAAGCTTGCTGCCGCCAAGGAGCTGGTCGAAATTCATCTCTTGGACCATGCCCCGGCCCTCCATCGAGTCGTGGAGCTGGGTCCGTGCAAGCGTGACACGCTGCCCGGTGGACTCGATCCTCACCCCCACGTGCGTCAAGCGAGGACGCCCTGCGCTCCGGGCAAGGAGAAACCCGTTCTCGCCGACGAGGTTGCCGACGGGACCCGCGTGCGTGCGTCCGCGGCCGAGGTCGACGGCTACCACACGCGGATGCATTCCGGGCTGGAGGAGCACGGGCAGCGTCAGACGGCGGTCACCCTGACGAAGATTCACGAGGTCGCCATCGCTCACGCCGATCGTTTGTGCGGCACTGGGCGCGATCGAGACGACGTTCCCCCACGTCACCTTGGTGATGGGATCGGGTAGCTCTTGCAGCCAGGCGTTGTTTCCGAGCGAGCCATCGCGCAGAGCGACTGGCGGATAGAGAACGAGCTCGAAGCCATCGGCGGACACGACGGGTGACCACGTTGCAAGCGCTCTGAGGAGGCCATCTTTCTGGAAGCTCAACTCGATGGGCTTTGACGTGCGGCTCGCAGGCCGCCTCGTCGACGGTGCAGGACTGCCCTCCCGGACGCTCAACTCGATGGGACCTGGCGTCACCCTCGCGAACCCGTCGTGGACGGATTGCTCCCAGAACGCATCGAACGTCGATGGCGGATCTACCGCGGCCGGGAAGACAGTGCTTTCCCAATGGTTGCGGACAAAGTCGTAATAGGATCTGCCCGCACCCGCCCAGACAAGAATGGACTCGAACGCCGACCGCGTGTCGTAGAGCGGGGCGACCGCGGGCTGGAAGAGCCCGAGCAGGCCGCGCTCCGGCTCGGCGTCGCCCCACGATTCGAGGTAGTTGTGGTCGGGCGCGAGGTGCTGGGTGCGGCTGCCGGTTTCGTCTAGACGGTCGGCGGTTGCGATCGTGAGCTCGACCCCCGAGAGACGTTCGCCGAGCTCGCTGCCGTCCGGATGGGTGTACACGGGATTGCTGCCGAGGACGATGAGGGCGCCGACCTCTCCCTTGCGGAGCTCGACAAGGAGATCCTCGATCGTTTGGCTCTCGGGAAGGAACACGCCGGAAGGCAACGCGACTGTCACGCCGTAGTTATCGAGGGTCTGATTGATCGCGTTGGTGAGCGCCTGCGCGGCGACATCGTCGCTTCCGCACAGCAGGAGACTCGCACCCCTGGCCTCGCGAAGCTCCGCGGCCAATCGATCGAGGAATGCGGGCGCGAGCACTGGGTCTTGCGTAACAGCAGTCTCGATTCCCAGCCGTTTCGCAAGTGCCGCCAAAGCAGGTACCAGATCCGACGGCAAGAACGGCATGCGTACGTCGGCGTTGGCACCCGTGACTGTCAGATGCGACTCAAGCTGAAAGTGTCGCGACATGGTTCGCGCTTGGTCAGGGTCGCGACCCGAGACGTACTGCCTTGTGAGGGCAACGGGGTTGTGCCAGGCGCCGAGGAAGTCGGCGGCGACAGCCACGATCACCCGAGCGCGATCGAGGCTGTAGCCGGGGATGGCGCGAACCCCGTGTGTGAGCAGGTGCGCTTCGGCGATGGCAGTCGTGCCAAGGGGATCGTGGCTTACGCGTCGTGCCGTTGGGTATTCGGTGAGAAAGCGATCGATAGCTGCTTTCCCGGACGGTCCCACGTAAGGCGGCGTCACGAGCCGGATGGCGCGATTGGCCGCGGCGATGCCCCGGAGCCCGTTGCGCACTGTCGTATCCAGCTCGCGCCACGTGGTCGGTTTGCCCGAGGACATGGGCCCTCGTGCGCGGCTGGCGTCGTAGAGCGTCAGGACTGAGGCCTGGCCGATCGCGCAGACGCCGCCCCGAGAAACCGGGTGAAGCTCATTGCCTTCGATTTTGATGGGCCGGCCGTCCCGGGTCTTCACGAGCAGTCCGCACGAGGCCGGGCACGCGCCACAAGTGGAGGCGTACGACACGGCCACCCCTGGCGTGATCTCCTCGGGCTGGACTAGAAACGGGATGATCTTGTTCACGGGCGCTCGGCTGCATGCCGTGGCCGCCGCGGTGGCTGAGAGCCCCATCATCTTGAAGAAGCCCCGCCTGTTGAAGTTGGTCTTCTGCGCCATGGCTAAAAGTGGCAAGCCGTGCAGTCCGTGGAGGGCGCGGAGGGCGCAAGCCCAGTTACAGGCTGCCCACTCTTTCGGTGGCAGTCGACACAGAACCCCATGCTCATACTCCCCACCTGACGTACACGGGTCATCGTCTCGACCGGACCATGGCAGCTCTGGCACTGAATGCCGGCCACGGCCACATGACGGGAGTGATCGAAATAGGCGAAGTCCGGGAACCGATGCACGCGAGTCCACGCGATCGGAGTGCCCGAGTCGACGGCCGCCTCAATCTTCTGCACCTCCGGTGAGTCGCGCTTGACCTGCGAGTGGCAGTTCATGCACACCTGGGCCGGCGGTACACCCGCATGGCGGCTCCGCTCGGCGCCGAAATGACAGTAGAGGCAGTCGATCTGGCGTTGACCGGCATGCACGGCGTGGGAGTAGGCGATGGGTTGTTCGGGCTCGTATCCTTGTTGGCTGCCGACATTGCAGCCGGCGAGGAGAAGTGCTGCCAACGTCACGCAAACGAGCGTTAAACCGGCTACACGTCCACGAAATGGGTAGTCGAATCCCATGTTGGCCGTGAAACAAGGCAAGCATCGTGCCGACAGGTCCTAATCGGTGTGACGCAGGGTCGGCAGCTCCTAACCGCCGATCACACAAGCTGATCCATCGTATTTGGTGGAAAGCACTATATCGTTGGGATTGACGATAGCCTGCATAGCACGGTCTTCGCTCCGTATAGGGCCGTATACAGATTTGACCAAGCGGTCCACTCGGGTTGGGTGGTGGAATTCCGCCTGGGAGCCGAACCCTTAGGCTCGCTCGCCTATCGCACGCAGGAAACGGCACTCCTGTTGGTGGCGCCGTTGTCTCGCTCGGACGCTGCTGCCAGGAAAACGGGCGCCTCAGGTGCGTCTTCGCCGTACCAGGCCAGGGAGTCGCGCAGAGACACGACGTGGCCGATGACGACCAACGTCGGTGAGCCGCCGAACTCCGCCTTCGCGACGCTTCTTGCGGCGTCTCCTACGGTGGTCACGAGCACTTGCTGTTTGGCCGTTGTGGCGGCGGTGATGAACGCGAGCGGCAGGTTGGCGGGATACCCTCGCACCAGGAGCTGCCCTAGCCACGACTGCGCTGTCTGGCCGGCCATGAGCAGCACCACCGTCGTCCGCGGCGAGTACGGGGGGATCGAGAACTCCTGCTCGTCATCCCGCCGGTGGGCCGAGACGATGCACACGCTGTCGGCGAGGCCGCGATGCGTGACGGGGATCCCCGCGAAAGCAGGTGCGGCGAGGGCGCTCGAGACCCCGGGCACAATCTCGAAAGGGATACCCGAGGCGGCGAGGCGCAAGGCTTCCTCGCCGGTTCGCCCGAGCACCGTAGGATCTCCGCCTTTCAGCCGCACGACGCGCTTGCCCCGCAGCGCATGGCGCACCAGAAGCTCCGAGATCCTCTCCTGTCGCATGCTGTGGCGACCACACCGCTTGCCGACAAACACCAACTCTGCATCGAGCCCCTGAAGCAGGCGTTCATCGACGAGACTGTCATAGAGGACCACGTCGGCTGCCTGGAGTGCATTCCAGCCACGCAGCGTGATGAGCTCAGGGTCGCCGGGACCGGCGCCCACAAAGACAACGTGTCCTTTCATGCAGCAGCCTCCCTTTCGCAGGTGGCCCACCACTGGTCGAGCTCGGGAAGGAAGTAGCGCAGACGGCACTTCTTGAACTCGTGACGGCTGGGTAGGAGCAGGTAGTCCCTGATGCCGACTCTCGAGGAGAGATCGGCCGCCAGCCCACGACAGCTGGCCTCATCCGGTCCGTGGATCATCGTGTAGAGCGAGTACGGAAAACCTGGAAACGACTCACGGGCGTAGCAATGGCTCACCTCCGGCACGGCCGCGAACGAGAGGCCGGTCTCTTCGACCCTGGCCTCGGGCACGTTCCACGCGACGAGCACATTGCCGTGGACGCCGAGCTCGCGGTGGCGGAAGGTGGCCACGTAGCGGCGAATCGCACCGCCGAGGTGCTGCCGACCAAAGGCGAGAAGCTGCTCTTCATCAGTGCCCGTGACGCTCGCCAGATCCAGGAAGGGCCGCTCGGTGAGCGGCAAGGCGGTCTGCAGGGCCCGTATGATCGCCACCTCCGCCGGCGTCGGATGGAGCGACGACGCCGTGCGAGGGCTCATGGTTTCCGTCTGGCTGCTGCGTGCGACGAGGTCGAAACTGACACCGATCTTGAAGGTCCGGGTTCGCCGCAGGATGTGGATCTGCGACAGACCCGCACGCGCTCCGAGGTAGTCGAGCGTACGAGCAAGCCCCATCGCGCGCGGCACGGCGATCGTAAACCAGAGATTGTAGGCGTGGTCGCGACGGTAGTTGTGGGTCACCGTCGGGTGCTCGTTTACGACGGCCGCTACCCTGTGCAGGTCTTCCTCAGGCACCGATGCGGCGCAGAGTGCGCCTTCGTACCCCAGGAGGCTTCCTTCCAGCACCGCCGAGATCTCTCGGAGCTTCCGCTCCTCCTTCCAGGTGCAAAGCTGGTCGAGCACCTCCCTCGAATGGAGGCCCAGCGTGTGCCCGATCTCGTCCCAGGGCCGCGGCGACAGCGGGACGCTGTCCTGGACGGCTCTGGCGAGGGCGTTCTGTTCGGTTGGTGTCAGGCCCATCGCGCTCACTCGTTTTTCACAGTCCCATGGCAAACGCCCGCCACACTCCAAACACGCCGGAGGGCGAGCGGATCGGCTCTTCGTCTTCGATGGCGTCGGTCGCTGTGTTGACCAGAACGAGCTTGTCGTCACGGTTGGCCGTGACGAGCGCGTGGCTGCCGCGCGGCGTGAAGTCCATGTGATAGATGCGGCCGCCAACGCGAAGCGTGCGGGCGACCTCCAGCGAATCGACATCGACGACCTGGACAAACGCGTCGTCTTCCTCCCCAGAAAAGCTGACCCATACCTCACGCTCCCCCGGTGCCCTGACCGCGTAGACAGGGTTTCCGCGCAACGGAACCGAGCGCACGAACCGCCAGGTATCTCGGTCGAGCACCGCGAGCCGCTGTTCGCCCACCAGGGGCACGAAGACTCGATTGCGAGCCACGGCCCAGGCGGCGAGGTGCGGGAGCTTGATGGGCGCCGTTCGATCGTAAGTCCGCCCGGGCTCACGAAGTGATACCCGCTGCGCGCTCCCCTCCGGGTCACGGAGATCGAGGATCACCACCTCGTCGGTGTCTCGCAGCCCGACCACGTAGGTCCCCCCATCGGGCGTGATCATCGCGTCGTAAGGCTCGCCAGGTCCCACCGGAACCCGACGCTCCACGGGAAAGTCGGGACGTGAGGCGTCGATCACCCAGATCTCCCCGGACTCGATGAGCGTGCACACGAACCGGTTGCCCGGTGCGTCCACGATGCCGGTCACGCGGATGTTGCGATCGTCGGGTCCGCCTTCGGCGGCTGCCGGGATTCGGCGAACGAGCTCGAGCGTTTGTGTGTCGAGGATGCTCACGCCGCCGGGAAAATACTCGGCCGTTGCTACGTAGCGACCGTCCTGGCTGATCGCGATGTCGATGGAGTTCTTCGACGTCTGCACCTCGCCGGCGTGCGCGAGCGTCGCGAGGTCGATGCGGGTGAGCTTGCCGCTGCGGCTGGCGACGAAACCGTAGCGGAGATCGCGGGAGAAGGTCATCGTCGCGTGCTGCAGGTTGCCGAGCCCGCTCACGCGGTGGACGACGCGGCGCAGGTCGAGGTCGTAGACGGCCAGCGTCTCCGAGTTGCGCTCCACCACGAACACGCGGCTGCCGATGCTCCCGAGCGGCACGGAGGCATTCGATCGACAGGCCGCCAAGCCGCAGACGGCGAGCAGCCCCAGCATCAGATGGCTCTTCACGCGGCACCTCTCACCATTTGAACGTTTTCCGCGCCGATCTCAGCGTCACTCATCACACATGACGGATCCGGCGCCCAGAGACCCTGGCCCTGCGCCAACGCTCGTTCCCTGTGGGAGCCACGACAGATCGGCTTGAAGACGCACACCCCGCAGCGTCCCTCGAGGTGGTTCTCTCGCTCCTGCAGCTGGAATCGAAGCGGATGAGCGAGGATCTCGCTCATGGCCTGGCGGCGGACATCGCCGAGCTCGGCTGCCTGCCAAAACTGGTCGGGATGGACACGACCGTTCGCATCGATCGCGATCATCCGCTCACCTGCTGAATTTCCGCCGCGACGCAAAAGGACCTCGTGGGCTCGTGAGGCCGCCGATGCCCCATGCTTGGCCCGAAGCCACAAGAGGAAGAGCGGGCCGTCCGAATCATTACCTCCGGTAACGACCGAGAGGCTACGGCCCTCATCGAGCAGGCGTTCCGCCGCGTCGAAAAGTTGGAACAGCTGGGCGCGGTTTTCCGCCGGCTTGAGGTCCTGGCCGACAAGGTTGCGGCCGCGCCCGGAATACAGAAGGTGTGACAGGTAGAAGCGATGGACGCCCAAGCGAACCGCAAAGGCGAGAAGCCGTTCCATCTGGTCCGCGCTGTGTCTGGTGAGCGTCAGGCGGATGCCTGTGCCCAACCCTTCGTCCATCGCATGGCGAAGACCTCGCACCGCCCGTGCGAACGCTCCCTCCATGCCCCGGTAGGCGTCGTTCTGCGCCGCGAGCCCGTCAAGGCTCACGCCCACGTAACGCACTCCTAAGTCGGCGAGCCTCCTGGCGCTTGCCCGGTCCAGGCACACACCGTTGGAGGACAGAAGCGGCTTGAGGCCCCGGTCTCGCGCCCGAGCCATCAGGTCGAACAGATCGGGCCGCAGCAGGGGCTCGCCGCCGCTGAAGATGACCACGCGCACGCCCACACCGGCCAGATCGTCGATGAGACCAAATGCCTCCTGTGTCGAGAGGTCGTTTCGCGAGGGACGCAGCGATGCGGCGGCGTAACAGTGCGGGCAGCGCAGGTTGCAGTGCCTGCAGACGTTCCACACGACAACGGGTGGAACGCCTCCTACGGCTCCGTAGCGCGCGGATGCCCGAGACGTCGAAGATTCTTGCGGAACCTTCCCGACCGCAATCTTGAGAAGGTCGGTGACCTCGAGCATCCGCGAACTCCTTCTCGTCAGTAAACGTCGTGAGCCGTGTTGTAGACGTTGAACTTACCCGTGGGCGTCACCAGCCAGTCTCCCTTGATGCGCGTCTTCTCCTCGAGCGTCTTGTCGTCGTACACGATGAGTTCCCCGGCCTTGTCCCACACCGACACCCAGACCTCCGAGCCGGCTCTGTTGTACTCGAAATGGACGGCGCGGCCACGGTCAGACGCCGCCCAACACTTTTCAATCTTGCCCTCCTTCTTCGAGTACGCGCAGATCTGACGGGTCGACGCCGGGTCGTTCGACAGCGGCGAATCGATCCAGACCCATGGCGAGCGTTCATGAGTCTTGACGAACAGGCCGCCGGTGCCCGGAAGTTTCACTTCGCGCACGACCTTCCACGCATGCTCCGGCTTGTTGACCGGGTCGGCGCCATACACGACGAACTTAGCCTCGCCGATGTGCGGCGTGCCGTTGACCCAGCCAAACTCCGGGTCCAGCCAATTGGCGCCGCGCCCCGGGTGCGGCCTCACCCCGGTGTCGAACTTCGTCACCATTGTCTGGGTCTTCACGTCGACGACGACCATCTTGTTGCGCATGTTCGCCGCCACCATGAAGTAGCGCTTGGTGTGGTCCCACCCTCCATCGTGCAGGAAGCGCTCGGTCGGGATCTTCTTCACGATGGGGAACCCTGGCTTCGAGTAATCCACGATGGCGACGTGCCCGGACTCCTTGAGGCTCACCACCCAGAACGGGCCATCGAGCGAAGGAATGATGGAGGCGACGCGCACCTCCTTGAGTGTTTCGTTCGTGTCGTACGTGGGGGTGGTGACATCGACGACCGCCTTGGGCTCGAGCGTCTGGCCATCCATCACGACGTACTGCGGTGGCCAGTAGCAGCCTTCGATGAGGAGCTTATCCTCGTATCCCTTGTACTTGGACGCTTCGACGCTGCGCGCGTCCGAGCAGCCCTGCACTTGCGCCACCAGCGTGGGCGCCTCCGACCAGAGGTCGATCATCGTGACCCTGCCGTCGCGACCGATCGCATAGAAGTACCGGCCGGTCGAGGAAGAGCGCAGGATGTGCACCGCAAATCCCGTCTCAATGATTGCGGCGACCTCCTTGGTCGCCCCATCGAGGATAGCGACCTTGCCTGCGTCGCGCAGGATGACCCCAAAGTAGTTCTGCCAATCGCGCTTGGTCTGGGGCGTCCTGGGCCGGTTCGCCACCGGCACGACCAGCTTCCAGCTCGCCTGAATCTCTTCGAGCGGCCGCGGTGGCGCCTCGGGCGGGGGTAGTTGCACGTAGGCAGCCAGTAGCTTGATCTGTTGCGGCGAAAACACACCCTCCCTGCCGAAGGCGGGCATTCCACCAGGAAGCCCTCTCGTCAGCGTGGACTCGATGGCGCCCGTTCCGAGCTCTTTGGTGCGGGTGGGCTCGATGTTCGGACCCGTTGCACCCTTGCGAAAAGCGCCATGGCATCCGGCGCACGTGTCGAAATAGATCTGCTTGGCCTGTGCAAAGTCTTGTTCAGACAGAGCCGCCACTGTGCCGGCTGCCGGCGCGGACGCCGCTGGGGCTTGTGTGCTTTCGGGCGACGACCCCGAGCATCCTTCCATTACTACTATTACGACGAGTGCGGCCGCCGCAACACATGCGGCAGACTTGGTCCGAAAATGCGCTTTCATTCTTCCTCCTGGCATTTATAGCTCCGCGGGCCATACCCGCCTTAGAGTGAAGTGGATAGCAAGAAGCGAACCAGGCACAAGGAAGACATCGACGAACAGATTTCATGGAATCAGGCCATGGAGAGACCATGTGCTGTATTGCCGTAGTTTCTTCTTGTATAGCAGCGTATACAACCACGGGTGGTCAGTTTGTGCCCGAGTCATGACGTGTAGCGGCGGAATATCCGCAGTGGCGGGAATAATTCTCACACTCGGAGGCGCTGAAGGCGGCAGGCACGCGGCGACGGTGGCCCAGATTTCCTGCTCGATCAGATGCTGCTGGACTCCGTAGGCTCGAGACCTTCGTCGTCGACGGCCGCGTCCTGGGAAGTCAGGCCGAGCCGCTTGAGAATTCGATGCAAGGCCGCTCGGGTCATGCCGGCCTTCCGCGCGGCCGCGCTCACGTTGCCATCCGCCTGCGCCATGAGCTGCTCCACGTAACGTCGCTGGAAGCGCTCGGTTGCCTGTCGTTTCGCTTCCTCATACGCCGGGGACTCCTCTCCCTCCGGGTGCCAGTCGAGATCGTCGTCCTCGATCACGATGTCTCCAGGGCCAATCTCGTCGGTGCGCGCGATGAGCGCTGCGCGCTCGATCACGTTCTGCAGCTCACGGACGTTGCCGGGCCAGTCGTGCGAGATGAGCAAGCGCAGCGCCCGTGGGGACAGAGACTTGGACGGCCGTCCGTCCGGCACGAGCCGCTCCAAGAACAGGTTGGCGAGGAGCG
>MELA01000103.1:27345-33919 GCA_001767495.1 Acidobacteria bacterium RIFCSPLOWO2_12_FULL_65_11 | reverse complement strand
GACAAGCTCGCGCAGGGGAGGCACGGCGAGCCGCATCACCGAGAGACGATAGTAGAGGTCGCGCCGCAGCCTCTCCTCGCGGATGAGGCGCCTCGGATCGACGTTGGTCGCGGCGATGACCCGGACGTCAACACGGATGGGCGAGGCGGAGCCGAGTGGGAGCACCTCACGTTCCTGGAGCGCGCGGAGGAGCTTCCCCTGCAACCCCGCCGGCATGCTGGAGACCTCGTCGATGAGAAGCGTTCCGCCGTGCGCTTCCAGAAACAGTCCCTTTCTGTCTCGATCTGCACCCGTATATGCGCCTTTCTTGCATCCGAACAACTCGGCTTCCGCCAGGTTCTCGGGCATTGCGGCGGCGTTGAACGCGACGAATGGGGCTCCGGACCGCAGGCTCTCCGCGTGAATCGCTCGAGCAATCAGCTCCTTGCCCGTGCCGCTCTCCCCGCAGATGAGGACCGTGGTGTTGGTGGGCGCGACCTGGCGGATCAGCTTCAAGAGCGGCAGCATGCGGCGGTCGCGGCTGAAGAGACCATGAAAACCGTAGGTCCCGCGCAGCTCCGCGCGCAGCCGCGCGATCTCTTCCTCGTCCTGGATCTCCTTGAGCGCCCGCCTGACGACGACCAGCAGCTCGTCATTGTCAAAGGGCTTGGTCAGGTAGTCGAATGCCCCGCGCTTCACCGCGTCGACGGCCGACTCGATGGTCCCGTAGGCCGTGAACAAAATGACGCGCGTTGCCGGCCAGCGCTCGCGCACGCAGTCCAGAAGAGCGACGCCGTCTCGACCCGGCATCTTGATGTCGGAGAGGATGATGTCAACCGGGCGCTGCTCGATGAGCTCCAGTGCCTCCTCGGCAGAGTAAGCAACTCCGATGTCGTCGGAGAGCTTCTTCAGGATCAGCGCCACGCCTTGAGCCAGATCGCGCTTGTCGTCGACGACCAACAGCCGGTGATGGCTCATCAGCCCGCCTGCGCCGGTTGAACCGCTTGATGGGAAGGAATCGTGACCGTGAATGTGGTTCCTTTGCCAGGCGTGCTCACAACCTCGATCATGCCACCATGGGCAGCGACAATGTCGCGCGCCACCGTGAGACCGAGCCCGGTGCCCTCGGGTTTTGTCGTATGAAAGGCGGCGAAAATCCGCTCCAGCTCGCCCGGCGGGATGCCAACGCCTGTGTCCACAACGTCGATCTGCACGGAACCTTCGGGCCCCGGCTCGAGTTTGAAGGCCAGGGTGCCTCCCTTGGGCATGGCTTCGATGGCGTTGAGGCCGAGATTCACGAGCACCTGCCGCAGCTGATCCGGATCGCTGTCAACCGAGACGTCGCGTCTGGCAAGGGCCTCACATTGAATGGCCACAGCGGATCGCCGGGCATGCGGCTCCAGCGTTCTCATCACGTCGCCGAGCAGACCAGACAGCGCGACCTCTCGCCGCTCGGGCGGCCCCTGGCGTGCGTACTCGATGAAGTCTCGAACGATTCTCTTGCAGAGGTTGGCGTTGCGCAGCACGGTGCCGAGGTGCGCGGCTAAGGGATCCGTCGGCTTGATCTCGGTCAAGGCGTGCTGCGTGAACAGCGCAATGGCGCCAAGAGGGTTGTTGAGCTCGTGGGCTAGGGCCGCAGCGAGCTTGGCCGTCACGGCCATCCGTTCCTCTTGCATCCGCCACTTCTGCGCCTCGAGCCGCTCGGTGACGTCCCGCGCGACCATGACGATGCCACGGATGTGCTCATCGGCATCATAGACACGCGCGTAGCTGAACTCGTACGAACGGCTGTTCACCTGGAAGATGGGGTGCAGTTTGCCCGCTTTCGGCACGGAGGCCTTCTCGATGAGGCGCATCCATTCTTCCGGGGGGTACAGATTCTTCGGATCTCCATCCCCGCGTAACCCCTTGGGCCAGAACTTCTGGGCCGCACGGTTGCGCAGGCGCACCATCCCGTCAGGCGTGATGTAGATGACGGCATCAGCCATGCAATCGACGATCGTCTGGAGTTGTTCGCGCTCCAGTTGGATCTGTGTCTTGGCGGCGGTGAGCTCCTCTGCACGAGCCACAAGCGCCAAGGTGACTCGTGCGAGCCGCTCGCGTTCCACTTGGAGGACGCGCACCAAGACGACGACGATGAAGGCACAGCCGACGACCATGGTCGCCACTGCCGCTCCTGCGGCCAGGTGAAACAGCCAGTCGACCCCTGCGGAACACGTGCTCTGCCCGTCGCGGAGGAGGCAGTCGGGAGGAAACACACTCGCCTCGACGGCGGCGAGCGTGAGCACAAAGCCCGCGATGGCGACCGCAACCTGGCGGGCCTGGCGGGCCTCCAACGCCACAGCGGCGATCGCGGCATGAAAGACAAAGAAACTGGCGAAGGGGTTCTGCAACCCACCGGCGTGGTGAATGAGCCACCCCAGCGCCGCTACGTCACCGGCCACCTGCACGGCGAATGCATGCTGGGAGGCGAGCCGCCGCGGCCCAAGAAGGCTCCATGCCGTGTTCAACGCAGCCAGCGCGAGCACCCCGCCCCACAAATACGGAGCAGACTCCGGTCGGACGCGGTGGCTGACCTGGATCGCGAATCCGACGACGGCGGTCGAAGCAAACACGGCCACCCACCTGAGCCCGATGAACCAACTCACCAGGCCCTCACGGACCTCGGCCGTTCGATATCCATTAGTCGGAGTCGCTGCTTCCAAGCTGCGCTCAAGCGATGGCAGCACTCGCCTGAGCAAGTATCCGGCCGTAGCCTGCGTGGCCTGAAGCACCTCCCCTAAGTACCGGAGGGACCGCCGGCGCTGGATGGGCTCCGTGCTTAGAGGATCAGCGTTTCTGTGGTCAGCCGTCACATCTGCCTCAAGAACTTGAGGATAACTGATCTCGTCCCCTGGAGCTACCGCGCCATGGAGGGTTCTGAGTATCAAGAAGAATTTGTATACGGCCCTATACGGAGCGAAGACTGCACTATCCAGGGATGATCGATTCAAGGGAACCGGATGTCTGGCGCAAGATGCTAGATCGCCTTGCGTGATCGGTGCTTAGAGGCCGCAGACAGATCGAAATCGGCACGACCGAGAATCGGCACAAGGGTTGCCGTCCGGCTCAGGCTGACATTTTGCCCACGGCGGGATTGATCCGTGACGGCGATGATCTGTAAAGGGAGGTCGACATGAAAGTTCGTCTAATGAGAGATCGTGCAGGCGCGCTTCGGCTGTTTGAGGCCAGCTTACTGGCGATCTTGTTCACAATTCCCACGCCTGATGCGATCGCAGCTTCCGCCGCTGAACAGGTGGTCACCGCGGAGCTTACCCACGTGGAGGATTCCAATGGGTCGTCCCCATTGAGCGCCGAAGGGCGGTTGAAGGTTGTCGAAGGAGCAGTGGAAACCGAGCGGGCGCCGCGGGCCGCGGCGGCAGCCGGGAACGCCGCACAGCAACCGCCAGCGCAGCCACCCCAGCGAGAGGGAACGTTCCGAACCCAGAAGTTCCTCGAGGGCATCCAGCTGGACCTGGACTTTAACTATCGGTTTATGGCCAACGTTTGGCGGGGTATTCAGACCCTCGGACGCACGGATGTTACATCAGCGACGGAAGCTCTTCCACCAGCGAACCAGCTTCGCGATTACACTGACGTCTCCTTCTTCAGGCATCGCTCAACCGCCGCCTTGCGAGTGATCCGCCCCCAGGTGTGGAACGCCAATCTCGAGATGGACCTGTTTGGGAGCGATTTCAACGACGGCGCCATCATGGGGAATGAACCCGCCGGCATTCTCGGATCGGCCGGAGTGCGACGCGCTTCGATCGACGTCCGCCGAGTCTGGCTGGAGTACAGCGGTTACCAGCGGACCCGGATCCAGGTGGGCCGCTTCGGCACGCGAATCGGAAACGGCATGCTGTCGAACGTCAACCGTGACGGCGTTCGCGCCTTCATCAATGCGGGCCGAGGCCTGCAGCTCGTCCCCACGTGGGTCCGGGGATCGCAAGGATCGACGGTCGGCGAATCGGGCATCCCCAACGTCGATGACAAGGGCGGTGTGCAGGTTGTCGTGAATCCGGTCGGCGGACGCAATGACGCGCTGAGCACCTTTGTTCTCCTCGCCAATTACCAGCCGCCGATGATGATGGCCCACAGATTCCAGCTGGCGCTTGCCAAGCAAGTCGACGGGACTTTCAACGAGCGGCAGCCGGAGAAGCTCTTTGTCGATTTGAACGGTAGTGGCACGTTCAGGCGCCAGTTCACGTATTCGTGGGAGACTGCATACATGGGCTCACACAGTGCCCGCAGCTCCGTCGTCGGCAGGCGCCTCAGAAACCAGGGGTTCCTCTTGTACGGCACGGGATCGTACAAGCTGCCCGAGAACACGCTTGGCGGACGGCTGACGGTGGGCGCGACAGCAGGCTTTGGGACGGGCGACAGCAACCCGAGCGACGGCCGTCAGAAGGGCATGCAGAGCCTGTTCATGGATGAGGCCGGCTACGAGTACACGGTTATCTATTCCGACGACATCCATGGCTTCAACGGCAGCGCCGCCAGCGTGGGCAACATGCAGGGCTTTGCCAATACGAAGTTCCTCCAGCCCTCCCTACAGGTTCAGGTTCACCGAGACGTCTCGGCGCGCGTCACGTACACATTCCTGCGCGCGCACAAGGCGCAACTGGAAGGCACGGGGCCGCTGGGGAACGGTGTGTTCGGGGTCGATCCGTTCCTGACCTTTCCTGCAACGTCGACGGCGAGAACGAAAGAGATCGGGCACGAGGTCGACCTCCATCTCAACTATGTCGTAGATAAGAACATCACGCTGTTCACGCGCGCCGGCTGGTTCGATCCTGGCGCCATCTTCGGCTCGGGAACGCGCAACGTCTTCAAACTGGAGTCGGGACTGGAATTCCGGTTCTGAAGCATCGCGAGAGCACGACCGGCCGACCGTCGGCTTGATGCCGACGAGCACCGGAGGACTCGGTTCGCAGGCTCGCCGGCTATCATACGGGGCGACGTGGTAGTATCCCAGACATCTTCTGGAGCCCCGTCCTCTTAGGTGAAGCACGTTTTGGCAGCTGCAGACCCGAAGAGCCGTTCTGGCGAGCCGCGGAAAGAGCCGTTTCTTCTGCCTGTCTTCCTCAAGTTGCAAGGCCGCGAGGTTCTGCTTATCGGCGGAGGGCGGGTGGCGGGCACCAAGCTGGAGACGCTGCTCGCGGCAGGAGCGCGTGTGACCGTCGTTGCCCCGGAGGTACGGGAGGATGTTTGCCGGCCCGGGGTCGAGATCCGGCGGCGACCCTTCGAGCCCGATGACCTCAATGGCGCGTGGTTCGCCGTGGCGGCGGCGACCCCGGAAGTCAATCGCCAGGTCGAGGCGGCTGCCGAGGCGCGCCGGGTCTTCGTCAACGCGGTGGACGACCCCCTGGCGGCAACCGCTTTCCTCGGCGCCGTGATCCGCCGGGCCGACGTGGCCGTGGCCATCTCGACCGGCGGGCGGTCGCCTGCCCTGGCGGGACTCTTGCGCGAGGCGCTCGAGGTGTTGCTGCCCGATGAAGAGGAGGCTGGTTCGTGGCTCGCGGCGGCTGAGGTCCTGCGCGCGAACTGGCGAGCGTCCGCGGTGCCGATAGCCGAGCGCCGGCCCTTACTCCTGCGCGCCCTGAATGAGCTCTATGGAGCCCGAAAGTGAGTGCTCAGGGCCCCCAATGACCAACACCGCCATCGCAGAAGTACAGCTCGCGCCGCAGGTTCCGCCCTGGCGCCCGGCTACACGCGTTGCCTTCCGCTTCTGCTTCGTGTACTTCAGCCTGTACTGCCTCGGCACACAAATCCTCGGCGGGCTGTTGCTCTTCCCCAATTTCTCTTTTCCAATCGTGGGCTGGCTCTGGCCGATGCGCGAGATGACGTTCTGGTTCGCCGCGAATGTGTTCCGCGCCCCCATGCCGCTCGTGTACGAGGGCAACAGCTACGATTCCGTCTTCTTCTGGGTGCAGTCGTTTTGGATGCTGCTCTTCGCCGCGCTCACGACGGCCCTCTGGACCAGTCTCGACCGCCGGAGCGAGCACCACGTCACGTTGCACAAATGGTTTCGGCTGTTCATCCGCTTTGCCCTGGCCGCCCAGCTGTTGTATTACGGAATGGCCAAAGCCATTCCAACGCAATTCCCTTCGCCGTCTCTCGTCATGCTGGTCAAACCACTGGGCGACTTGTCGCTGCCGGACCTCCTCTGGGTGTCCGTTGGCGCCACCACGGCATACCAAGTGTTCACCGGGTTCGCGGAACTCCTGGGCGGTTTCTTGTTGCTCGTTCCTCGGACCACGATGTTCGGCGCGAAGATTTGCCTGCTGGAAATGCTCTTTATCTTCGTGCTCAACGCGACCTACGATTTCGGTCTCAAGTCATTCTCCTTTCATCTCTTCCTGATGAGCGTGTTCCTGCTGGCGCCCGATCTCCGGCGTCTCTACAACTTCCTTGTCCTGGATCGCGCCGTCGGGCCCTCCACCCAGCCGCCGCTGTTCCGCACGCGCCGCGCCAATGCCATTGCGCTCGCCGCGCAGATCCTCTTCGGTCTCTATCTAACTGTGATGTTTACATATATCTTCCAGAGCTATTGGTA
>MELA01000103.1:22235-27281 GCA_001767495.1 Acidobacteria bacterium RIFCSPLOWO2_12_FULL_65_11 | reverse complement strand
GTACAGAGACCCGACCGGCGGCGGAAGCCCTCGATCGGCGCTCTACGGCATCTGGGACATCGACCGGTTCTTGATTGACGGCGAAGTCGCCTCGCCGCTCCTCAGCGATTACGATCGCCGCTGGCGGCGGGTCATCTTTGACAGGCCCGACCGGATGGCCTTTCAGCGCTCCGACGATTCGTTCGTCCATTACAACGTGTCGGTCGACGTCAACGACCAGACCGTCGTGCTCACCAAGCGCAACAGTAAGAGCTGGAGAGCCGTCTTCCTCTTTGAGCGCCCGGCCCCGGATCGGCTACTCCTCGATGGCGAGATGGACGGCTACATGATCCGCCTGCAGCTTCGGCTCGTCGAGCTCGACACGTTTCGGCTCCGCAATCACGGCTTCCGCTGGATTCGCCCTCCCGATCCGTTTGCGGGGTAAAAGGCCTTGGTCGAATGGGCCGAGGCGACTCACGCTGCTGAGTCATCCGGGTCAGGCACCGCGGGGCGCCGGGCTCTTGCGGGCTTCCATGTCGAGCGCCCGGGGGAAGAGGACGTTGTTCTCTTTGTGGATGTGCTGGTGCGTGTCCCACTCGAGATGGGCCAGCCCGTCGAGCAGGCCTCGATACGTGCCACAGGCCCACTCCGGAGGGGTGTAGCCGTCGGTCAACTCCCGCAGCTTCTCGAGTGCCGACCCCGTTTCATCGTGCTCGAACTGCATCCGCTGGATCGGGTTGGCAAGCGTTCCGCAGTGAAACACCGGCGCGTTCTTGCTCGCCTCGAGCTGCCGTACCATGGGAAAGAGAATCTGCTCCTCCTTCTGCATGTGGCCCGTCAACTCGTCGGCCAGACCGAGAAACACCTCCCTGACCTGCTGAAGACGCGAGTCCTTTTCGCCGTGGACAGAAACCACCTTCTGGGACATCCCGTCCAGGCGTGAGAACTCGGAACGCAGGTAGACATGATGCGTCCGTTCGAGATGGTCGACCAGCTCCGACAGCGACATGGCGGCCACGTCGACTACCGCTTCCTCGCCGCCTGGTGAAATCGCCCTCTCAAGCTCGGCGGCGAAGGCCTTGGAATCCAGCCCCTTCTCCCGGCAGGCTTCATCCAGCGTCTTCCGACCGCCACAACAGTAGTCGATCCCCGCCCGCTCAAAAGCGCGGGAGAGCGCCGGGCGCCGCACCACGATGTCTCCCACCCTGTCATCAACTTCGAACGCACTCATGAGTCCTTCCTCCCCTCCTATGATGAAGCTCCCGCTCAAACCGACGAGTCGCTTCGCTAAACCAGATAAGCTTCCTTAGACTACCACTTCGGCTCGCTTCCCCGGATCTCTGATGACAATGTCGGGATCCCGTACGACGAGCGCGCTCGGTAGGGATCGGGACACTTCGTTGCCTTTCGGAGATCGTCAGTCAGTCGGCAAGCGCGGGCGGGGGCTCGGTCATCTGCGCGAGGGCCACGAGAAACGGCCTCATGTTCTTGCCGACGACGTCGCCGACAAGACAATCAACCAGGGCCGCCCGCTGGTCCGGAAAACGTTCGACGAATTCGCGGAAGCTGAACGTCTCGTCGTAAAAGGCGCGGACTAGACGCCAGAACACCTCGACCCCTGCAGTCAGGGTCGGCTCGAACGCCCCGAGGCGGGCGGCGGAGACATCGTCGGCCTCTAGCGCCTGGTGAATGCAGCCCGCGGCCAGCTCGGCCGACGCGAGCGCAAGGAACAGGCCGGAGGAATAGATCGGGTCGAGAAACGCTCGCGCGTCGCCCACCATCACCCAGCCGTCGCCACACGTCTGTTGGTTCAGGTAGGCCAGATGCGGCATCAGCCGAACCTGAGCGACGCGAACAGCCGAGACCAAGCGCTCCAACAACGGGCCGCATTTCGTCACCTCACGCAGGAACACCGTGTCGGGATCGTCGGCGTCGGTGAACAAGTAGTCGGGCGACGCGACGATCCCGACACTGACGAGGTCGTCGGGCAGCGGAATGTACCAGAACCATCCTCGTTGGGGGAGCATGAAGATTGTCGTTTCGCCCGCGTCGATGCCCTCCCCTCGCTTCCCGCCTCGGTAGTACGACCAGCAGGTCGCTTTCGTGAGCCCGGCAATGGGACGCTTGAGACCTAGTTGGGAACCGATGAAGGTGGCGCGGCCTGACGCGTCGGCAACGACTCGAGCCCCGACCTCGAAGACGGCTCCCTCATCGCGCCTGGCGCGCACGCCGACAGCGCGCTGGTTGTCGAACAAGACCTCGGTCACGCTCGTCGCCATCTCAACGTCGACGCCCTTCTCGCGGGCGTTGTCGAGACACATTTGATCGAACGCGGACCGCTCGACCTGCCAGGTGCGCGCGCGGTCGCCTTCGATGGTTTCCGAGAAATAGAACGGATCAGATTCCGCACCCGACGGTGAAACGAACCGCACGCTGTACTTGGGAGGAAAGGGCGAGGCCTTCAGCTTGGGGAGCAACCCCAGGCGATCGAGCGCCGCATAGGTAGATGGAATCAACGATTCCCCGATGTGGTAGCGCGGGAACGTCGAGCGTTCGAGCACGAGGCACCGGTGGCCGTCCTGCTGGAGGAAAGTGGCCAGCGCCGCGCCGGCCGGGCCTCCGCCCACGACAACCACGTCGTACGATCGCCTGGGTTCCGCGTCGAGTGTCATGGCCTGTTCCACTGCCCGCGCTCAGGCGCAAGCGACTCCACGGTGCGCGGGCAGATAGAAGCTCCGGGGCAGTTCAGTCGGCGAGACGGCATAGAATCAAAAAATATAGCATAGCAGCACATCTGAGCTAGCAGCAAAGCGGGGAGCCATGGTCTCAGCATCCCGGGAATTTCAGATCTTTGTGAAACCGACCGGCGCCATCTGTAATCTTGCGTGTCGCTATTGTTACTACCTCCGGACACGCGATCTCTATCCGAATGGCGAGTCGTTTCGCATGCCTGACGACTTATTGGAGCAGTACATCGTCCAACACATCGAGGCCTGTCCTCGACCAACCATCCTCTTTTCATGGCATGGCGGTGAGCCAACCCTCCTGGGGCTCGACTACTTTCGCCGGGTCGTGGCGCTCCAGTACAAGCACCGCCCCCCGGACCGCGAGATCATCAACGGCATTCAGACCAACGGCGTTCTCGTGGATGACGCATGGTGCCGCTTCCTCAAGGCAGAGCGATTCCACGTTGGACTTAGCCTGGACGGTCCGGCGGAGCTCCATGACCCCTGCCGCGTCACCAAGGGCCAGCGGCCAACTCACAAGCGGGTGATGCAATCGTTTCGGCTTTTGCAGCGACATCGGATCCCTTGCGATGTACTCTGCGTGGTCCATGACCAGAATGTTCGCCACCCCGGAGCGGTCTACCGCTTCTTTAAAGGTATTGGCGTCCGGTACTTGCAGTTCCTTCCTTTAGTGCAGCGACGAGAAGGCGGTGGAGTCAGTCCAGAGACGGTTCCGGCCGAAGCCTATGGCACGTTCCTGTGCACGATTTTCCGCGAGTGGATACGACAGGATCTCGGCCGGATTGATATCCAGCTGTTCGATGAAGCCACGAGACCCTTCCTCGGGGTGGAGCATGCGCTCTGCATCTTCAGGAAGACCTGCGGCGATTTTCCCGTCATCGAACATAATGGGGACCTCTTCGCCTGCGATCATTTCGTCGACCGGAAGCACTACGTCGGCAACATCCGCGAGAGACCGCTGGTCGAGATGCTGGAAAGCCCGCCACTGCGTGAATTCGGGGAGAAGAAGTGGGACGCGTTGCCCCGTGACTGTCGCGAGTGCGACGTGCTCGCCATGTGTAATGGTGCGTGTCCGAAGGATCGTTTCCTCCGGACTCCAGAAGGCGAAGAAGGACTCAATTATCTCTGCGCCGGCCTGAAAGGGTTCTTCACGTACAGCCGGCCCTACCTGCAGAGGCTCGCCTCGTGGTTGCGGGCGGGGTCGCCCGTAGAGCGGTTCATGCAGCTGCTGCAGTTCGAAGATGCCCGCGCGTCGGTTCAAACAGGTCGCAATGATCCTTGCCCGTGCGGCAGTGGAAGAAAGTTCAAGAAATGCTGCCTCGGGAAGTCGTCCCTTTGATCAGCCGTGAACCCAGGCTTGGAACAAGTGCCGCCGGAGCGGCTGTTTCTCGGCTACGGCTACGGCGTGAGGCCCTCGGTGAACTTCCCCCAGACAATCAACCGGCCCACATACACCGTGGCCAGCCAGAAAAACAGCGACACGCCACCGATCACCTTCGCCATGGTTGGCGTATCCTGCCCCACGCCCAACTCGTCGACCTCACGGGATACGCCCGTGACATAGAAGGCCGCAAGGTTGAGTCCCAGAATGCCGAGGAACAGCAGCTTCAGCTGCAGGTACGTGTTGTTCATCAAGATGATGTAGGCGTGGATTTCGACGTTGGCGTACACGCCCGTGACGAATAACAGACCGGAAGTAAACGTGAGGACCGACCCGAACACCGCCCACGGGAGGAGTCGGCGCAGCGAAGAAATGGGGATCTCCTTGGCAAACCCCATCAGGCGCAGATCGAACATGCCCACGATCCCGACCAGGAGGACGATCCCGACGAAATGCATGACTTCAAGTAACGGCCAGAACCACGCATAGGCGATGATCAGCCTTTCCACGCTGGGCCACCGCAGGATGTATCTGAGAACGGATTCCATGACGCACTCCTCTTTTGCTAGAAGCCCACTCGGTCGTGACTCAGCCCCGCCGCCCGGCCTCTCCAGCCGGCGCCCTCTGCGACCCAAAGGCCACGACCGCCACCACCACGACGGCGAGCAACACGACCGCGACCGCCGTCTGCCGTTGGATCATGCCGTCGTAGGCCGTCACGCGTCCGGCCGTGGTGCCAATCACCCACGCGACGAGCGCGGTATACGCCAACCCCTTGCCTTCGGTCGCCTGAGCAGCCGGCTTGTTCAACCCGGCTATCAGCCGCCGGGTGCACACGACGGCCACCGCGATCGCCGCCAGCTTGATCCAGATCGCCGGCATCGTGGCAAAAGTTCTCCCATCGAGGGAAAACAAGATCACCCCCGACAGGGCATTGAT
>MELA01000103.1:20080-22225 GCA_001767495.1 Acidobacteria bacterium RIFCSPLOWO2_12_FULL_65_11 | reverse complement strand
ACCCACATAATGGGCACGTACTTCCGCAGCGCCGCCAGCGGCACGCCGGATGCGTAGCCGAGCGTCCTCAGAATGATCACCACACTCACACTCACCAAGAGAATCATGCCGTAGGCGTGGGCGACGAGCACGGTCGGGTACCCCCAGACGGTGTTCGCCTCGCGAAAAAAGATGGCAAACCCGGTATTTCCAATGGCATCTAGAAGCGACAGCATACTTCCTCCGCTACTTTCAGGTTATCTCTCGCGCAACAGCACCGAACGCGGTTCACTCGCACACCCGATTCCTGAACATTATCTTTCTTAGAAAGCAGAATCGAAGATGGCCTCAATGCAGCGAAAGAGTATGTTAACAGCCGATAAATAGTCAATACGCGATCACGATCACTTCGAGGACGATCGAACCGAGAGGCATCGAATTATCTCCGACGGCCCTGCCGAGATTCCGGCACCTGATTCGGGCACTGGATGTGCGAAGGGCCGTGCCTGGACGCCCCGCAGGTTATAATAGCGTTGCCAGTCGAAAGTCGGTGGTTGGGTCACGGGGATTGGGTACGCGTCCTTGTTCCTGTAATTCCTAGACAATATAGAGCCCGTCGGGGCACTAGTCGGCTCCTAGACCCATGTGGTCGGCCGGATGCTCGTCGGCACCGTATGTCTTTAATTGATTAAGGCTTGAGAGGGCCCTGATGTCTGATCCGCAACGTTCGCGTCGCCGCGTCCTTCTTTCCTCGGTCTTCGGGCCCTTCGCGCGCGACGATGAGTTCGGCAGTCGCGCGATCAACCCGCTGGAGCTGTATCACAACCAGGTCACGCGTGCGCAGGGCCCCTTCTCGCTGCGAATGCATCACCGCTCGTGGGGCATCATGCTGATTCAGGCGAACATCTCTGCGCCCTCGACCGTGCTCGATTTTCCCACGCGCGACCGCTTTATCGCCGAGCTGAAGGCGCATCAGTACGACATCGTCGGCATCTCGGGGATCATCGTGAACGTTGGCAAGGTCCGCGAGATGTGCCGACTCGTCCGGCTGCACTCGCCGGGGTCGACGATCGTCGTCGGCGGACACGTGTCGGCCATTCCGGGCGTCGAAGGGATGCTGGACGCCGACCACATCGTCAAGGGCGAAGGCATTCGATGGTTTCGTGCGTTTCTGGGCGAGAGGGTCGACGCCCCCATTGCGCATCCGGTTATTCCGTCGTCGTTCGGGTTTCGCCTCATGGGCCTCAAGGCCCCGCGCGGCGGCGGCGACGCGGCCGCGACGATTATCCCCTCGGTCGGCTGTCCCATGGGCTGCAACTTCTGCACGACGTCCTCCTTCTTCGGTGGCAAGGGCCGGTTCGTCAATTTCTACGAGACCGGCGCGGAACTCTTCGCCGTCATGTGTGACGCCGAACGCCAGCTTCACGCCCGGACTTTTTTCATGATGGACGAGAATTTCCTCCTCTACAAGAAGCGTGCGCTCGAGCTGCTCGATTTGATGAAACGTCACGCCAAGCCGTGGTCGATGTTCGTGTTCTCGTCCGCCAACGCGATTCGGAAGTACGAGATGCGCCAGCTCGTCGAGCTCGGCGTCACCTGGGTCTGGATGGGATTCGAGTCGGCCCAGGCCGGCTACTCGAAGCTGAAGGGTGCCGACACCATGGCGCTGACGCGCGAACTCCAGTCGCACGGCATCTGCGTGCAGGGGTCGTCGATCATCGGCATGGAACACCACACACCGGCCAACATGCAAGAGGAGATTGAACACGCCGTCGCGCACGATGCCGACTGCCATCAGTTCATGCTGTATACGCCGGTCCCGGGAACGCCGCTGCACGCCCAAACGCAGGCGGAGGGGCGGATGCTCAACGATGTGGACCTCGCCGACATCCACGGCCAGTACAAGTTCAACTTCATTCACCCACACATTAAACGCGACGCGTCGAAGATGTGGCTGGACCGGGCGTTTCAGCGCGACTTCGAAATCAACGGGCCGAGTCTGTTCCGCATGATGCGAACGATATTTCGTGGGTGGAAGCGTTACGGCGAGGACGGCGACGTCCGCATACGAGCTCGCTTCGCGAAAGAGGCGGCGAAACTGCAAAATGGGTACGGGGCGGCGCTGTGGGCTATGGAACGGTACCTGCGCGGCTCGAATGACTGCGT
>MELA01000103.1:19147-20072 GCA_001767495.1 Acidobacteria bacterium RIFCSPLOWO2_12_FULL_65_11 | reverse complement strand
GAACATGATCTCGGCGGTCTCACACGCGTAATCGACCGCGTCGTGGGCCCGATTCTGCTGTGGTCGGCGCGACGGGATGCGCGCGCGTATCCGACCGGCCGGGCGCTCGAGCCGCAAACCTTCGTCGACCGCCGCCACTGGGCCTAACGGCGAATCAGCAACGGGGTCGGGTGGGTCGGGGAGGCCACTCGTTCAAATGACCCTCGTCGGAGCCATGCTCGTTTTCATCGGCGCCTCCGTTCAAGCCCAGCCTGCGCCATGTACAGCTCCTCCCAGACCACCCGACGGCGTCACGGCGACTGTGATTCCGGCGATCCGGGGAGCGACGCCGGGCGCACCGCCATCGACACCTGCGATCCTCACGCTCATGTGGACCGCCTCTCCTGTCGGTCCAGCCGCGGCCGACACGGCGCCAACCGTCTATGTCATTGAAGCCGGCACTGCACGCGGCGCTTCCAATGTCGCAGTCGTCGAGACCGAAGGGACCGAAGTGACCTACTCGACACCGATGCCGAACGGTACTTTCTACGTGCGCGTCAAGGCGAGGAACGCGTGCGGCACGAGCCCCTCATCCCCAGAAGCTGTGACGCGGGTAACAGGGAGCGCGGCAGGCGGGAAGCCGAACCCTGTGATTCTGCTGGAAACCGTACGAACGGTGCGAGAACGCCTTGGTGGCACAAATTTCATTCGTGTCATGGGTCAGGTGCGCAACGGCTGGCGGGCCTCGGAGGCGTCCTTCATCGAAGTGACAGCGACATTCGAAGGGCCAGATGGAAAGGCCGTGGGAACGAAGGCGACGTACGTCAACGGCAGCAGTCGGCGGCTGAAATCGAGCCGGATCGTGACCGACACCGTGCTGGAGCCCACAGCGACGGGATGCTTCTTCATGTTTGCCGACTTTCCGGCGACTGCTCAGGTGCCATCG
>MELA01000103.1:17871-19135 GCA_001767495.1 Acidobacteria bacterium RIFCSPLOWO2_12_FULL_65_11 | reverse complement strand
CCAGTTATGAGACGGAGCCGCTCAGGGGACGCGTCCGGGTCGAGAGCGCGATCCTCCAGCAAGCGGACGGCTTTGGCGACCTGACGGTCTCGGGACAGATGAAGAACAGCGGCGACTCCTTGACATACTTCAACGAGATCTGGACGGAGGCCAAGGACGCCGAGGGTAAAGTGTTGGAGTGCGATGCGACCTACGTGAAGGGGTCGAGCGTCGCATTGGAAGCCGGCATCGCGACGCGGACTGGACTGGATCCTGCGGAGGTTGGTGTGTTTAGAAACTCCACCGAGGCGGTGTTGGCCTCGGTGAATGGACTGCGACACTGGATCAACTGGGACGAGCGGGACCGACGGCGTCCCGCTGCCGCCACACCGCTCTATCGCGCGCTCAGGCAACGGGCTGCGGCGGTGTTGGAGACCGACGAACAAACCTCTTCTCCGCAGGAGCGGGTCGATGTGCGGGACGCCCTGCGACGAGAGGTCCAGTCGATCGAGCACCGGTTGACCTCGCCGTAGGCGGGCGGAGCCTCAGATGCTGCCCAAGGTCGACTCCCACGCTGTTGAATTCAAGGACTGGGACCTCAAGGCTGGGGTCGTGTACGGTCCCGTCCGCTCCCGGCGTCAGGGGAACTCGCTCGGCATCAATCTCCTGCCGCCGATGCGGAAACACTGCACGTTCAACTGTGTCTATTGCCAGTGCGGCTGGACGCGCGAGGCGGTGCCCTCGCGCCTGGAGGACTTCGCCGACTGCCCGAGCCTTGCGCGCGTCGGCGACGAGATCGAGCATCGTTTCGCCGAACTTCTCCTGGCGGGAAACGTCCCCGACGCGATCATCTTGAGCGGGAACGGCGAACCGACGCTCTACCCGCGGCTCGAGGAGGCCATCGACGTCATCCTGGAGATGCGCGACAGGTTCTTCCCGAGGGCCAGGACCGGCGTCCTCACCGCCGGGACCGAGCTGGGCCGCGAGGAGGTCCGACGCGCCGTCGACCGCCTGGATGAGCGGATGGTGAAGGTCGACGCGGGGTCGAACGAGATGCACAGGAGGGTGAACCTGCCGCTCGTGGACTTCAGCCTCGACCATCTTGAGCAGTGGGCGAGGCTTCTCCGCGACTGCATCGTGCAGAGCTGCTTCGTCCTCGGCCGAATCGACAATACGTCGGAGCAAGACGTGGGCGACTGGGTCGCGCGTGTCGCGCGGATCGGTCCGAAGTGCGTGCATGTGTACAGCCTCGACCGGACGCCTGCGGCGCTGGGGCTGCACAAGG
>MELA01000103.1:0-17841 GCA_001767495.1 Acidobacteria bacterium RIFCSPLOWO2_12_FULL_65_11 | reverse complement strand
CGCGGCTCCGCGCCGAGACGGGCATCGAGGTCACGGTCTACTAGCGTGCGCCTGGCGCTGGGGTCTGCCGGGCGGGCCTCGCCACGACGTCGACCGTGGCGCCCTTCGAGGTCACCGGCTCGACGCCGGCCCTACTGAGCCCCGAGAATGAGCGGCAGGCCGCTCCGGCCGTTCCCCACGACGACCACCTTCGCGTTCGGACTCTTGGCCAACTCCAGCGTGGCCTCGATGCCCTTCCACTCCAGCAGCTTGTCGGAGATGCCTTGCGTGACAATCGACTGGAAGTCTGCAATGCCGCGCGCTTCGATGCGTTTTCTCTCCGCTTCCTGCCGCTCCCTCGACAGCACGAACTCCATTTTCTGCGACTCTTGTTCCGATTGCTGCTTCGCTTCAATCGACGATTTGAGCGTCGGTGGGAGCTGCAGGTCCCGAAGGAGCACTTTCTCGACCATGATGCCTCGTGGCGTGAAGGCTTCCGAGACTCGCGCGAACATTTCCTCCTGCACACGCTCGCGAGCCGTCGAGTAAAGATCCGACGCTTTATGCGACGAGGTGACCGCGCGAATGGTTGACCGCAAGGTCGGCTCGATCAGCGTCGCCGGATAGCTGACGCCGATCGTCTGGTAGATCGTCGCCGCCTGGCTCGGAGCCAGCCTGTAGAGCAGGGAGACTTCCAACTGGAAGATGAGGCCTTCCTCCGAGGGCGTCGAGCTGACCTCTTTGAGTTCCTGGGTCTGAACCGACAGTTTCTGCACCTCATACCACGGCACGACCACATTGAGCCCTTCCGAGAGTGTGGTGCCGGTGACTTTCCCGAAGCGGGTGACGACGCCGACGCTGCCCTTGGGGACGATAGAGACGGAGCACGCGCCGATCACCACGCACAACACGACGGCGACCGCCAGCATCACGTTCGGCCCGCCGACGAGTTGACGACCGTTGATTTGATCCAGCATGGGAGTCCTCATTCTTCTTCCTTCTTTCGAAGGTTTGATGCTAGCAGGATCGCCGGACAGGCGGCTGTCGTATTATTCCTACGCGGGCCTGGCTCGCGGACCCGCTGGAGGAGCTTCACCATGTATCGTCGAAACGCCGCTCAGGTGCTCGTTCTCGTCGCGTGCTCGCTCGTTGCATCTGTCGCTCTCGCGCAACAACGCGGCCCTGTGGCCGACCCATTGGTCAAGGAGGGCGTGACCGTCAAGCTGGGCGATCACACCTACGCCATTCCCGACGGCAACGTCGGCCTCGTCCCCAACGTGGGCATCGTCGTCGGCTCCCGCGCGACGCTCGTGATCGATCCGGGCCTCGGGCGCCGCAACGGCGAGGCCGTCCTGCGCGAGGTGGCCAAGGTCAGCAGGAACACCGAGATCTATATCGCCTCCACCCACTTTCACGCCGAGCACACAACCGGCTACCTGGCCTTCCCTGAGAGCGCCAAGTACGTGAACTCCACGACGCAAGAAGCCGAGTTTGCCGCAGGGGGCGCGCAGCAGATTCAGGCTTTCTCTGGCCGGTCGCCAATGACGGCTGAGATTCTCAAAGACGCCACCGGCCGCAAGGCCGACATCACGTTCGACCGCGAATACTCGCTCGATCTGGGCGGCGTCCGCGTCCGGTTTCTCGTCGTCGGCCCGACGCACACGCGCGGCGACACGGGCTTCTTCGTCGAAGAAGACGGCGTGCTCTTCTCCGGCGACGTGGTGATGAACAACTCGTTTCTGGCGGCCAATCAGGCATCGAGCATGAAGGCCTGGCTCGCGGCATTCGACGCGTTCGAGGCCATGCGCCCCCGGACGATCGTGCCGGCTCACGGCGCGGTGGGTGCCGGCGCGATCATCGCGACCAATCGCTCCATCATGCAGGGGGTGCAGGCGCGCGTGCGTGCGCTCAAGGCCCAGGGACAGACGGCCGACGCGGTCGCGATGGCGGTGCAGATGGAGTTCCTGGCGCAGCACCCGGACTGGCCGCGAGCCAACGGCCTGGCTGCCGCAGCTCGATCGGCGTTCGCCGAAGCACCGTAGGACGGCCAGTCAGTCCGGCTGAAGCCGGACACTACATCCGGACACGACATCCGGACACTACAGACCGTTGGCGTGTCGGCGACGCTGGGCGCGGACGGCGAGGCTGGCCACGGCGCCGAATATGGCAAAGGGCGCGACCAGCAGGACCGCGATCCCACTTCTCAGAGCGGCAATCATCTGCTGCCCTTCGGGCGACTGCAGCGCCCGGCGGCACATCGCGCACTGCGCAGAGGCTGGCGTCGCCTCGAGCACGGCCAGCAGCGCGATCGCGATCCCAACCGCAAGCGACCCTCTCACCGCTGGCCGCCTTCAACCACCATCTCGTGGATGCGCGCCGCATCGGGCACGATGAGGATGTAGAGAATCACCGCCGTGACCAGCAGTCCGACGATGACCGTCAGCACGAGGCTGGCCCGCTCGAAGCGCAAGTGCATGAAGTTGGCGCCGATCATCGAGGCCTTGGTGAGCATGGCCGCAATCATGAAGACGACGAACGCCAAGCGTGGGATCGACGCGGTGTCGGCCCACAGCATGACCACCGTGAACACGAGCAGAACAAACCAGGTTATCCAATAGCCGCGCATCGGTACCCGCCTACAACAGATAGAACAACGTAAAAATGAACACCCATACTAAGTCCACGAAGTGCCAATAGAGTCCGGCCATCTCGACGCCGTCGGCCGTTGACCATCCCTTCGCCGTTCGAATGGCCGTGGTGATCAGAATGCTCACACCGGTCAGCACGTGCGACCCGTGGAATCCCGTCAGTAGGAAGAAGTACGCGCTAAACGAGGCGTCGCCCCAGGGATTCGTGTTCAGCCGCGCCCCTTCCTCAATCAGATGCCACCACTCGTACGCCTGCATCCCCAGAAACACGGCGCCGCCGATCGCGGTGAGGACGATGAAACGGAGCGCGAGGCGTCGCTTCCCTTCCTTCGCCGCCTCCACGGCGCTCGCCATCGTCGCGCTGCTCGTGATGAGCACGAACGTCATGGCCGCGATGTAAGGAAGGCTGAAGACGGTGGACTGATCGGGCCAGCGAAGGGCGAGGATGCGAGCGTAGCCGTACGCGCCGAGAAAGCCCGCAAACAGCAGTCCGTCGGTGATGATGAACCACCACATCATCACCTTGCGCCAGCCCGCGTCGAACGGACACGTGCCGCCGCTCCATCGATCGATCGTCGTCGCCGCCGGCTGCGTCATGGACTCCTGTAGTGTCCGCCTTCAGGCGGACCTGAGATGAACCGATTCCTAGTACAGCGACACGAGCGCGAACAGCACCAGCCAGACCGCGCCCAGGTAGTGCCAGAACGTCCGGCAGAGCTCCATCCGCGCCGCCCATGCCGGCACGTCCGTCGCGCCCGACCGCGTGGCCACAGCGCCCCACGTCAGCACGGCGAGCGCGGCCACGACGTGCAGCGCGTGCGCGCCGGTGATCACAAAGAAGAATGACGCATGCGGACTCGTCGGCAAATAGATGCCCGCCGCCATCATCTCGCGCCACGCCACGAACTGTCCGGCCAGAAAGCCCAAGCCCCCGGCGAGCGCTGCGCCCATCGCGAGTTCCGCCTGGCGCCAGCGCAGCCTGAAGCCGCTTCGACTTGCGGCCTCGAGCGCCACGCTGCTCACGGCAAGAATCAAGGTGTTCACCCAGAGCATCGCCGGCAGCTGCACCTGCCGCCAGTCGGTGCCGCTCCGCCGCACGATGTATGCACTGACGAAGGCGGCAAACAGCATCGTCACCGTGGCCAGAAACATCCACAACCCGAGACGCAGTTGATCCTCGCGCAGAGACACGGCACCTGGCTGCGACGCTGCGAGAGAGCGAGAGTCCATCACCATATTCATGCGGTCACCGGGACATTCCGGGCCGGAACTGTTTGTACGGCGAAGTCACCGTCGGTCGTCTGCACGCCGTACTCGTAGGCCCAGCGCTCGACGACCGGCTGGGTCTCGAAGTTGCCATGCGGCGGCGGCGAGGCCGTCGTCCACTCGAGCGTCGTGGCCTGCCAGGGATTGGCCTTCGCCGCGAGTCCCCCGAACAGGCTCCAGACGAAGTTCACCAGGAACAGCAGCTGGCCCGAGACCAGCAGTAGCGCCGCGATACTGATCGCCAGATTCTGGCCTCGCGTGTCACGCAGGTAGTCGAACGCCGTGAACGCGTAGTAGCGCCGCGGCGCGCCCTGCAGACCAAGGAAGTGCTGCATGAAGAAGATGACAAAAAACGGCCCGAACGTGAACCAGAAGTGCAGCCGCCCAAGCGTCTCGTTCATGGTCCGGCCGAACATCTTGGGGAACCAGAAATAGATCGCGGCGAACGTCGCGAGCAAGGTGACGCCGCCAATCATCATGTGGAAGTGACCGACGACGAAGTACGTGTCGTGCAGCTGCATGTCGGCGGTCGCGTTGCCGAGGAAGAGGCCGCCGAACCCCCCGCTGCCGAACATGGCGATGACGCTGAGCGCGAAGAGCATCGGTGTTCGGAGCTCGAGCTTCGCCCCCCAGAGGCTCGCCAGCATGTTGACGCCGAAGATCGTCATCGGCACGGTGATGGTCAGCGTGACGAGCGAGAAGTACTCGCCGGTGAACGGGCTCATGCCGCTCACGAACATGTGGTGGCCCCAGACGATCATGCTCAGACAACCGACGGCCACCAGGCACCACACCGAGATGCGATAGCCGAACACGGGCTTCCTCGTGAATGCGGGCAGGATGTCGAAGGCGATGCCGAGCGCCGGCAGGATCAGCACGTAGACCTCAGGATGCCCGAGGAACCAGAAGAGGTGCTGCCACAGGAGCGGGGACCCTCCCGTGTTGGGTAACAGCTTGCCGGCGACCACCAGCCCTGATGGCAGAAAGAAGCTCGTGCCGAAATGGCGATCGAAGAGCAGCATCACGGCGCCGGCCGTGAGCGGCGGAAACGCGAGCAGGCCGAGGATCGAGGCGATGAAGAACGACCAGACGGTCAGCGGCAGGCGCATCATCGAGAGGCCGGGCGCGCGTGTGCTGAACACGGTCGCGACGATGTTGAGGCCGCTCATCGTAAACGACGCGATGAAGAGCGCCATGCTCAGAATCCAGAGGGTCTGCCCCATCTGCGACCCTGGCACCGCCGACGCCACGGCGCTCAGCGGCGGATAGGCCGTCCAGCCGGCGGCGGCCGCCCCGCCTTCGACGAAAAACGACAGGACCATCACGACGGCCGAGAGCAGCGCAATCCAGTACGAGAGCATGTTGAGGAACGGGAACGCCATGTCCCGCGCCCCGACCTGCAAAGGCACGAGGTAATTGCCGAATCCACTGACGAGCACGTACGAGATGAAGAAGAACACCATGATCGTGCCATGCATCGTCACGACCGCCAGGTAGAACTCCGGCGTCATCACGCCGCTCGGCATGCCCTTGGGCAGCAGACGCGACAGAAACACCCACTGATGCTCGGGCCATCCGAGCTGCAGGCGGATGAGCACGGCGAGCCACGCGCCGACGATCGCCATGATGAGGCCGGTCAGGATGTACTGGATGCCAATGATCTTATGGTCCGTGCTGAAAATATATCGCCGGACAAACCCGTTGGTCATCGCTGATGGTGCCTCACCTTGTGGCGGCCTGGGTGCTCAGCCAGGCGCGGAATTGCGTCTCGGACACGACGTTGAAAAACCCACGCATGCGGTAATGGGCGAGGCCGCATAGCTCGGCGCAGGCCAGCTCGAAGCTGCCGGTCGAGGTCGGGAAGAAGACCATCTCCGGTGTCATGCCCGGCACGGCGTCCTGCTTGACCCGAAAGTGGGGCAGAAAGAAGCTGTGAATGACGTCTTTCGCGTGCAGGCGGATGCGCACCGCGCGGCCGAAGGGCACCGCGATCTCGTTGATCGTGACGATGTCGTCTGTGGCGGCCGGATCCGAGCGGTCCAGGCCCAGCGGATTGGTCGTCTCGTCGACCAGCTGCGGAGCGGTCCGCCCGAAGCGTCCGTCGGCGCCCGGGTACCGCACGTTCCACATGAACTGCTGCGCGGTCACTTCGATCACCGTGGCATCGGCAGGAGGCGCCGCGTCGAAATACTCGGTCCAGACCGGCATGCCGATCCCGAGGACGCCGCCTTCGGCGATAACCGCCATGCCGAGGCCGAGGACGACCGACAGGACGACTTCGGTCTTATGGCTCGCGAGCCGCGTGCCGATTCTGTCGCGGCGTCCGCCGCGCCAGATCAGGTACGCAAGGGCGAGGTAGCCGGTGAGAAACAGCCCGCCGACCGTGACGAGCAAGTACAACAGCATGGCGTCGATGCCGGCGCCGTGCCGGCTGGCGAGCGGCGGCATCCACGACCGCGCGCCGTAGACAACGCCGCCAATGCCGACGACGGCGAACAGGGCAGCAGCAAGCGCGGTTTCGAGTGATCTGCGCATACGAATGCCGGCCCACCCCCGCAATACGGGTGCCAGCCAAAAGCTGGCTAGAATGACGAAGTCTGGTTAGCGGAGCGACTATTGCGCCGATAGCTCGAAATCATCGACGGTAGCCTGGATAGCGCGCTCCTCGCTCCGCATACGGCCGTATACAGATTTGCGCGATGGTCGAGGGGGATGCTCCTCGTGCGCCAGGAGCTCAACCTCTTTGTTAGGCGCCGTCGGGGGCGGGTACACGCGCGGGTCCGCACAAGTTTTCAGTCGTGACGCCAGGCGAACGTGTCCACAACGTCATTGCGTCGGTCGGGATTGTCGTGCGGTTCTGAACAACCTCTCGAAGGTGTGGTAGGCTGGGCACCATCCTGGGCGCGCGGTATGATCACGCTCCGCAAGATCGACCCCTCGCCTGTCGTTCGCGAGTTCGTCCGCTACTACATGTACCGCCAGGGAGGGTCTGAAGGGCGCGTCGTCGCGCGGCCGATTCCTGCCCGCCCGGACATCTTCCTCGGCTTCTTCTTGCTCCATTCCTACGATGCGTTCGACTATCGGAGTGGCCGCACCGAGACGCTGCCCTCGGCACTCGTCGTCGGCCCTCAGACGCGCCACGTCGCCGACCTGCTCCTCGAGGGACCCCACGCCGAGTTCTTCGTCTATTTCGAGCCAGCCGGTTTCTACCGGTTGTTTGGCGTGTCCCCTGTGGAGCTGGTCAACCGCGCCGACGACGCGTCGGTCGTCGTCGGACCTCGGGCCGGGCTTCTGCTCGAGGAGCTCCGGCGGGCGACGAACGTCGAGGCGATGGTTCGCGCGGTCGAGTGCTTTCTGCTGGCGCATGCGGCAAGCGCCCGACCTTTCCATCCCGTCCAGCAGGCCGCGTCGATCGTGCTGCGCAACAAAGGCCGCGTGAGCCTCGCCGAGCTCATCGGCGCGAGCGGAGTCGGCGAGCGGCAGTTCGAGCGCAAGTTCACCGAGCAGATCGGGATGACGCCGAAGCTATACGTGCGCGTGGTCCGCTTGAACCATGCGCTGCAGCTCAAGGAACAGCGTCCGACCCTCACCTGGACCGAGGTGAGCCATCGGGCCGGCTATTTCGATCAGACGCACCTGGTTAAGGACTTCAAGGCCTTAACCGGCGCCCGACCATCGGACTTCATGCGCCGGTTCACCGAGGCCGCACCGGAAGCCTTCCTGCCCGCCCTCTCCTAAGGTCCGGCTGAAGCCGGACACTACATAGGGTCCGGCTGAAGCCGGACACTACGTCTGAGTGGGCTAGAAGGCCGGTTTTTTACTAGGCCGCGTCACATCCCGCGGCTATCCTTGTCCCATCTGACGCCCCGATCTTCGAATACTCTTCTGGGAGCCACGATATGGAAAGGCCCCGTCGTATTCCTCACGTTCACGCGGCGACGCTCGTCGGCCTCCTGATCCTGCTGGCGCCCTTCGTGGCCAGCACGCCGGCTTACGCGCAGGCTGACTTTGCCGGCAACTGGGCTCCCCTCTATCACGAGGATTTCCCCGAGCGCATCCCCGGTCCGGAGCTCGGCGATTACGCGGGGATTCCCCTCAACGAGGCGGGCCGTCTGCGGGCGGACAGTTGGGACGCGGACCGGATCTCGGTGGTGGTGGAATATCAATGCCGGCCGCACGGCGGCGACTACATGATGCGGGGCCTGTCGAACATGCGGATCGACGCGATTCTCGATCCTCTCACGCAGCGGGTCGTGGCGCTTCGTACGCGCATGAACTTCCAGGAAATGGAGCGGACGATCTGGCTCGACGGGCGGACCCGTCCGTCGCCGAACGCCCCGCACACCTTCTCGGGCTTCTCGACCGGCGTCTGGCAGGACAACGTGCTGAACATCTCCACGACTCACCTCAAAGAAAACTACATCCGCCGCAACGGCATCCCGGCCAGCGACAAGCGCACCTTCACCGAACACTGGGTCCGGCACGGCAACTACCTGACCGTGCAGACGGTCATCACCGATCCGGTCTTTCTGACCGAGCCGCTCGTGCGCAGCCAGACCTGGACGCTCGACCCCACCCAGCAGCTCGGCCGGGATGTCTGCGAAACGGTCCCGGAAATCCCGAAGGCGGCCGATGTGGTGCCGAACCACCTGCCAGGTGCCAATCCGTTCCTGCGCGAAGTGGCGGATTGGTACGGGCTGCCCGCCGCGGCCACACGAGGCGGCGCCGAGACGATGTATCCGGAGTATCGGAAGACGATGGGGAGTCCGACAAACCCTCCGCCGGCCATCTGCAAGCGGTACTGCAACTGCGGTCTGAACGGCGGCGGCTGTAATCTGCAATAGCCATGACCAAACATCTGACGCTGGCAGCGGTTGGCCTCCTCGCCCTCGCCGCGGCCGCTTCGCTCGGCGCACAGCAGGCGGCGACCGTCGAACCGACACCGCTCGAAGTGCTGAAGGTCCAGGGCAACGTCTTCATGCTGGCCGGCGCCGGCGGCAACATCTCCCTACAGGTTGGCCGAGAGGGTGTGCTGATGGTCGACACCGGGCTCGCGGCGGCGGCACCCAGGATGATGGCTGAGGTCCGGAAGCTGTCGCCCGGTCCGATCCGCTGGATCGTCAATACACACCTCCATCCCGATCACTGGGGAGGCAACGAGACCATCGCCGGTCTTCCCCCCGACAACCTGCAGCCGCTCAAGATCGCCGCTCACGAGAACATGCTCAATCGCCTGACGACGCCCGAGGCCAGCGCGCAGGCGCCGGCGGTGCAGCGAGGCTTGCCGCTCAACGAGTACTTCACGCCGACCAAGGATGTGCACTTCAACGGCGAAGCGATCGTCCTCTATCACGAGCCGAAGGCTCATACAGACGGCGACACGGTCGTGCTCTTCCGCGGCTCGGACGTCGTGAGCACGGGCGACATCTTCACCCCCGGGGGCTACCCCTTCATCGACGTCGACAACGGCGGCACCGTCAAGGGCGAGATCGACGCGCTCAATCACATCCTGCAATTGACGGTGCCGGCAAAGACGCAAGAGGGTGGCACGTACGTGATTCCAGGCCACGGGCGCATCTGCGATGAAGCCGACGTCGTCGAGTTCCGCGACATGGTGGTCATCGTCCGCGACCGGATTCAGGATGCGATCAACAAGCGGATGACGATCGAGCAGGTGAAGGCGGCACGGCTGACGCGGGACTACGACACCCAGTACGTGTCGCCGACGAGCTTCGTGACAACCGATCGATTCGTCGAGGCGGTTTACAAGAGTCTGTCGGCAGCGAGCACCCCGGCAAGGGGCCAGACGCCCGCACCTGGCGGGGCTGGCAGAGGGCAGGCGCCCGGCGGCAGGGGCCAGGCGCCAACCGGACGGAGATAGCAGGCGCCTATGAGATCGGTGACGCACAAGACGCGAACGCCGCGAACGAGCGGCATCCTCCTGGTGTTTGTCTGCGTGGCCGGCATCCCCGCGCTGCTCGCGAGCCAGGGGCGCGGCGGCCAGCCGCCTCAGTCGCCCAGGGCGGCAGCTCCCATCGATCTCACGGGCAACTGGGTGTCGATCGTCAGCGAAGACTGGCGCTGGCGAATGGTCACGCCGCTCAAAGGCGACTCGGCAAGTATTCCGATCAACGCGGAAGCGAGGAAGATCGTCGATGCGTGGGACCCGGCCACAGACGAAGCCGCGGGCCTGCAGTGCAGGGCCTACGGCGCACCAGCGATCATGCGCGTGCCGGGACGCCTCCGCATCACCTGGCAGGACGACAACACGCTGCAGATTGAGACGGACGCGGGAACGCAGACGCGCCTACTCCGTTTTGGAGGACAGGCGCCGCCAAGTACGCCGCCGAGCTGGCAGGGGTACTCCCTAGCGCGGTGGGAGCCCGGGCTGGCCGCAGTTCGGGGAGGCGCCGGATTGGGCTTAGGGCCCAGGCAGGGAGTGCGAAGGCGTTCCCTGGAAGTCGTGACGACCAACCTCAGCCTCGGATACTTGCGCAAAAACGGCGTGCCCTACAGCGAGCGCACGACGCTGACGGAGTACTTCGAGCGGTTCAGCGAACCAGACGGCGCAGAACGGTTGATGGTCATGACCATCGTCGCCGATCCTGTTTACCTCGCTGTACCGTTCGTGACCACGTCGGACTTCAAGAAGGAGCCCGACGGCTCGAAGTGGGATCCCACACCCTGCTCGGCAAGATGAGCCATCGCCATCTGCGACCCAACCTCGGCACCGGGCGATAGCCTGAACGGCACTTCCACCGCGCCTGTCACGACTCTCACCAAACAATTGATTCCCAGAACGTAAAAGATGTATAAACTCCCGCTAGCTAGTCTCCCGAGGGCATCTTGAACCGGGCTGAGGAGGAACTCATGTTCAGACACGCGTCCCGTTTTGTTCTCGTCGCCGTCGTTCTCGCTGCCACCTGCGCTCTTGACGCCCGTCTGTTCGCGCAAGGCCGCGCGCGAGGGAACGCGCCGGCTGGCGGCCCGCAGGTGACCGCGGCCGATCCGTTCATCGGCACGTGGCGGCTCGATCGCGCCAAATCGACCTTCCCCGGCGCGGTACCGGAGTGGCGCACGCACCAGTTCGAAAGGGTCGCCACCGGCCTCAAGCATACGACCCGAACGATGCAGGGCGAGGTCACCTACACGATCCAGTACATGTTTCAGGTCGACGAGAAGGACTATCCGGCTGACAATGCCATGTCGGTCAACACCGTGTCATTCAAGAGGATTGACGCCAACACGCTCGAGCGAACCGGCAAGTACATGAGCGAGGTGGCAGAGACAGTCAAGTATCAGCTCTCGGCGGACGGGAAGGTCCTGACGGCGACGCAGAACATCCTGGCCAACAACACCAACAGCATCCAGATCTTCAACAAAGAGTAACGATTCGCCGCGGCATGGATTGATGTAGTGTCCGGCTTCAGCCGGACCTCACTCGTCTATTTCTCCGGCACGAGCGTCGACCAGTCGCTCAGCACGTGCAGGGCGCCGTCGCTGTCGTTCTGGAACGCCAGGACGTCGCCTGCAACGGAGACAGAGTACGCAGGGCGGTGCGACGCGGCGTCCAGACGTACGTGGTCGGCCAAGGCCACGGGCATACCGTATAGTGCCGCTGCCGTGGTATCGAATCGCTGGGCCATCACCGATCGATCGACCGAGTAGACGAGGAACTCGCCAGTCACAGCGCCCGTGCCCGCCTGCGGCACGAGCTTGAGGGCGTTACCGCCGTCGAGCGCTGCCAGCCACAGACCTTGGCGGAATGCGACGTCGGACCGCACGAAAAACAGGAACAGCCGCGCCCCGGGCACGAACCTCGGCGCCTCGTGCTGGTCGCCGGAGATGGGGTGGGTGACCTGGCGTATGGTTGCCCCCCCGGCGGCGGCGACACGACGGATCGGCTCGCCTCGGGCGGCGACGAGCAGCGTGTCGTCAACGCCCCAATCGAACACCGCGTCGGCATCGAGATCGACGATCGTTTCCGCGGGACCGCCGGCAGCCAGGACGCGCCGCAGCTTCGCGCCCGATACGAACGCGATGCTCTTGCCGTCGGGAGACCAGGCGGGTAGCGACGTCGCACCGTCTGTGCCAGCGAGCGGTCGCGCCTCGAGCGTCGCCAGTCGCCACGTCCACACCTCGACGCGATCGGCCAATCGCAAGGTCATCGCGATCTCGGCGCCGTCGGGAGAGACCGCGAATCCGGCCGGATTGGCGGCAAACGTCGCACCCTGCGGCAGCGCGACGACGTGCTGGTTGGGGCGTGCGGGGCGCACGTCTGACCCGCGCCCGCGCCACAAGACCCCGACGGCCGCTAGGACGATGGCCGTCACAGTCACGGATATGACGATTGACGGCCGTCGGCGCAGCGGGGATGTCATCGCGCGCCGCCCTACGGACCGCTCGACAGCAGAATAAGCAGCGCGACAAACATTCGCTGCATGAAGCCTTGAGCCGAGGGGTGATTGCCCGCTCTTGGCATTCCTGACACATTCAGTGCTGCCAGGTGTGGATGACCCAGACCGGGCACCTGGCCTGTCGAACTACTTGGCGAGTCACGCTGCCAAGCACGGTGGCCGCCACCGTGCCGCTTTGCGATGCCATGGCAATCAGGCTGGCCTTGCTGGCCTTGGCCGCGGCCAGGATCGATTCGGGCACGAAGCCCGGGTGTTGCCCAATCGCCACCTTGGCGGTCACACCCCTCTTGCCGGCGACCGCCGCCCAGGCCCTGCCCTTCGCGCGCTTCGCCGCCACATCCCGTTCGAAGAACTGCTGATAAGCCGGCACCGAGCGCACTTGCGCGGCCGTTTCCGGCACGAGGTACTCGCACTGCGAGAAAAGCGTGACCGTGGTCCGATGGCGCTTTGCTACGGGAAGAATCGCCTGAAAGGCCGACCGAGAGCCGGCGCTGAAGTCGGTCGGGAACAAGAGACGCCGAACGTCGCGGAGATCACCTACGCTGGGATTGACGATGAGGAGCGGGATGTCGGCGTGCAACAGCAGGGTCTCGGCGAAGCTCCCCATCACGAAGCGATCCAGCCGCGTGCGCGCGTGCGTGCTGACCGCGACAAGCGCCGCGCGAGTCTTCCGTGCGTATCGCAGCAGCGTGCCGACGGTCTGTCTCAGCGAGCGGGTGTCCTGCACCAATACGGTCGGCGCAGAGACGTTCGCAATCCTGGAGGCCGCCACCCATTTCGACACAGTGTCCCGCGCCTGCTGCTGGTAGCGCATGCCCGGCGCCAAAAAGACGCCCGGCGCAATTCTCAGGCCGTCTGGGCTCACCACCGCCACCGGCTCAATGGATATATCGGAGCGGCCCCGAAACACGCCCACGGCCTTGAGCGTTCTCAGCTGCAGCGTCCTGTCTTCTGGAAACGGATCGACGGCCCAAACGATTCGTCCTGGCCTTGGCCTCGCTGACATGGCGTGATCTCTTTGCCCTTGGGGATTCGCGCGTCAGCCAACGTCGCCGCTGGCCATCCGAGCTCGGCTCTCAGTTCAGCGCGATCGGCAGCTCGGCTCGAGCTCGATCGCTCTGAACGGTCAGAATGTAGGCGCCGGCGTCCCAGAGGCCACGCGGGGACTCGAAAAACAAGCTGCCGACCGCCAATCGGTCGTTACTCACCACGAAGTCATCGTGGACGATGCCCTCGAAGGGGCGCGCGAAAAACGTCATCCGCTGCGCCTCATTGCGACGGAGATTGAAGTACGAATCGACGGGATGGTTTTGGGCCGCGGCGTTCTGAAGCAGAAGCGTCACACGCTGGAGGTCCTCGCGGAACCGGCGCTGGCTGGCTAGTTCAATGATGCGCACGTCCGGCGTGCGTAGGAAGATCCCGTCGCGGTGGATCGTCATCGGGCGGCTGCTCGTGACGGCCAGCTCGATCAAGATCCATCGCGAATCGTGTTCTCGCTGCGAGTAGTTATACGCCACCACCGCATGGAGGGCGTCGTCTTTGTACTGGCTCACCGCCCGACCGAGTGCCTTGACGTTCGGCAGTTCGTCCTGAGCCGCCGGCGTACGCGCGAAGACAACGATACCGCTCGACACCGCAACGAGCAACGTGGCGAGGAGCCGTCGCATGCGCGTGATTATACACGAGCGACTGTACTGGCGGGCGACAGCGCGCGGATCGAGCGGCGCTTCAGCGGACAGCGATGTCGAACTGAATCTTGATCTCGTCTTTGACCTTCACCGTGCCGCCGCCGATGCTGATGGGCTCGATGCCGAAATCCCGCTGCTTGACGAGCACGCTGCCGCGGTACTGCCCACCCTGACGGAGGGTGTCAAAGGTGACGGTTCGCGTCTGACCGCGAATCGTGAGACGGCCGGTCACCTTCCATCGGTCCGCGCCTGCTGCCTCGACCGCCGTGGAGGCAAACGTGATGTCAGGATAGGTCGCCGCGTCCAGCACGTCTTTGCCAAGCATCCGCGTCTGCACTTCAGGCCGCCGTTTGACGTCGAGCGTGGGGTCGAGCACCTTCAGGCTGGCGGCCCGAAAGGCGACCTGGACGGAGAGCGGCGCCTCCTCGGACACCGACCCGTCGTCAATCGGGGCGCTGATGACGTGATCGTGCGCAAAGGCGGAGAACAGCCCGGACTTGTACGCGAAGACGGTCACCGTGGAACGATCGGTGTCAATCGGCTTGGGCTCCGCCCGCACGCCGGCCACCACACCCACCACGATCGATACCGCCAGACAGGCTGTGCGCGTTCGCATGACGCACTATCCTAAACCAAGAGCGGGCTCCCCTTCAGGAGGCGAGCGTCGGAAGACGACACGGTCCGCCAGCATGAAGTTGACCAGCCCACACACCCCGACGGCCGCGGCGTTGGCGGCCACGGGATGCAGGCGAGTGGCGGAAACGAGGGCGGCGGTCACGGCCGTATTGCCGGCAAGCGACACGAGGCCGTTGGCGAGGACGAAACGGGCGAAGGCGGTCGGCATCGCCCGGCCCGGGACCGTCCGATCCACCCACGTCCATCGCTCGTGCCAGAAGAAATTGTGCACGATGGCCGCGCTGACCGCGACGCCGGTTGCGAGCAAATAGCCGACGTCCAGGGCATCGACGAGTACCCACAAGACTGTGAGCTGCACGCCGATGCCCAGGACGCCGACCGCGGCGAAGCGAGCGAACCTCAAGAGCTGGCTCATGCCCGTGGAAGGGGCTCGGCCCGGTAGAGCTCGCGCGTGTGCGTGAGGGCCGAGACGATGAGCGTGGCAATGAGCGCCAACGAGGCAATCGCGCCGCTGACGTCAAACAGCAAGTACTCGCGGCCGAAGAGCTGTGAGGTCGGGTGCACGAGCACGACCAGATTGCCAAGGGCCAGAAGGATTCTGAGTTCGGTCGGTCCGATCTTGAAGTAACTGATCGTGAACGTCCCGAGGGCATAGGTCGCAAGATACACCTCGATCGAGAGCATGAAGTAGGCCACCAGCAGACCCAGCGCGACGTACGGGCTCATGAACCCGGAGAGCGCCATGCCGCCGACGAGAAACGCGACCGCAAAGGCATCGACGACGTGATCGACGTAGAACCCGTAGCGCGGGCGCTGGCGGTTGCGCACCCGCGCGAGGGTGCCGTCCAGGCTGTCGCCGAACCAGTTGATGGCCAGACAGACGTTCACCAGCAGCAGCCCGACGAGCGGCATCACGCTCGCCAGCCAGTACGACAGGCCGGCGCCGAGCATGGCCACCAGCGCAAGCGCCGTCAGATGATCGGAGTTGATGCAGGCGGGCAGGCGGCTCGCCAACCAGATGAGACAACGCTTCTCGATCGGCGAGAGGACACCCGTCAGCACGCGAGTCGCCTCGCGGAACGAGTGGCCCTTCGCGGTTGCAGCCAGCGGGACGTCCATGTGAGCTCGACCTCCTCATGGACTAATGCGCAAAAACCCTTACTTAAGGATCAACGGCATTCGCGCGGCTAGCGGCCGATGGCGACGAGATTGCGGTCGGTGCGGATATACCAGCGGCCGTCCACGAGCGCCGGCGACGCGAGCGTCGCCTCGCCGATCCGGTTGACCTGGAGCACCTCGAACTTCGGGCCAGCCCGCAGCACGAACGTCTCGCCTTCGTCGTTGGTGAAGAACACCTTGCCATCGATGGCGACCGGCGAAGCTGCTCACGACGATCTCGTGGCGATCCCCGACGGCAATCGCGACAGGCGTCCTCCACCCCACGCTTGCGTCACGTCGGGTCCGCCAGATTGGCGCTCCCGTGCGGGTGTCGAACGCGCCCACGAAGGAGTCGGAGGAATCCTGATAGAGGATGACCCGGTCGCGGTACAGCAGCGGCGACCCTGCCTTGCCGTGGTACGCATTCATCGGGCCGAGATCTCGATTCCAGACCAGCGTGCCGTCCAGATCGAGGGCGAGCAGTCCGCGGCTGCCGAGCGAGACGTAGAGGCGCTCGCCGTCTGTTGCGGGCGTCGCCGAGGCGTGACCGTTCTTGAAGTGCGCCGACCCCACAAGGCCCAGCGCGACCAGTACCGCGCGCCTTCTCCCTCCACGGGGATCAGGCGGACGTCAGAGGCCTGGGTGACAACCGCGGCGCCGGGGCTCCCGGCTCCCCCCTGAGCCAGAAGGAGCCGCGATGGCCACGCCATCGAGGCGAGCGCGCCCAAGACGGCCCGGCGCGTCGGCCTCGGCGTCCGAATGCCGGTCGCGTCTCGAAGTGGAATCCTCCTCATGGTCGACAACACGCAACTCTACCAGATGATTCTGGCACCGCCGGGCCATGGTAGACTGCGCCCGGAGGCATACCGAATGCATGCGCAGATGACGCTCTTCCCCCCTCGCCTGATGGCCTGTCTCGCGCTCTTGACCGCCGTCTCGGTCTGTGCGGCGTGCACTGCCGAGGCGCCACCGGCTCAGCAATCGGCCACGCCAGCGCCCGCGCCAGCAGTCCCGGCGGCGAGCACGAATCCCATGGTCATGTTCATGGCGCCGCAGGACGGCTCGACCTCTTCGAGCCCAGTGCATATCATGTTCGGCGCCGAACACTTCGAGATCGCGGCGGTCCCGCAGGGAACGGTCGAGACTACCCGGCCGGGAATGGGCCACTACCACGTCGCGGTGGACAGCGAGTGCCTGCCGACCGGCGAGACGATTCCGAAGGCGGCACCGTGGACCCACTTCGGCGACGGGAAGAACATGATTGACATGCAACTTCCTCCCGGCAAGCACACCTTGACGGTTCAGATCGGCGACGACCTGCACCGCACGATCGAAGGGCTGTGCAAGACCATCACGGTGACTGTTCAGTAGAGGCCCATCACCTGTAGGCGTCATCGACCAGCGTCGAGGGATTGTCGGCTGGCATGGTGCCCTTGATGAATGTGAAGACGTTGTTGAGATCTCGGCCTTCCATGAAACCGTCTCGGCGCAGCGCCGGCGCTTCCTCCATCCCGAACACCACGCCGCCGCTCAGGTCGTCCATGTGGCAGGTGCTGCAGTACGTGGTGTACGCCGCCTTGCCGCGATCAGCCTGAGCAATCGACTTGCTAATGGGCTGACTGCTGCGCAGCGGACTGAGCCGGCTGTTCCGCAGCAGGCGGGGCTGGAGGTTCCGGGTGCTTCTTCATCAGCTCCTCCAGAAGATCCATCGTCCGGTGATTCGCCGGCCGCGTGCTGGGATTGCCCATCCCGTCCACATCGTCAAGGCCACCTTTGGCGATATCGAGCGGCGTCTGCCCGACGACAGGCACTCCCCCACGGGTCGGCTGGGGCGGTGGAGGCGCAGCCCCCGCGGCACCGCCGCGGCCGGCCGGCGCGCCCGCCTTGGTCCTCGCGTACAGGTTCGCGCCGCGATCGACGAGGAACTGGATGAGCTTGTTCGCGTCCCGCTCTTCGGTTCTCGCCGCCGCGCCGTGCAGTGCCGTCTGGCCCTGATCGTTGGTGGCGTTGATATCGAGACCCTACTCCAATAAGAGTTTGGCGGCCTCA
>MELA01000102.1 GCA_001767495.1 Acidobacteria bacterium RIFCSPLOWO2_12_FULL_65_11 | reverse complement strand
TCGGGGACGCCTATCCGATCGAGAAGGCGCACACCAACGGCGGCTGCGCGGCCTGCGACTTCTGCCTCGACGAGCTCGAGGCGGCGGCCGCACCTGTCGAGCTTGCCCGCAAGATCCTGTCCTGCGTCGCCAGGGTCGGGCAGCGGTTCGGCGCGACGCACGTGGCGAGCGTGCTGCGCGGACACGGCTCCGAACAGGTTGTCGCGAGAGGGCACGAGGGCCTGAGCACGTTCGGCCTGCTGCCGCGCGCGTCGGTGACGGAGGTCCGCGGGTACATCGAGCAGCTGACCGGACTCGGTTTCCTGCAGCAGACCGGCGATCAGTACCCCGTCCTCGCGCTGACGCCGAAAGGCCTCGAGTTGCTGAAGGACGCGACGAGCTCGCCGGATCTGACGCTCGCGCGCCAGCGTCCGCTGCGGAAAAAGGCGCCGCGCGCGCGGTCGCGTGCGGAGGCCGAGTCGTGGCAGGACGTCGATCGGTCGCTCTTCGAGCGTCTGCGCGCCGTGCGGCTCGAGATCGCTCGGTCGCGCGGCGTGCCGCCCTACGTGATCTTTCACGACGCGACGCTGCGCGAGATGGCCCGCCTTCGGCCGACATCGCTCGAGGCGTTCCTGACCGTCAAAGGCGTGGGGGCGCGCAAGGCGGACGACCTGGGCGAGATCTTCCTCAGAGCGATCTCCAGCCACGCTTAGACGAAGACTCGCGTCGCCATTTCAACCCTCTTCGAGCGCCGCGGATACGCGTGCGATGCGCCAGGACACGCGCCACCCGGACCGGAAAGCCACCAGAGCCTGCAGCGACACCAACGCCCCGCTCGCCATCACCGCGAGGACGAGAAAGCCGGGCCCGAAAGAACCGGTGCCCTGCTTCAGCTGACCGAGGAGCGCCGGCAACAGAAATCCTCCCAGCCCGCCGACCGCGCCGACCACGCCGGTCGCGACGCCGATCTCGGCACGAAACCGTTGGGGCACGAGCTGAAACACAGCGCCGTTCCCCATGCCCAGGCACGCCATCCCGACGATGAGCAGGGCCTCCACAATCGCAAGCGGCGGCAGGCTGGCGACGGCCGCGTAGGTCAGGCCGATGCCGAGGAGCAGCGACTGAAGGAGGCCGGCGCCGCCAATTTTGTCCGCCAGATAGCCCCCAATCGGACGCGCGAGGCTGCCGACGAGCGCCGCCACGGCGGTCAGCGATCCGGCCGTCACGGGACTGACGCCGAAGTGGTCGCGCAGGAAGAGCGGGAGGAAGCTGCTCAGCCCCACGTACCCCCCAAACGTGACGCTGTAGAACAAACAGAACCACCAGGTGTCGGCCTGCTTCAGCACGCCAAGGTAATGCGAGACGGGCCGCGCCACCGCGCTCTGCGGGCTGTCCTTGGCCATCGCCACGAACAGCAGCAGGACGATGGTCAGCGGCAACAGGGCGAGCCCGAACACGTTGTGCCACCCGACGCTGTCGGCCAGGCGGGGAGCGAAGACGTTGGCGAGCACCGTGCCGCTGTTGCCGGCCGCGGCAATGCCCATCACCAGCCCTTGACGCTCGGCGGGATACCAGCGACTCGCGAGGGGCAGCACGACCGCGAACGACGCACCCGCCACCCCCAGCATCGCCCCGAGGACAAAGAGCGTCGAGGGAGTGTGGCCGCCGCGCCATCCAAGCGCCAGGGGCAGCAGCAAGAACACCAGGATGCCAATGCCGACGCGCTTGCCGCCGATGCGGTCGCTCAGCAGTCCCAGCGGGACGCGCAGCAGCGAACCGGTGAGAATCGGCACGGCTACGAATAGCCCCTTCTGCGCCGCGCCCAGGCCCGCGCTCTCGGCGACGTAAATGCCCAGCGCGCCGACGAGCACCCACAGCATGAAGCAGACGTCAAAGTGAAGAAAGCATGCGGTCAGCGTGGGCGTATGACCGGTCGCTCGTGTTGGCGTGTGCATCAATGTGGAGTGCCTCTACGCCTCGGCATGGAGCGGTGCCGCCGCCGGCGCCGGCTGGATCGATGGAGCGATCGAGGGAGTGGTCCGCTTGTTCGACAGGTACGGAATCACTCGCTCGAGAACCTGCGGCAACTCGTCGCACGGCACGTCTTCGAGGATCTTCGTGCCGGGCCTGGCCTGTGGTCCCGACTTGCCGCCGACGAACACGTCGACCGCCTCGACAATCCGGCCGTCCACTCTGATGTTCTTGCCGAGCAGCCCGATGTCCGCCGCGGCATGGTTGCCGCAGCCGGCCGGGCAGCCCGACCAGTGCATGCTCAGCACCTTGCCGTGAGGCAGCTGCTGCACGAGATGATGGGCCGTCTTGAGCGCCAGCTCTTTGGTCTCGATGAGCGCGAGGTGGCAGTAATCGATGCCCGTGCAGCTCACCAGACCACGAATCGCCCCTGGCGGATCGCAGCGAAGCTCCTCCAGCAGCGGCTCGGCGACCAGGGCCGGCACTCTGTCATCAGGCACGTTAGGAATGATGAGGTTCTGCCCGGTGGTGATGCGGATTTCCCCGTCGCCGTGCACGCCGGCAATCCGTGCGACTTCAAAGAGCTGGTGGGTGGTGATTCGGCCCACGGGAACGGCGATTCCGACGTAGTGCAATCCCGCCTGCTTCTGTTTGACGATGCCCAGGTGATCGGCGCTTCTCACGCCCCTCGCATCCTTGCCGGCCGTGAGCAGTGGACGCCCCACCCGGCGCTGCAACTCTCGCCGGAACTTCTCGACGCCCCACTGCTCCACGAGAAAGGCGAGCCGGGCCCTATTGCGGGCCGACCGGGACCCGTGGTCGCGAAAGATCAATGTGATGTGACTGCACAGCTTCGCCGCGTCCTCGGGGCGCACGAAGACGTCGAGAGGCGATGCGACGCGGTACCCACCCGACCCCATCTTTCCGCCCACCATCACATTGAAGCCATGGACCTCCCGGCCCTCGATGTGCTTGATGGCTGGCGTGAGCGCGACGTCCTGCGACTCCGCGGGGGTGCAGTGCTCCCTGCACGCGGCGATCGCCACGTTGAACTTGCGCGGCAGGTTCGTGTACTCCTTGTTGCGCAGGAAGGTCTCGGTGAATTCGCGAACGATGGGCGACGCATCGAACAGTTCGTGCGTGGTCAGTCCAGCCACCGGACAACCGACGACATTGCGGATGTTATCCATCCCCGTCTGGAGCGACGCGAGGCCAACCGACGTCAGTCGATCCCAGATCTCCGGGACGTGTCCGATCTGGAATCCTCGTAACTGGATCTGCTGGCGCGTGGTGATGTCGGCGTAGCCTGGCCCAAAGTCGCGGCTGATTTCGGCAATCGTTCGGATCTGGGCGGCGCTCGTCAGCCCGCTGGACATGCGCACGCGCATCATGAAGAGGCCGGGGGTCTGACGCCGGAAGAACACGCCCGCCCACTTGAGGCGCTCCCGATCGCCTTCGGCGATCGCCTCCCATCCTGCCTGCGCCAGCCGCGGAACCTCCGGTACAATGTCGAGGCCGTCTTTCTCGCTCTTATACCGTTCGATCTTGTTGAGCGTCACGACTACGCTTCCATCGGCAGGCATGGCGTCTTCGATCGGGGCTGGTTCGACCTCTTTCTCCGCGCGCGTCAGCACCTCGGGGGTCGTCACCCCCCTGCACGCCAGCGCCACAATCCGTTCAACCTCCGGCTTGCACGAGCCGCAGCCGGTACACGCGTGCGTCGCGTCGCAGACCGCTTGCAGGCTGAGTGCGCCTCGGAGCACGGCCTCGATGATCTGCGCCTTCGACACGACGTTGCAGTCGCAGATCTGCGCCGTGTCGGGAATACGCTCGGGGTCGGTGTCGGCCCGCCCGATGTCGAGCTTTAGAGGGAACAGCAGCTCGGCGCGGTCCTCGGTGAGCAGCTTCGCCTCGGCAAACGCGCGTACGAGCGAGGGCACGACGGCGCCATCACCCAGAAGAATGGCGCCCACCAGCCGGTTGTTCCGGACGATGAGCTTCTTGTAGACGCCGCGCGACGGCTCTGCATAGCTCACCACCTCGTCTTCTTCCTCGACCGGCTCCTTGTCTCCCATGACCGCGAGGTCGACGCCCGCCACTTTCAGCTTGGTGGAGGGCCTCGACCCCAGATACCACGCGTCCAGGTTGCGACCGGACAGACGATCCGCGAGCACGCCGGCCTGCTCCCACACCGGGGCGACCAACCCGTAGACCTGGCCGCGGTGCTCGGCGCACTCGCCGATCGCGAACACATCCTGCACGTCGGGACATGCGAGGTCGTCCCCCACGACAATGCCGCGGTCGACCTTGAGGCCCGCGCGGACGGCCAACTCCACGTTGGGACGGATGCCGGCGGCGATCACGACCATGTCGCACTCGAGGGTCGACCCGTCCTTGAAGGCCACACCCCGGATCCGCTCGTCGCCCAAGAGCGTCGTCGTCACCCTGTTGGTGTGGACGTGGAGACCCATCTGTTCGAGTTGTCGGAGCAGGACCGCTCCGCCCATGGCATCGAGTTGCACTTCCATCACGTGCGACATCAGGTGGACCACGTGGACCTCGAGCCCGCGGTTGAGCAGCCCCTTGGCCGCTTCGAGGCCGAGCAGGCCGGCGCCGATCACGACGACCCGTCTGGAGATGGCGGCGCACGTGAGCATGCGGTCGCAGTCGTCGAGCGTCCGAAAGACGAAGACGCCCTCCTTGAAGTGGCCCGCGGCGTCGAACACATTGGCGATCGGCGGCACGACGACGCGGCTGCCGGTGGCGAGCACGAGCGTGTCGTAGGGCTCGACGATCCCCCCCGCGCCCAACGCCCGCTTCGCCGTCACGTCGATCGCGTCGACACGAACGCCTGCATGGAGCGTCACGCCGTTCTCCGCATACCACGACAGCGGGTTGATGAAGATGTCCTTGGGCGCGTGGCTGCCGGCCAGGACGCTCGACAGCAGAATGCGGTTGTAGTTGCCATGCGGCTCGTCGCCAAAGACGGCGATCTCGAACTGGTCGCCGCCGCGAGCACGCACGTCTTCGGCCAGGCGGGCGCCGGCCATGCCGTTGCCGACGACGACCAGGCGGCGCTTCCGGCTCATTCCGGCCGGGCCTCGCGACCTTCGCCACCTTCGCGACCTTCGCGACCTTCGCGCCCTTCGCCACCGGGGGCGTGCGCCTTGGCGCGCACCGCGCAGACCTTGAACTCGGGCATCTTGCTTGTCGGGTCGAGCGAGGGATTCGTCAGGCGATTCGCCGACTGTTCGCCGCCCCAGTGAAACGGGACGAAGACGGTGTCTTCGCGAATCGTCGGCGTCACTCGCAGTCGGAACGTGGCCGACCCGCGTCGCGTCGTCAGCGTCATCAGCTCGCCGTTGCACAGCTGCGCCAGGCGCGCCGTCACCGGGTGCATCTCGGCGAGCGGCTCCCTCATGGCGTCCCGAAGTTGACCGACGCGGCGTGTCTGCGTGCCCGACTGGTAGTGCGCGAGGACCCGGCCCGTCGTGAGATAGAGGGGGTACTCCGCATCGCGATCTTCGGCCGGCGGCTGATGACGCACGGCATGAAACCGCGCACGCCCGCTGGGGGTTGGAAAGGTGTCGGCGAACAACCGCGACGTGCCCGGATGGTCCGCGGACGGGCAGGGCCAGAAGACGCCGCCCTCCGCCTCGATCCGTTCGTAGCTGATGCCCGAGTAATCCGCCGGTCCGCCGCGGCTCGCGTGACGGAGCTCCTCGAACACATCGCGACTCTCGCTCGCGGGAAAGTACCGTTGCTTGCCCATGCGCCTGGCGAGTGCGGACAACACCTCGAGATCGGTGCGCACGCCCGCGGGCGGCTCGACGGCCCGGCGCCGCAGGATGACCCGTCCCTCCAGATTGGTCATCGTGCCGTCCTCTTCGGCCCACTGCGCGCTCGGCAGCACCACGTGGGCGAGTTGCGCGGTCTCGGAGAGGAAGAAGTCGACGACGACCAGCAAGTCGAGCGCCTTGAGCCGCCGCTCGACGTGGACGGCGTTGGGCGCCGACACCACGACGTTGGATCCCATCACCAGCAACGCGCGGACGCCGCCCTTCTGCCCCAGCGAGTCCAGCAGCTCGTACGCGGACTTGCCGGGGCCGGGGATCGTCGACTCAGGCACACTCCAGACTCGGGCGACGTGAGCGCGCGCGGCCGGATCGTCAATCCGGCGGTACCCGGGAAGCTGGTCTGCTTTCTGTCCGTGCTCTCGCCCGCCCTGGCCGTTGCCCTGGCCGGTCAAACACCCGTAGCCGCTGAAGGGCTTGCCCACGGCCCCCAGTGCCAGCGCGATGTTGATGTAGGCGAGCGCGTTGTTGACGCCGTGGACCTGCTGTTCGGGACCACGCGCGGTCAGGATCATGGCGCTCGGCGAGGTGCCGAGGAGGCGTGCCGCGTCGATCAGAGCGGCTTCGGGCACGCCGGTGAGGCGTTCGACATGTTCCGGCCAGTACATCGCGACGGTGCGGCGCACCTCGTCGAAGCCGTCGGTGCGATCGCGAATGTACGAGCGATCGATGAGGTTGTCCCGAATCAGCAAGTGCAGCAGGCCGTTGGCCAGTGCGGCATCCGACCCTGGCCTGAGCGAGAGGTGGCGCGTCGCCCAGAGCGCGGTGGCGGATCGGCGCGGGTCCACGACGATGAGCTTGCCGCCGTTCTCTTGCTGCGCCTCGAAGTACTGCATGATGGGCGGCATGGTTTCGGCCACGTTACTGCCGACGAGCAGGACGACCCCGGCGTGCGCGATGTCTTCGAGGGGGAACGGCAGGCCTCGATCGAGGCCGAACGCTTTGGTCGTGGCCGCCGCCGCCGACGACATGCAGAAGCGGCCGTTGTAGTCGATGTTGGAGGTGCCGAGCGCCACGCGGGCGAACTTGCCGAGCAGGTACGCCTTCTCGTTGGTCAGCGATCCGCCACCGAACACGCCGACCGCATCAGGCCCGTCGCGCGACTGCACCTCCTCGATGCGGCGCGCGATGAAGTCAAGGGCGGCGTCCCAGCTTGCCGCCGCCAGTTGACCGCTGGCGTCGCGGATGAGGGGCGTCAGCAGCCGATCCGGATGACCGAGGATCTCTCCGGCCGTCCATCCCTTGATGCAGAGCCCGCCGTTGTTCACCGGGAACTTCGCGTTCCCGACGACCTCGACGCTCTGCCCCGCGGTCAGGTGCATCCCGCATTGCAGGGCGCAATACGGGCAGTGCGTCGTGGTGGTGCGAGACCGCACCGAGACCGCAGGCATACGACGAACGGTGCAAGACGCACTCCACGCGCGCTGCAGACCGCTCGGACGCCCATGCGCGAATATTGTCGAGAGATTTCTTCAGAAACCGGATGGATCACGTCGCCGGCGCGGGCATCCGCGTGGCGACAATGCTGTCGATATATCTTCGAATGGTTTTATTTATGTAGGCTTTGATCGGGTCTCGTTCCGCCCCTCAACCCGCCAGTAGGCTCACATGCGTGCACGGCGCAGCGCAGTCCGGATCGTTCTGTAGGAGTCGTTGCGATCATCGACAATTATGTAGAGGCGCCCGATCTCGCACTGGGCTGGTCCTACTGCTGCGTCCAAACAGCAGGCGACTCGTCCAGCAACACCACGTCGGGATGATGGCGCTCGAAGTACTGCAGCTCCCATTCCGACGCAAACAGGATGACCCGTCGCTCCTGCCGGTCCACGGCCAGCGCACTACTTCCTCCCGGCGACGGCGTCGGCCCCGCCGGGTTCCCGAGCCATCGAGCGGCCGCGTACCCGGCGGGATCGATGTCAACCGACACGCCGTACTCGGTGCGAAGGCGGCTGGCAATCACGTCGTATTGCAGCGCGCCCACCACGCCGACAATCGGCTCGCGCCGGCCCGCCGCGACGTAGAACACCTGCATCAGCCCCTCTTCCTCGAGCTGCCTCACGCCCTCGTCGAACTGCTTGTAGCGGGTGTCCCGCAGGCGGATGCGCCCGAAGTGTTCGGCCGGAAAGCGCGGCAGGTCGGGAAACCGCAAGGGCGCGCCCGAGTGGAGCGTGTCGCCGATCGCGAACTGTCCCGGGTTGACCAGACCGATGATATCGCCCGCATAGGCCACGCTGATGGTCTCGCGGTCGCGGCCGAAGAAGCGGTACGCCCGCGACGCCCGCAGCGACGTTCCCAGCCGGCTGTTCGACACCACCATGTCCTTGGTGAAGCGGCCCGAACAGACGCGGACGAAGGCGACGCGATCCCGGTGGCGCGGATCCATGTTCGCCTGGATCTTGAACACAAAGCCGGTGAAGCGTTCGTCGGTCGGGGCCACGACTCCCCCGTCGCTTTGGCGCGGCTGTGGCGACGGCGCCAGCTCGACGAGCGCCTGCAGGAACGGCTCGAGGCCAAAGTTGGTCAAGGCGCTCCCGAAGAAGACGGGCGTCTGCCGTCCCGCGCGGTAGGCCTCGAGGTCGAAGTGGGTGCCGGCCTCGCGGATGACGTCGAGCGACTCGCGGACATGCGCGTACTGGTCCGCGCCAATCATCTCCCGCGCGTCCGGATCGTCCAACGACGACAGGTGGACCGGCACGCGATACTGCCCTTGCGCCTCGCGTTGGTATCGGCTGAGCGTCTGGTGCTCGATATCGTACACGCCGCGAAACCGTTCGGCGCTGCCGATCGGCCAGTTCACCGGCGCGGCGGCGATCCCGAGCGTGCGCTCGAGATCGTCCAACAGCTCCAACGGATCTCTGGCCGGGCGGTCGAACTTGTTGATGAAGGTGAGAATCGGCAGCCGGTGGCGCCGGCACACCTCAAACAGCTTCCGTGTCTGATCCTCGACGCCGTTGGCCGCGTCGATCACCATCACGACGCTGTCGGCGGCAATGAGCGCGCGATAGGTGTCTTCACTGAAGTCGTTGTGGCCGGGCGTGTCGATGAGCGACATGCGCCGCCCCTCCAGCTCGAACTCGAGGGCGGCGGATGTGATCGAGATGCCGCGCTCCTGCTCGAGCTCCATCCAGTCCGACGTGGCGTGGCGCCTGGCTTTGCGCCCCCGGACGGCGCCGGCGAGCTCAATGGCGCCGGCATAGAGCAGCAGCTTTTCCGTCAGCGTCGTCTTGCCCGCGTCGGGGTGGGAAATGATGGCGAAGGTGCGGCGTCTGGCTACTTCCCGCTCGAGCTCGGCGAACTCGGAGGAGGCCGCGACGTTCTGAAGTTCTGTCACGCCTTCACTGTACTCCGCTGTCGGAATTTCCGCACCGGCGGCCACAATCAGCCGAGCAGGTACGCGCGCACCTGCGGATCCTTGAACCGCCACACGACGTTGTCGATGAAATAGTGGTGGATGTTAATGAACAGCATCGCCGCGGTGAAGAAGAAGTACATCCCCCAGGCATCGACCGTGCCGAGCCGGCTGTCTATCGCGTCCGGCACAAACTCGAAGTCGAGCGAGGAGTAGCTGAACCCCCTCCACGCCCTGAAGTCCGCGGGCCCGCCAGCTCCTGCGCGTTCGCGCCCCACGCGCCCACCGTCTGTGACGCTCTCGATACGATCGGCAAGCTGTCGACGGGAACGTCGTAGAAGAGGTAGGCCGCGGCAAAGATCCCGGCGAGCGCGATGGGCACGACGATCAACTGCCACCAGTGGCCGAAGACGAAGGAGCGCCCGCGGGTGTAGGCGAGCTTGTACGACATCAGGAAGTGCGGGTAGTTGATCAGCAACGACAGCGATAACGTCGTGGCCGTCAGGTGGCTGAAGTGTTGACCGATCGCCCAGCTCCCCCTGAATCCCTCGAGCGAGATCATGACGAGCCACACCAAGATGCTCGCGCCGCCCAGCAGCCAGAAATCCAGCAATCGCGTCGTCAGAGCCTTAGGCGCCGGGCGAGCGTCGGCGACAGCGCCAGTCAGCGGGACAGGTGTCGTAGGGGCGGTCACTCGACTGAGAGTGTACCCGCGCCCCGATAAGGTCGCGACGGAAGAGTACTTGTACACCGGGCGCCCGGCTTTGCATAATATGATGTGTCGCCACCGGGGCGGGCGATTTGGAAGGATTAGCGATGCTGGCACGTACTCGACGCTGGATAGAATCGTGGGACCGGGTGAAAGATCTTCCCGAGGACGAACTGGGCCTTTACCTGGTGAAGAAGTGCAGAAACGGCTTTCAGATAGCCCGAAAGCCGTCGCGGGGGCAGAAAGACGCGTGGGTGACTCTGCTGGCCGAGCCGGACAGCACAAAGGACGCGCTCAGTCCCCTTGCGATGCGGATGATCGACCATGTCCGGCGCCAGCTCGAGCACCAGGGCTACGACTTCGATCTGAACGTGGACGACACGGGCGGCGTCGCGTACGCCGAGGTCCACTTCCGCTCGCTCACCAAGAAGCGGCCCGCCGCCGCGTAGGCTTAGATGGGAGGAAAGCGCCCAGGGTCGGACGCGGCCATCATCTCGTAGACAGCCTCCACAATCTGCTCCCGGTTTGGCTTGGAGAAGTAGTCTCCGTCTGAGCCGTAGGCCGGCCGGTGGGCCATGGCCGATAGCGTCCGCGGCGGTGCATCCAGCAGCTCGAAGGCGCCTTGCCGTTCGAGGACTTCCTGCATCATGTACGCGGTAGTGCCGCCGGGGCAGTCTTCATCCAAGAACAGCACGCGGCTGGTCTTGCCGATCGAGTCTCGGATGGCCGCGTGGATGTCGAACGGCAGCAGCGTCCGAACATCGACGATCTCGATCTCGATGCCGGCCTCGTGCAGCATCGATGCGGCCGCCAGCGCGATGTCGCAGCAGGCGCCGTAGGTCACGACGGTCACGTTCGATCCGGGACGGATGATCTCTGGAATCCCGAGCGGCAGCGTGAACTCGCCAATGTTCTCCGGGAGAGGCAGCCTCTTGCGATACCCGTTCAGGACATCCACGATCACCGCTGCGTCGTCCGATGCGAGCATCGTGTTGTAGAAACCAGCCGCCTGAACGGTGTCTCTCGGCACGCACACGTAGAGGCCCCGAACGAGGTTGACGATGCCGGACATCGGCGATCCCGAGTGCCAGATGCCCTCGAGGCGGTGTCCGCGCGTCCTGATAATGACCGGCGCTTTCTGGCCGCCGTGCGTGCGCCAGCGAAGCGTCGCCAAATCGTCCGAAACGATCTGCAGCGCGTAGAGGAGGTAGTCCAGGTACTGGATCTCGGCGATCGGCCGCAGACCGCGCAGCGCCATGCCGATTGCCTGTCCGATGATGGTGGCCTCCCGGATGCCCGTGTCGGTGATGCGAAGGGGGCCGTACTTCTCCTGGAGGTGCGCCCAGCCCTGATTGACGCCGCCAAGGCGGCCGATGTCTTCGCCGATGGCGATCAGCTGCGGCATCCGATCGAACGCCGCGTCGAAGCACGCCCGGATGATTTCAAACCCTTGCAGCATCGGCGGATCCGGCGCGTACCGGACCGGCACGACGGGAACGCTGAGAGCGGATCCCCCTGACTCGCTGTAGAGGTCCGAGCCGTAGCGCCGCCGGTTGATCGCGTCCTGTTCCCGCTTCCATTGCCGCAGTGCGCGAGTCGTTTCCGGTGGGTCGTGTCGAGCGGTGAGCAGGACGTCGCCGACGGCCGCCATGATGTCGCGGCGAAGCGGCGTCTTCGCGTCTTGCAGTGCCGAAGCAACGCCCTGGATGTGTTCCGCACGAGAGGAGTGCTCCGCCACCGCCGTGACAAGCGAGAGCACGGTCTGCCGTTCGCCTTCAATCGGTGTCCTGTACTCGTTCCAGGCCCGGTCCCGCGCCTCCACGACGGTCCGCTTCTCTTCCGCCTCCAGCCGGTCGAGCTCCTCTGCAGACGCGAGTCCTCGATCGAGAATCCACGCGCGCATCCTCGGCAGGCAGTCGTACTCCTTTTCCCACGCCAGCCGTTCCGCCGATTTGTAGCGCTCGTGATTGCCCGACGTCGAGTGGCCGTACGGCTGGGTTAGTTCCGTGACGTGCACGATGGCCGGCGTATGTTCGCGGCGGACCTGCTCGGCGGCGTCAAGATACGTCGAACACAATCCCGGGTAGTCCCATCCGTGCACGACGTGCAGGGCGATTCCAGGCCGTCCGCCAACGCGTCGGCCGAAGCCTTCGAGCACTCGGCCGATATCCCCCTTCGTCATCTGAAATGCTTCCGGCACCGAGATGCCGAACCCGTCATCCCAGATCGAGATGAGCGCCGGAGCCTGGAGCACGCCGAGCGCATTCACCGATTCCCAGAAGAGTCCTTCGGCGCAGCTCGCCTCACCGATGGTGCCGAAAACGATTTCGTCCCCGTTCGAGGAAAACAGGTCGGCGCCGGCCTTGAGGCCAGGCAGTCGCCGGTAGAGCGCGGACGCGTAAGCCAGTCCAACCAGGTGCGGCATCTGCGACGCGGTCGGCGACAGGTCGGCGGCGGAGTTGTACCGATCGGTTTGCCGTACGAAGCGGCCCTCGCCGTCGAGCAGGCGGGTGGCGAAATGACTGGTCATCGACCGGCCCCCGGATGCCGGCTCGGCCGCGACGTCGGCGTGCGCGTACAGCTGGGCGAAGAACTGCCCGGGCGGCAGCAGGTCCAGCGCGAACATCAGCGTCTGGTCTCTGTAGTAGCCTGAGCGAAAGTCGCCCTTGCTGAATGCGTGCGCCATCGCGAGCTGGGCGGATTCCTTGCCCTCGCCGAAGATGCCGAACTTCGCCTTGCCGGCGAACACCTCGTTGCGCGCGATGCTGCTGCACTGGCGACTGCGGCAGCCGATGCGGTAGTCACGGAGCACCGCCTCCGCGTTCCAGCCTGGCGCGTTGGGCAGCTCGCTGAATGGGCTCTTCAAGGACGTGCGCCAAGGCGGGGATACGGGCCCCGCCTTGGCGTAGGGATCAACGGAGGTCTTGCGCTTACTTCGAAACGGGCGCTACGCCGATCGGTTTTCCGCCCGGGCCGTCCGCGAACGACAGCCACGCCACCGGCGCAGTGGCGCCGACGCCTGGCTTCGACCAATCGCACGCGCCGCCGGGGAATGCCGCCTGCAGGCGCGTCCACTGTGCATCGCTGAACGAGACGCCGTATTCGGCTCTATTCAAAGGCTCGAGCTGGCACTTCAGCACGGCGTCCTCGATGCTCTGGCCGGCGCCGAGGTGCGCGTTGCCGAAATACGGATTCGCCGCACGGCACGCGGCCGCGTCGGTGCTCCGCTGGCCGTTAATCCAGCAGGCATCGACGATGTCGGCGGGCTTGTTCTTGACCACCTTCATCGCAGCGGGCGTCGCCGATCCGTCGGCCTTGACCGCGGCCACCCATTGATCGAGGGCCAGGAACGCAGTATTTCCCGGCGAGCTCAGGAAGATCACGTGGTTCGCGGCGCCGTTATGCGTCTTCTCGATGCGGGCGCGCGTCGAGTACGTGTGATAGCAGCTGTGGACCTCGACGTTCCGGCAGCCACGGTTGTCGATGATCGGCACGGTGTTCATCGCGCCGCCCATGTTGATCTGGCTCGTCCGGTACGCGATCGCGAGCGCCGGCGCGTCGGCCACGCTGCGCTCGGGCACGAAGTTGAGATCGATGTCGAGCCCGCCGATGTTTTCGTTCATGTCCACGAACTGGTCGGTCGTGATTGTGCCGGCTTTGAGCGCATTCAGTCCGTACTGCACGCCGACGTTGTCATACACGCGATTCGCAAAGCCGTCCGGCCGGCGTCCGAAGATCGCCACCTGATAGTCCTGCAGTGTGCAGCGCGTACCAGTCCGGTTGGTCTTCGGGTCGTACAGCCACGATGGAGGCGCCGCAGCGGCCGCGCCACGTCCTCCGGGCACACAGCCAATCCGGGGATCGGCCCACGTCAGGCGCGTGTTGCCCCAGGCCTCGCAGGTGCCCGGCATCTCGTTCGCGTTGTTCATCACGGCATTTCGCACCGTCACGTCCTGCCAATTCGACGCCGCCGTCTCCTTGAAGTAGCGGAGCATCAGCGAGCAGTCCTGGATCTCGCGGAAGTTCGTCCACATGTCCGGGAAGCTGGCGCTCGGTTCGATGCCGTCGAGCAGTCCGGGGTAGGCGCTGGTCAGGAGCTGCTGCTGCATGGCGCCGCCCGATCCACCCGTCGCCAGCGTGTAGCGCACCTCACCCATCGTTTCGATGATGTGTTCCTTCAACATCATCACGTTCTCGGCTGACACCACGGAGTTGAAATTGTTGCCGAACGTGTTGAGCGAGGTCGTCGCCACGGCGAACCCGCGCGAGAGCTGAGCGTCGAGGAAGACGCTGCCCGGCGCCGCCTGGCGATGGCCGGGAGCCGCGCCGCCGCCAAACGTCCAGTACAACTTGTGGTTCCACGCCGCCGGTGCCGACCACGGCGTGATCGCCGGAGCCGCAGGATCGGCGAGAACCGCATAGACATAGATCGCGCGGTCGAGCGTGCCCATCTCCCGGCGCACGATGTAGGGGACGGTCTTGCCCTGGTCCGTCGTGGCTTGCGCCACGTCGGTCGGGGGGCTGGCCGGGTTGTACGGAAGCAGCGCCGGCGCCCCGCCGCCGCGCGCGTTGCCGGTCGTGGCGGGCGGATTGCTCGACTTGTAGAACCACTCGACCTTCGAAGGCGCGTTGCACTGCGCGTCGGCGGCCGGGCCCAGGCCGGCTTCGACCGTCATGCAGATCCACGGCTGCACTTGCGCACCCGCGAAGATCGGTCCGCCGATCGGATAGTTGGTAACCGGGATCCGGGCGCTCTTGCCGCCAAGCGTCGCCGCGAGATCGGCCGCTCCATTGGGAAGGCCGGTCACGACGCCCTGAACCTTGCCGTTCGCACGAAGCGCGAACGCCGAGGTGACGTCGCGGGAGTGCCCGCCGTGCGAGAGCACCACCTTCAACCCGGTCGTATTGGCGCCCGAGGGTAGGGCGATTTCGACCAGCGCATCACCGCCCGACAGAAGGTCGGCTCGATTCGAGGCCACTCTGATCCCGAGCGTCCCGCGCTGGGCGGTGAGCGAGCCCACCGTCGCCACAGTCAATGCCAAGATCGCCGCGGCAGTCCATCTCATCTTCATCGTCGCCTCCAGACCGAAATGACCGGTTCTCGAGCGGACATTTGAGCGCCAGTATAGGGAACCTGAAAGCTCGCAGCAACACCGATAGAAATGGGCCTTTCAGGCTTTTCAGGCCTTTCACGCCAAAATCTCTCTGTAGATTCCCGGGTCCACGTTGCCGCCGCTCACGACGCAGCAGACCGAGCGATTACCGAATCGCTCAGGCTCGGTCAAGAGCGCACCGATCGACAGCGCTCCGGTCGGTTCTACTTTCAGGTTCGCCAGCGAGAACAACAGACGCACCGCCTCCTTGATGTGCTCTTCGGACACTTCGACGATGCCTGCCAGCCCCTCTCGTAGCACCGCCCAATTGTGCTGGCCTAGGCTGACGGTGCGCGCGCCATCTGCGCGCGACCACCACGTCGAGCGCGCGAGGGAGCGCCGCGATTTCTTCTCCGAGACTCGCAGTACCGGCAATCACGAGCGGGTCATCGTATGCGCTCGCCACGTACGCGTCTGGACTCGCGACCGCCAGCTGGGCGACTCGGACCGCGCGACTTGTCCGACGGACGTCAATCAAGTCCACCGCGCCGCCGTACTCGCGCACGGCGTCGATCTTCACTCGCGCTGAGCTCGCGGGCATCACGCTTGAAACTGCCCGTGTACTGGAAGGTCTCGGTGGCGATGGTGATCGATGCCCCGAGAAGCCTGGAAAGCCTCGGGGCATCGATGATGGTCGTCGGCCGTATGACGTCGCGCAACGATCGCGACAATGTTCGAGAGGGTTCCATGTCGCGCTAGCCGAGCTCTTCGAGCTCGTCCAGGATGTCGAAGATACGATCGGCCGACGCCTTCAACTCGCGAACGATCTCCCGGTTCTCCCGGTTCTGCTGGGCTTCAAGCGTGCGCCTCGCTTCGTCGATATTGCGCAGGGATTTCGCGATGAGCTGCCGCTCGTCGTTCGTGATCTTGAAGACGCGATTCGGATCGTGGCGGAGGGGCTGGTCGAACTGCCGGCGGCCGGGCTCGCGATCGCGGTGCCGATCTCTGTCTGTCGAGGCCATGATGATCTGAAGCGTATCGCGAGCAGCCGCCTAGGGCACGACGCCCTGGCGGAATTCCGCCTCGTAAGTGTCGATGTAGGCGCGATAGCCCTGGGGGTCGATGAACGCGTCCACCGGGTTCTTCGCCGTCTGGCTCGCGACGAACTTGCGGTAGCGGCCCCACGACCTCGAACTCGAAGTCACCCAGATGTCGGCGGGGAGGCTCCGCAGCACGCGGAAGCTGCGCTCGAGGTCGGCGCCCTGTTCCGGATACCGCATCCCGATCACCCTGATGAGGCTGCAGGCGCTGACGACGTTCAGCATGCGGCCGCCGGCGCGGACCGGAAACGACCACGAGGTGCATCCGCGCGAGGAGCCGCCCGTCATGTGCGCGGTGAGCGCGATCGGCCCGACACGGATCGTCTCGCCGTCCTTGAACCGGTGGTCGACGCGCGCGGGCGGGTAGCCGGCGATCCCGGTCCACACCGCGGCCCTCAACGGCAGAGCGAAGTCGGGGTTGTCGCCGCCGGAAGCGATGACGCCGGCGCTCGCGTCGCTGGCCCACAGCTCGGCGCCGGACGCCTGCTGGAGCGCCGCCAGTCCGCCAGCGTTGTCGATGCCCGGGTCGGAACTGAGGAGTGCTTTGACATCCTTGATGTCGAAGCCGAGCTTCTCGATGCTCGACATGATCATCGGTGCAATGCCGGGACGACCATCGTCGAGCACGACGTGGCCCTCGGGCCCGGTGATCAGGAAGATCGAGACGGCCTCCGTGCCCACGTAGTAGAAGTTGCCGGCGATGCGGAACGGCTCGGCGCCTTGCTGCCCGCCGCGGTCCGCGTTGTCCTTCCATTTCGCGCCGAAAAACACGGCGAGGGTGACGGCCAGTCCCAGCACGACCACCGTGCCCAGGACGACCACTGCCAGCCAGGTCTCCGTCCGACTCTTTGACATCTGCTTGGGAAATCCTATTCCGATCGCATCGCCACCATCGGCTGGACCGACGCCGCCCGGCGTGCAGGGGCGAGGCTGGCGAGGACCGCGACGAGTACCGCAATCGCGGCGCCGGCGACGTAGGCGAGCGGCTCCAGACCGCTGAGGGCGAGGCCCATGTTCTCGCTGTTGAGGCGATTGAAGACGACGGTGAGGACGACACCGACGCCCACACCGGGGAGCACGAGCTTGACGACGTCGAAGATGATCATACCCAGCAGGCGCCCGTGCGAAGCACCAAGTGCGGCTCGCACCGCAATCTCGCGCGTGCGCGTCGCCACCATCAATCCGACAACGCCGTAGATGCCAAGCGCCGCCAGCATCAGGATCACGCCGCCGGCCCCGGCAGCGACGGCCGACTGAGTCAGGAAGTCGTTGATGCTGTTCCGCCGGAGCCGCACACCGGTGACGATGGCGCTGGACTGGACATTCGGATCGAGTTCGCGGGCTACATTCTCGAGCGCCGTGGTCAGCTTCTTCGGCTGTTCACCCGCCGCGCTGCGCGCGATCAGCAGGACGTGCGGCCCACTCTCCGCGTCGTCGACCACGGCCACCGAATCCCGCCGCAGACCTGGATGCTGGGCCAGCGGCAGCAACAACTGCTCCCCCGTTGTGCTCATCCCCGACGTGGGGAAATCGGCGGTCACGCCGACGATCGTCAGCGTCTGTTGCGTGGCCGGGTTATTCCCGAACGTCAATCGCCTGCCGATCACGTCGGCGTTCGGGGCGAGTCGATCGGCGAGCGGTTTCGAGACGACGGTCACGAGCTCAGCGCCTGCACGATCGTCCACCGTGAAAGCACGCCCGCGCACGAGCGGGATCCCCATGGCGGCGAGATACTCGTCACCGACGCGCGTCACCTGTGCGGAGATGGGTCTCGGCGCAGACGTGGCGTCAACCTGAAGCGAGACGCTCTCCATGCGGTACCGGCCGTCGAGTGGCAGGCCATCCGCCACCGTGACGGACTCCACGCCGCCGGCCTGCGCGAGCGTGTCGCTGAGCCGTCGGATCTGGAAGCCGGCGTTCTCCACGGTAAGGGGGTCGAGCTTGAGTGGAGCGGCGTACAAACGATCGAACCCGAATCCGAGAGGCGCGGTCGCCATCGCGCGGACGCGATCGAGCGACTGGCCGCTCATCACGAGGAGCGGCACAGCGATCGCCACCTGCAGCGCGGCCGTCACACGGTGCACGCGTCCCGCTCGAACCCCACCGCCACCGGCATCGTCCTTCAGGGACGAAATAATCACGGGACGGCTGAAGCGCAGGGCCGGCAGCCATCCGAACACCAGGCTCGTGAGGATACAGATCCCAAAAATGATCGTGACCATGCGGAGATTGACCCGCAGCGCCTCCTGCAGTTGTGCCGGTATCACATTGCCGGTGAGCCAGGACAAGAGCGACGGACCGTTGAAGATCGCCAGCGAGGCGAGCACTCCGCCCGCACACGCCAGCACGATCGCTTCGGACAGAAGGTATTGAGCCAGCCGTGCCCGGCTGGCGCCGATCGCCTGGCGGATAGACAGCTCGCGCTCGCGCATCGCGCCACGCACCTGCATCATGCCCGAGATATTCAGGCACACGACCAGCAGCACCATGCCGGTGAGCGTGTACGCGATGGCCTGAATGCGCCAGACGTTCGAACGCAGGAGCACCCCGAGCGGGTCGTACGCCGCGGCGATCCCGGCCTTGAACTCGTTGGTCGCCGGATACTCGCTGGCCAGCTGCGCCGTGACAGCGGCGACCGCTGCGCTCGCCTGCTGAACGCTGACGCCAGGCGACAGCCGTCCGTGAATGATCAGCCACTCCCTCGAGCGATCGCCGCGAGCGTTCTCAACGTCGTCAGCAGGGACGGCGCCGGTGCGGGCGAGCAGGCGCGGATGCCGTTCGAGCGGAACAAAGAGGTCCCAGGGAGCAAATCCTCCGTGCCCACCAAATTGATCCGGCGCCACACCCACGACGACATGCGGGATGCCATCGATTGTGAGCGTCTTGCCGACGATGTCGGCGTCGGCGCTCAGACGGTTCTGCCAGAACATGGAGGTCAGGATGACGACGGGTTGCGATCTCAGCGGGTCGTCCTCGGACGGGTCGAACCCGGCTCCCCGCGCCAACGCCACGCCGAGCGTCTTGAAGTAGTTCGCTGGCACGAACATCGTCGATACCTGCATCGGTGTTCCGCCGGTCTGCAGCGTGATTCTGCTCTGCGCGCCCATCGAGCCGACGAGCGTGAGGCCGGTATTGGCGTCGCGAAGATCCATGTAGTCCGGCCAGGACCACAGCTCGCTCTGCTGGTGTGGCCCGACTGTCGTCGTGACGAGCTGGACGAGCTCCTCGGTGTTCACGCCGGGTGGCGTGAGGGTCGTCAGGTGCGAGGCGTACGGAATCGCGATGACGGGCGCCATACCGATGCCGAGCGACACGACACAGACCAACGTGAACGCCCGGGCCTTCGCCAGCGACCGGACGGCAGAGCCCAGATCACGCCAGATGTCCCTGAACATGCCGACGATCTAACCACAGATGACTTTGCAACGCAAAGCCGACCTATCCTTCGTGCAGCACGGCCGCCGGATCGAGCCGTGAGGCGCGACGAGCTGGCAGCCACGCGGCGAGGACACCCGCGGCAACGAGCACCACCGCCGCGCCGGCAAACATCATCGGGTCGCGTGCCTTCTGCTGGAAGAGCAGCGCCTCCACGAAACGCACCGCCCAGAAGCTACCCGCCAGGCCCAACACAAGGCCGGCCGCGATCAAGACGCCGACGCGCTGGAAGACGAGACGCACGATCTGCCCGAGCGGCTGCTGGCCCGGCAGATACTGGCGGACGAAGGCTTCGTTCACGATGGCCACAGGACGGCTGCCGAGGCGGTCGCCGGTATCGAAGTCCCGGCCGATCAGCAAGGGCGTGCCCATCGTTTCGAACCAGCCTGGTGTCGTGGCGTTCAGCCAGAGCGAGGGTCGGCCAACGGACCTCAGGCGTACCATGGGCCCATCGCCGATGCCGACGATGCCGGTTGACCAACCCCCTCCGGTGAGGAGCCGTGTCGAGGAGACCGCTGCCGACCGCACGCCTGGGACCGCCGCTGCCGCATCGCGTAAGCGCTCGACGCGCGCACCGCGCTCCGCGGGCGGCCCACCGCTCGCCTGGAGATTCAACTCCGCGACGAGCAGTGGTTCCGGCACGAACCCGAGCGGCAACTGGTTGAGCGACGCAAACGTGCGCAGGAACAGTCCGGCCGCGACGACCAGGACGAGTGAGATGGCAATCTGGGCGACAACCAGCGTACTGCGCACGGCAAAGCGGCGGTCGCCGGCAATCCCGCGGCCCGCGTCCCTGATCGCGTCGCCCGGGGCGACGCTCTTCAACCCGAACACGGGCGCCACGCCGGCGATGATTGCCGAGAGACACGCCAGCGCCGCCGTGAGCGCGAGCACGCGCCAGTCGAGCGCGAGGTCCAGCGACACGGTGCTCTGCCACGTGCTCAACTGCTGCACGAGGAGCGCGCTGCCCCACGAAGCCAACACCAAGCCGGACGCCGCACCGGTTACGGCCACGATCAGACTCTCGATGAAGAGCAGCCGCGCGATCCGCCAGCGTGAGCTCCCGAGCGCCAGGCGCACGCTCAGCTCGCGGCGCCGCGCCAGCGCCCGCGCCAGAAACAGACTGGCGATGTTGGCGCATGCGACGAGCAGCACGAGCCCCACGGCCACGACCATCGCGAAGAGCGGCGTCTCGAAACGCGTACGCAGCGACGAGTTGCCGGTGACAGCCGGTGCCAGCGTGAGCGGCTGGCTGGCACGAGCCCAAGTTGCACCCTCGGTGATCTGCGGTTGCGCGGCTCGGAGGGCGCGTTCGTCTGCTCAAGGCCTCGCCCTGGCCTCATGCGCATCATGATCTGCAGCCACGCCGAGCTTCGGCGTGCCAATCGGCTCTCCTCGGCTCGAATGAGCGGCTCGGCGGCGAAGGGCAGCATCACATCCGCCATCCGGCCGACGTCCGGACCAAAGAACCCGGGCGGCATCACCCCTACGATCGAGAACAGCGACGTGTTGGCGCCGATGCCGAGCGCGAGCGTCAAGAGTGCGACCGCCGTGAACCCGGGGGTACGCGCCAGGGATCGCGCGGCCAGGCAGACGTCTTTCCAGAGGTCCACGAGCCAGGTGGCGATCACGGCATCGCCCGCGCGCTCGCGATGGGCCAGCGGACTGCCGAATCTCGTCCTCGCCTTCTGACGAGCCGCCTCGGAGTTCAGCTCCTTTGCCCGCCCTTCTTCTTCGATCAACGCAAGATGCGTCCCGACTTCCTGTCGTAGAGCGTCGTCCAGGCGTGCCCGACGGAACGTATTCCAGAGGCGCCGGAATGGTGACATCGTCCTCTCCTACGCAAATCGCAGAGCTCTATTGACCGCTTCCGTCAGGAGTGTCCACCGGCGCTCCTCCTCCTCAAGCTGCCGGCGTCCTATGGCAGTGATCGAATAAAAGCGCGCCTTTCGACCGGTGTCGGTGGTGCCCCACTGCGCACGCAGCCACTTTTCGTGGCTCATGCGCTGCAGGGCGGGATAGAGCGACCCTTCCTCGATTCGCAGCGAGTCGGCGGTCGCCTGATGGATCCGCTGTGCGATGGCGTATCCATGGAGCGACCCGCCGCGATCGACGGCTTTCAGGATCAGCAGGTCGAGCGTGCCTTGGAGTCGGTCGTTTGAGTGCTTGGGCATAGCCAGCTATGTATGGCTGGCTGACGTTGGCGGTGTCAAGGAGCTCCCCGACGGTCGATTGTTCCAGAGCGCTCTAAGTCGTCCGCCTTCGCTGGACGTTCACGAAGACGGACGACCGACGCACGTATTGGGCGGCGGCTGACCCGCAAAGCGCGCGGCCAGCCAATCAGGCATCTTCGACGCCGCCTGGACGTTCATGTCCATGTGATTCACGCCCGGGTACTCCTGATACTCGACGACGCTCCCGCCGGCGCAGAGATCCTTTACGACGTCTCGCGTGAGCTGCACCCCGACGTCGACGTCCTTGTCGCCATGGAGCACGTACACCGGAATTGAGGACGGAATCGGGAGGAACGCGTCATTCTCTTCGAGGCGCGTGCGCCACGCGGTACCTGCCTCGAGGGCCTTCGGATACGCGAAGGGCACCTTCATGGCCGCTGCCTCGGCGAAGATATCGAAGCAGCCCCACGTCTGCACGTCCAGCATGGCGAGTCCCGCGGGCGAGAGCATCTCGGTGAGCCGCGCTTCCGGATGTCCTGCGGCGAGGCCTGCCATCCGGGCGATGAAGTAGCCCGCATTCTGCGGGATGCCGAGGTCGTAGAACGACAGCGCGAGCTGGCGCGCGGCCGGCGCGATGGCGACGACCCCCAGGAGCTTCAGCTCCGGCGCGTAGGCCGGCGCCAGATGAGCCGCCCACAGCGAGGTCTGGCCACCCTGCGAGAACCCGTACATCGCGACCTGTTCGCCCACCGCCGCGAGCGGCACGTTGCGCGCGGCGCGCGCGACGTCGAGTGCCGCTTTGCCCTGACTCGGACCGTTCAAATACTCCGTCGGCCCTGGCGTGCCGAGCCCCTGGTAGTCGCTCATCGCGACGACGTAGCCACGCGCGAGCAGGGCCCTGAGCGCCGGCACGCGGCTGGTGTTATCGTCGGCGAGCCGGTCGCCGGAGCCGACGAGCGTATCGCGCGACGGCGCGCACATATCCTGCGTACCGCTCGTGCCGTGGTTCCAGACGACGAGCGGCCGACCGGTGCCTCCAGCGCCGGCCGTCGGCACGTAAATCTCTCCCGAGACGTACGCGAGCGCTCCGGTCGCTGCCTCTGACACATAGATCAGATTCCATCCGCGCGAGCCCGCGGGTGCGTCGCTGCGCTCGCGCGCCCAGAGCACGTCCCCACGCCTGGCGCCGGACGGCACCGCCGGCACGCGCCAGAACGCCGCGCCGGCCGGCCCATCCCGGACGCCGACAGCTGGCGCGACATCTGTCTGTGTTGGCGGCGCGGTTGACACGTCAGACCCGTTGCCGCACGCCTGGACGGCGATCAGCATCAAACCCACGCTGAGGCATCGCATCATCACGTCGATTCTCTCAGTTACGGGAACATCATCACGAAGCGGCCGTCGGGCAGCAGGTCGTACATCCGTCGTCCGACGCCCCCCTGCACGAACCCCTTGATCGGCAGCGCGCGCGGCTCGCCGGCCGCCGCGAACGTCGGCTGCGTCGTGATCGGCACCACCCACAGCGTCCGCACGCCGTCGACGACGGTGTCGAAGAACATCTCGCGCATGTCACGCGACCAGAGCGGCCGGAACGACTCCTGCGTTGTCACATGCACGGCCGGACCCGCGCGACCGAGCGGCTGCACGTAGATCTCATAGCGTCCCGTCGCGGTTGACTGATACGCGATCCAGCGGCCGTCCGGAGAGATGTTGGTGCCGAGCGCCTCGGGTCCGCTATCCGGGATCTGCGTTCGCTCCCGCGTCTCGAGGTTCATCGTCCAGGCCGAGAACTTGTTGTCGACCGATACGACGAAGGATAGCAATTTGCCGTCGCTTGATCTCGATTCTGGGGCGCGGACCGGCGTATGCAGTTGCTCGCCGATATCCTCTGCATCGACGCGACGCCAGGCAAGGATCTCTGCCGCTGGCGAGAAGAACAGGCGCGTGCCATCAGCCGACCAGTACGGGAATTGGCCGTCGCCGATGCGCTTGATCGCCTGCAGGTTCATCAGCGGACCGACCCACAGACCACCCGAGCCGTACGCGAGGCGCGTACCGTCAGGCGATACGCGCGGGCCGTTGGTGTTGCCCGGCACTTCACCGAGCAGTGTCTGCGCGCCGGTGCGATCGACGAGCATCAGCTTGCGCGGCGCCGGCGGCGCCTGCGCGCCGCGGCCCCTGCCCTGCGGCTGCGCCTGCCCCTGCGCCTGACCCTGCGCGGTGCTGCCGTACGGCATCGCCGCCACGGCGAGTGTTGGGAGGAGAGCGAAGAAGAGGAGCCGACGCTGAGCGTTGAACATGCAGCGGATCATAACCCGCCACACGATCACGGGTAAGCCTTCGCTGTCTTGAGAGTTGGCAGTTCGGCCGGGAGGCAGGGATTCGTCAGACTGTGGTCAGAAAATATCAATAGCCATGGGCTTTTTCGGCGCAGGCGCTACGGCATCAGCGATTTAGGATCTTCCGATATTCGCTTCCGTGTTCGTCCGTTCGCCGCGGGCCCGCTTTCGTTCCCCCAAGAACGTATTGGTTCTGAAGCTGAGGGCAGCGCCGAGCACCTTCTGCACGATCAGATCGCGGCGCAGGCTCGCCTGCACCTCGCTCGTCGTCAGGGTGCGCTTCGAGAGTTCCTGCTGGAACTGCTCGTAGGTCAGGTCCTCGAGCAGCCATCTTTGCTGCCTGCACCTCTTCGCTCAAGAGCGTGACGTTCAGGTCGCGACTGCGCTGGAACGCCTTCTCCACGTCGGCGGCCATGATGTTGCGGCCGTCCACGGTGGCCCAGGCGTCGGCGGATGGGGCAGCGGGGGCTGCAGCCTCTCGATTGCAGCCCCCGAGCCGTGGCAGGGCAGTCAATTTATCTCTTCCACTCCGTGGCCTGGTAGCCCCGCACCAGCGTATCGATCGCATGGACCGACGTCTGGGCGTTGAGCTGGATGGAGAACAACGTGCGCCGGCCCGGTCCGCCGAAGTGCAGGCCGTGCGTGCCGGCCGGCGTCGGGATGAAGCCGAGGAACTCGCCGTTGCGCGGGTCGATCACCCAGGCGCCGCCGTTGCCCGGCGTGTAGAGGCGGCCCTGCGTATCGACGGCGGTGCCGTCGCCGCCGCCCCAGGCAAACTGCCGTTCGTTCGTCAGGGAGCCATCCGGCTGGATGTCGAACGCGACGAGGCCGCCCGTCGGTGTCGGCGCGCCCGCGGGTATCTTCAGGTCCGCCGGCGGCATCGCGCCCATGAGTCTGCCGGTGACGTACAGCGTGCGGTCATCGGGGCTGACGGCGATGCCGTTGCCGCCGACCCGGCCATAGCGGCCACTCACCACGCCGCGGGCGTTCGCGTAGTAGACGCCGCCCATGGTCATGTAGATGCCGCCCTTCTTGTCGGCGACCATGTCGTTGAGGACGGCCGCGCCAAGGCACTCGAGCGGCTCGCCGTTCATGGTGTTCGTGAACAGAGTGCGCGGATCGACCCGCCAGATGCCGCGGTTCAGCGCACGGTATCCGACATAGAGGTTGCCGTCAGGCCTCACCGCAATCGCCCCCCCGGTGAAGGTGTCTTTGGCGAGCACCTCGACGCGACCATCGGCGAGCGAGATCTCGATGATCTGGCTCAGGTCGTTTTGTGCCAGCAGCAGTCCCTTGTCGGTGCCGGTGGCACCGTCGGTGTTGTTGCCGGTGCCTCCCCAGACTTTGCGCCAGCGCTGTCCGGCGGCGAGCACGCCTGGGATCGCCGGAGCCGGGTCGGGCGGGATGAGCACCGGCGGCGCGGCTGGCTGGGCGTTGGCGCCTGGTGCCGCCGCGCGGCCACCGCGGGCTGCGTTGCCGCGGGCCGCCGGCGCTGCGGGCGGCGCGGGCTGCGTCTTGCAGTTGGCGGCGACGAACGCCGCGCGATTGGGATCCCGTCCGGCCTGGACGCCGGGGGTGCCAACCTGCTGCTGCGCCAGGGCGACGATGCCCGAGGCGACTAACACCGTGACGACGACGAGCGCTTTATCGATTCTCATATGCCTCCCCTTCAGGGCGCCTGTCGGCGCGGGCCAATGGTAGCAAGATTCCACCATAATGCTCCGCGTGAAGTGGAGCCCTGACCTTTCGAGCAGAGAAGGGCCTCACGCCTCTGCTAAAGGGAAACAGGGGCCTCTGAAAGGGACCTGGCTCGTTGATTCAAAGGATTTCCGCGGAAATGAAGGTGGCAGCATCCGAGTTGGCACTTCAGGCGGTTTTCCGCGCCCGATCCTGCATCCCAGGCATTTCGAGCTCGCCCTTCAATCCGCTGGCGATCTTCTAAACGCTTACGGTTGACCGCTCAGTTCGGTGCGGGCTTGCTCACACCTATCTTGCGGGCGTCGCGCCGCCCAGCGGAAAAGACCAGCGACGCGATCCCGTCTGAATCTCCCGATGCACGAGCCAGCCAGATGTCCGCCGCACGTCTGGCGGCGACAAACTGCCCTTGTTCCAAGTGGCGCCGCCCATGCCATCGCAGTGCAGACAATCTCGCCTCAGGCGCCATGCCGACACTGGTGTACACGGGCGCCGCTTCAGCCTGGCGTCCCAGCGCCTCTAGAGCAACTGCTCGCTCGAACGCGGAGCCGACGTCGCCGCGAGTCTTCCCCTCAGAGCACACGGCGAGCGATTCCTCATGACGAGCCAGAAGGTTGAGCGCAAGCATGGCCAGTCCGCAGGTGCGGGCGTCGACCGAGCTGGCGCGTGCGAGCGCTGACCATTCGTCCGCCGCCTCCGCGGTTTCGTGTCTCGCGAACAGGTACTCGGCTTTGAGGGCCCGCGCCGGACTGTTCTCAGGCTCGGCGGTCAGGGCGTCGTCGATCGCCTTCGCCGCCTTCTGGGGGTCGTTGAGGAGACGCGCCTTGAGGTAGCCGGTTTCAGCGACGCTCAATTTCCCTTCGCTCGAATCGCGGACGGCCGTCTCGTCGGGATCGAACTTCGCCCATATGTACGAGAAGCTCGACGAGTTGGGATACGCCCGAAAGTGCGCCATGAACGTCTCGACGTCGGTTGTCACGGTTCTGCGAAACGCGTGCATCGGGGGTTCGCCGGACACGAGGGCCCGGAGAAACGGAGTGAATGAGGGGTTCCACTTGCCTTCGTCTCCAAAGGTCAGGAAGTGGACGAGCGCCCACGATTGGGCGTAGAAGACGCTCACGCGGAATGTGTCGCTCGTGCTGATTGATCGGCCGTCGTCGGCGAAGAACTCCTCGAGCGGAACGAACCCTTTGGAGCTGAGCGCCCTCAAGTGATGGTCGATGGGCAGTCCGATTTGGTACCGCCCGTCGCTCGAAGCCGTGAACGTCGAATAGAATTCGGCGAAACCTTCCTCCGCCCACCGTGGCAGTCTCATGACGTTGGCGTGAGTGATTGAGTGCTGGTACTCGTGCAGGACCCTCCGAAAATCCTCTCCACCAAATGCGTCCGAGCGCATGATGATGAACTCCCGGTCCGGTTGGCGCCTGTAGAGTCCGGCGATGTTCCCGCCCGGCGCGTAGTCCGCGATGCTGTTCCCCTGAAGGACGACGATCGTGAGAGGGCGATCGGCGTCCACCAACCTGTCGGGGAACATTAGCGTCGTCGCGAGTCTGAACTCTTCGAGCGTCTTTGCAATGGAGCCTAGGCGGGCGTGCCCAACCTCGCCCACAATCAGAAAGTGCCGAGACTCGACCTTGTTCCAAGAGTCGGCCGCTCGAGCCGGCGCAGCTCCGGCGAACAGCGCGGCACAGACTGCGGCCGTCACCATCCTGATCTGGCCGCTGCTCTGAAGGGCTCTCATCGAATGACCATGCTGCAGCCAGCGTAGAGGCGCTGCCGACAGAGCACAAGGAGGCAGATCCAATCGCCGAGGAAGGAAAGTCACGGGGATGAGCGTCAGAAAAGCACCTCAGGCCAACCCAGGCGACGCGGCAGGGCGACCACGCAGAAATTGCTACCAGCGGCGCTTGACGGGTTGCACTTTCTGCAATCACCGACGGCAAATCACGAGGACACGAAGATCGCGAAGAGACGCCGAACTCTCTCGTCCTAAAGAGTTTCGTGTGCCTTCGTGTCTGCGTGGCTGATTGCCGTCACGAGGCTTGCAACGACGCGAGCGGTGCGCGCGGTCGCGGCGATTCCCGCTCTTGGTCTGCTCGCCGGAGTGGCTTTCGGTCTTCTCGATCCTGGTTTCCCGCCCGCTGTCAGCTATGTGCTCCTGTCGATGTGTGTCGGGACCGCTCTGTTCACACCCTAGACAGCCAGTCAACACTAGACCGGGGCAAGTCACAACCAGGGTACGCGTCCATGGTGCCAAGAGAGATGCGCGGCGCAAACCTAGAGGGCATCGTCGTTAATCGAGGCCAAATACTTGAGCCGCTTGACTCCCCAATGCCGGGGCACGTCGCCGAGCCAGTCGACGCCAGAGCGCTTGTAGCGCGGCTAGCCTGACTTTCGCAGTTCGATGGTAAACAGCACGGAAAGTCCTTTGAATTCAGTAGAGGACCCCGGTAGGTCTTCACCACAAGACCGGGGT
>MELA01000101.1 GCA_001767495.1 Acidobacteria bacterium RIFCSPLOWO2_12_FULL_65_11 | reverse complement strand
CCGCGACGTAAAAGCGAAGATCGCCGCGTTCTTCGCTGACAAGGGTCCGAATGCTGTCCGCGACCTCTTTGCCGTTGGCGCCTCGCTCGATCGGCACGTAGATGGCGGTGGCCCGGCCGTCAGCCGACACAAGCCGGTCGACCACCATCGGGTTGTCCATCATCGCGCGCCGGAAGGCTTCCAGATCCTGTGCGGTAGCGGGAATCGCCGGCAGGAGCGGCTGGACGCTGAGCGTGCCCGCCTCGGCGACCACGTTGTCCGCGGTGGTCAGGCTGGTCACGTCGGCCGTGACGACCCCAGGAAGCCGTACGATGCGATCGGTGAGACGGCTCACGGCTTCGAGCGCCGCCCGGTCGAACAGGCCCCGATCTCGCACGATCCCGACCACGATCATGTCCTCGTGCAGGCCAAACCACTGCTCCACCTGTCGATTGAACACCCGCACGTCGGAGGTCACCGGCAGCATGTTCTTCGGATCGGTATCCGTGCGCATGCGCGGCAGCCAGGCTGCAAACACCATCGTCGTCGCGATCGCCAACGCGACCGTCAGCTTCGGCCAGGTCACCGCCCATTCTGGAAGCCGTCGGAGCATGTCTCGTCATCTCGAGGTGCCTTCGCCAGCACGCGCCCGTGCGTACTAACGAGACGCCCTCAGAACACCAGGATCTTGTCCGCCCACTGCGTCCAATCCGTGAGCTGGTCGAGCGAACTGCGGTGGACCGCTTCGGACAGCTCGGTATCGCTGATGCCACGCGCGTCCATGCACACACAGCAAGCGCCAATCTCGCCGCCGTGCCGCCCCACGCTCCGCAGCATGACCTCCACGTTGTAGTAACCCTGGGGAACTTTCTGGTTCGTCTTGGCGCAGCTCGCTGCGTCGCCAACGAGAAACACCTTCACCAGTTCGCCCTCGCGCTTCGACAGCGAACCGGCAAGCCTCAGCGCGTTATAGCTGCGCTCGGTGCCGTACGGCGGGTCGTTGAGGATAAAAAGTGTCTTCGCCATATCGATGCTCCGTTTCAGTTCGTCGCAGCCCCGAGACGGATGGCGCCTGCTGGAAGCAGTCTTGACGTGCTCATGGCCGGCTCCCGGGGCCACGAGCCTCACCGCTCTCAATGCGCCAGCCGTGCGCGCGCCATTCGGGTACGCCGTATTCCATCCGGTGCGCGCATAACCCGTTCCGGCGGAGGAGTTCGACCGCGTCGAGCGCCATCACGCAGTATGGGCCGCGGCAATAGGCCACGATGTCTCGATGCTTCGGCAGGTCGGGCGCGCGCTTCTTCAGCTCCGACAGCGGCACTGAGAGCGCCCCAGGGAGATGACCGGCGAGGTATTCCTCGTGCGGCCGGACGTCGATCACGGTGACCTCACCCGCACGGACGCGGCGCAGGAGCTCGTCTTTCTCGACGGCCTCCATGACGCCCCGTTTCTCGAGGTACTGTCGACTGACCTGCTCGATCTCCGCAAGTCGAGACTGCGCCAACATCCGAAGATGAAGGAAGAATTCGCCCACCTGCGGGTGGGCCAACCGGTACGTCACATGCAGACCCGCTTTCTCGGCGTCGACGAGCCGGGCGCGCCGCAGCACCTGCAGATGATGCGAGGTGTTCGCCATGCTCTGGCCAAGCTGGGCAGCCAGGGCCTCGACCGTCCGGGGACCCTGTGAGAGCAACTCGAGGATCTCGAGCCGGCCCGGGCTCGCCGTCGCTTTGCCGATTCGGGCGATCTGCTCGTAAATTACGGCCTTGAAGCGAGACGTCGGCGTCTTCATGGCAGAATCAAGTAATCAAATGTATGCTTGAATACTGCGCCAGAGCCACACCTATGTCAAGCCGCGTATGTAACGCCAGCGCGCCGGCGGCGCACGTCGTGGTTGGGCCAGAGACGTACTCGCGGTGGCGCGAGACAACGCTTGGCGCCGTCACAGAGGCGCTCGAGCATCGGCTTCTCCACCGGCTCGTCAGCGTCATTGAGGGAAAGCGTGTGCTCGACCTCGGGTGTGGCGATGGCCTGTTCACGTGGACCCTCGCCACGCGGGGTGCCCGAGCCGTTGGGATCGATATCGACCGCCGCATGCTCCGCGCGGCCGCTGCCCGTGCCACGCGGGCGAGGGTCCCGAGTCGGTTCGTCGAAGGTCGCGTGGAGCACCTGCCATTCCGCGATGGTGCGTTCGATGTGGTGGTCGCCGTGACGGTGTTGTGCCTGGTGGACGACATCGACACGGCGGCACGCGAAGCGGTGCGCGTGCTTCGGCCGGGCGGCCGACTGGTGATTGGCGATCTCGGTCGATGGAGTACGTGGGCAGCAGTACGCCGCGTGCGAGGCTGGCTGGGCGCACCCACCTGGAAGAGGGCGCATTTCTCGACGGCAGCGGAACTGCGCGCGCTGATTGAGAGTCTCGGTGTTTCGGTCGACATCGTTCGTGGCTCGGTCTATTACCCGCCGGTGGCGGCGTTGGCCAGACTCATGGCGCCGGCCGACCACTGGCTCGGTGCCCTGACGACGGCGGGTGCTGCGTTCATTGGCGTGGCTGGCAACAAAAACGGCGGCGTGGACCGGTCTAGCCGAACGGCGCTTTCACAAACAGCGTCGGGTCTGCCACCAACAGCGGACTTCGAGCCTTGAACGCCTCGGTATACTCGACGCCGACGAGGATCGGCGACAGTTTCACCGTCGCGCAAATGTGGGCCGTCAGCTTCTCCGGCAGGTCCGCAAGCAGGCGTTCAAGAAGCTCGAAGCCAAGCGACGACGTCAGGGATTGAAGGTGGGGCGCCGTGGCGCACGTGCGCGATCAAGGGACTACCTGCTCGATAACGGCAAGTGGCTCTCTCGCTCCCTCCGCCAGCGATTCGCAGTGCGCCAGTCAGAGGCGATGATGGCCACAAAGCCGACCCACGCGACCGTGCTGAGGACCTGGTTCCGTATCGCAAGTGGCAGCACGAACTCCAAGAGGACAAGAACTAGACCGAGCAGGAAGGAATGACGCCCGCATAGAGCGTTTGCGTCATACCACACGGATTCGTTGCGGAGCGTGGCAGGGATCCGGAGCCCGAAGAAACAGTTCGGAGGAATCCATCGCAACATCATGGGGAGCGATACCAAGATGAGAACCGGGCCGAGCGCCTCCATCGCGCGATTATACGGTGATGGCTGCCTCGTGGCCCGCAGATGGCCCGCGACGAAAAGCGCGATCACGACAACGACGGCGGTAAGTCCGTGCTCGTGTAATACTTATCCTCGGGCCGGGGTGGCGGAACTGGCAGACGCACAGGACTTAAAATCCTGGGTCCCGCAAGGGGCGTGTGGGTTCGATTCCCGCCCCCGGCACCGTCTCATCAGGCTCTTTGTCCGCACGACCAACGACATCGCACTCGAGAATCTGAAGGAGCGACAGCAACTGATCGACCGGAAGCCGAGACATGAGGAGAATGTCTATGCTACGTATCCTGCTCGTGACCGTTCTGCTCGTCATCATCGGCACGGCCTCGCTTCACGCGCAATCCGTCGATGTGAATGGCCCGCACCTCTTACTTCGAAGTCCAGAACCCCGCAACTGGAGCGACGCCACTGTTGAGATCAACTCATATTGGACCTTCAGGGTGATTGCTGTCCCAAGCACGAAGGCCATGTGTATCAACTTAGCGGCATTCACAGTGAAAATGAGCGTACATGGAAGAGACTTTGAAGGTGTTCACTTCGATCCTTCCACTATGGGCGTGAACGTGAAGACGGTCACAATAACTGCAGCGAACGGCAGCACTATCCCACTGCAAAGTGTCACGATTGGCATGCTTAAACCCCTCACGCGCCAAGAAGCTCTCGGGTGCGTCGGCAAGATACAGCCCTGATGCTGCACGTGCTGTCAGACCAGACGGCGTTGACGCGAGGTGGCGGTACAGGAAAAGAGGATGGCGAATGCGACGATTCGCCACCCTCGGATTGAACGCGCGGAGACTTGCGTCTAGTTCGTCGCGAAGCAGTAGAGGAGACCCGCGCCGCCGGTGGAGACTAGGTTCGGCTGACTGCAGCCGCGGCTGCCGTGGGTGGAATTCCACGAGCCGTTGCCGCCGCCCTGCTTGTCGGAGTGCCCGAGCTGGGCGGACGGACCAGGCGCAGGCGGCGCCGCCGGTGGCGCACCAGCCGCAGGAGCCGCGCCCCGCGCGGGCGCCTCGACGTGCGTGTTGGCTGTCCAGTTGCTGCAGGTGTGATCCGCCGCATCGGTGTACGCGCGGCCATCGGGCTGCGAGCCGGTCAGGATGTCGTGCTGGTTCGGCATGTCGCCGACGCCGTTGACGAGCTCCTGCTTCTCGTTCCGCGAGAGCTGCTTCCCGAGCCGGTTGCCCAGGCGCGCCTGCTCGATCGTGTCGCCGTGCAGCTCGGCCACGTTCATTGCAATCAGCTGTCCTCTGGCGTTGTACCACGGACCGGTGCCGATGCGATCCCGTGCGCTGACGGCGCCGGCGCCCTGCGTGCTCAGGTAGGCGCGCCACGTGGAGGCGCCACGGCCGGCGGCAGCCGCCAGTGCCTGGCAGTAGGCGTCGGCCCCGGCCAGACCGCCATAGTTGGCGCCATCTCCCTTGGGGACGCTCGTGATGAAGAATGACATCGGCATCGGCGGCGGCCCCTGCCTGCCCCCTCCGCCCTGCCCCTGACCCGGCGCGGGTGCCTGCGGCTGCTGCGCACCAAGGTAGGTGCCCAGTATCGCCATGGCTACTGCCGCAATTGCTGCAGATCTGACCTTGTTCATAACTCGTCTCCCCACCAAATAAAGGCTTCCGAACCAAATAAGCGTTTCCGACCGTCCGACCGGCTGACCTCCTGTCGGCCAAATAGGCTACCACAGGCAGCCGTAATGCGGCGAGAGCTACCGCCCCTGATCCAGCTCGTCGGCCAGCGCCCCGGCATCGTAGACGGTCCGCAGGGCGTGCACGATGGCCCCGCTGTGCACGGCTATGGACCGATTCCTCTCGTCGTCGTAGACAAACCGCCCGACCAAGCTCTCGATGTTCCCGTCGAAGATGAGCCCGACCAGTTCGCCGGCCCGGTTGACGACCGGCGACCCGGAGTTGCCCCCGATGATGTCGTTCGTCGTCACGAAATTGAGCGGTGTCGTCATATCGATCCGCGCACGCCGATCGGTGAAGCGAGGGACCAGATTAAACGGCGGCTTGTCGTCAAACCCCGCCGACCGGTCGAAGAGTCCGGCGAACGTCGTCTTGTATGCGGCGCGAGTGCCATTCATCGGATAGCCGCGGACGGCGCCGTAGGACAGGCGCAGCGTGAACGTCGCGTCGGGATAGGCTGTCGTCCCGTAGGCCGTGAACCTGGCTTGGCCGATCTTTTCGCGGGCGGATGTCTCGAAGCTCGTCACCTCCCGCTCCATTAATGCGTTGGTCGCACGCATCAAGGGATCGAGCGCCCGGCCGACGACGATGAGGGGATCGGTGGAGGCCCTGACGGCCGCCTCGCCACCATCGATGAGCTGTTTGCGGACGGCCGGGTCTGCGAGCCTCGTCGCGCCGATGAGCGCCGCGGCCGCATCCTTCGGCGAGCGACCGGCCAGAACCGTTCTGACAAACGGATCGTTCGGGCCGAGCTCCTCGAGCGATTCCTGCAGCGCGTCGCCAAGGAGCGCCTCTTCGAGCGCGGGGTAGATGGGCGCCGGGGAGAGGAGGCCGAACAGCAGCGATGGCAACTGCGCGTCGTGGAAGCCGTCGAGCCGCTGGCCGTCGGGCTTTCGGAGCTCCGTCACATACTGGACGATGAGCAGCCCGCGGCTCGCGAACGCCGACCCGCGAAGCTGCCCGAAGCGTTGCGACTTGAATAGCCGCCGCCGGGCGGTTTCGGCGCGTGCCACTTCGTCCCATGCGGGACCGTAGGTCCGCTGCCACTCGGCGTTTCGTGCGACCGCGTCGCGCAGGCCACGCTCCTCGGTCGCCTTCTTCTCCATCACCTTCGGATCGAGCAGGCCCTCGTACTGGCCCGTGTAGGCTTTTAGCGCATTCTCCAGGCCGAAGACGAATCCTGCCGCCTGCCGCGCCTGCTCGCCGCCTTGAGCGGCGTACTGGCGAAGGACCTCGATGCGCCGCTTGACCACCTTGATGTTGACCGGATAGACCACGTCCCTTTCGGTTTCGAGCTCGGCGAGCGTGCCGTTGCGGTCGGTCGAGGCGGGGTGCCCAGACACGAACACCAGCTCGTTCTCCGTGGCGCCCTTGGCGTTCCACTTGAGGAAGTGCTCCGGCCGGACGGGGGCGCCGTTGTCGTAGACGCGGAAGAGCGCAAAGTCGAGGTCGTGACGGGGGTAGGTGAAGTTGTCCGGATCGCCCCCGAAAAACGCCATCTGCTGCTCGGGCGCAAAGACGAGACGAACGTCCGTGTACTTCTTGTAGCGATACAACCAGTACTGCGCGCCCTGATAGAGCGTCACGACATCGGACCGGAATCCCGTGAGGTCCAGGCTCTCTTTCTCGATGTTCGCGATCTCGGCCCTCCGTGCCTCGAGCGCTGCTTGGGCTGTCGCCGCGCGGAGGGCGGCGGCGGTAATCCGCGCGGTGACCTCCTCGGTCGAAACGAGCACGTTCAGCTCGAGGTCGGTGGCCCTGACTTCCTCCTCGCGCGTGCGGGCGTAAAACCCGTCCGCTACGTAGTTTCTCTCCGGCGCGGACACCTTCTGGAGCTGTCCGAGTGCCACGTGATGGTTCGTGAGCACCAGGCCGTCGGCCGACACGAACGACCCGGAGCCGCCGTTTTGGAAGCGCACGCTCGCAAGACGGAGGTGGTCGAGCCATTCTTTCGTGATGGTGAAGCCATATCGCCGCTGAAGGGCCTCACTCGGTGGCCGGTCGAAGGTCCACATGCCCTCATCGGCGGCCGGTCGGCCGGTCCCCATCAGGGCCAGGGAGGCGACGAGTGCGCCGCGGATCGCGGCCGAACGGCCGAACGTGTGGAGAGATGAACTTGTGATCATGAATCTGGCATCAAGCCCGACACAAGGACGCTTCAACTCGACGCTCTAATGCGCCGTTCCTTCCGAGACGAGCGGCAGCTGTGCGGCCTCCCACGCGGCAAGACCGCCGGCGATTTCGTCGACCTTCGTGTAGCCGTGCTGCTGCAGGAGGCTGGCCGCGATCGACGACCGATAACCGCCCGCGCAGTACACGAGCAACGGCCGATCCTTCGGTAACTCGGAGAATCGCTCGATCAGATGATTGAGCGGTATGTTGACGCTTGCAGCCACGTGCTTCTGGGCGCGTTCCTGAGGCGAACGCACGTCAACGGCTAGGGGGGCCGACGGCTCGCGCGTGAGGAGACGCTCGGCGGCAAGTGACGCGCTGACGCGCCCGGTCGTCGTCACAAGGTTTGGGCGCGACGCCAGGCTACCCAAGCCCCCCTGCAGGTATCCCACGATGTGATCGAATCCGATGCGCCCGAGGCGGATGGCCGACTCGCTCTCCTGTCCGGGGTCCGCCACGATGACGATCGGCCGCTCTCGACTGAGAACCGTGCCGGCCCAGGTGGCGTACTGGCCGCCGAGCCCGATGTTGATGGTGCCTTTGAGGTGCGCCGCCGCGAAGTCGATCGGATCCCGCGTATCCAGGAGCTGCGCGCCCGACGCTTGCAGCGCGAGCACCTCCTCAAGCGTCTTCGGCGTCAGTTCGCGCGCGAGGGCTTCCTGGAGCGTGGGTCGCTCCTGGCGATTGAGGACGGCATCGTAGATGAAATAGGGCGGCGCATCCGGTTGATCCGCCGTCACCAGATCGACGAAGGCCTGCCGGGTCATCGGCTGTAGCGCGTAGTTGACGCGCCGCTGATCGCCGATCGTGGACACCGTCTCCTTGCTGAGGGCCTTGCCGCAGAGCGACCCGGCGCCGTGCGCGGGGTACACCAGACTCTCGTCGGGCAGCGTCATCAGCTTCGATTGAAGCGATTCGTACAACAAATTGGCAAGGTCGCCGGCGGTCCAGCCGAGCGCGGCCTGCAAGTCCGGGCGCCCGACGTCGCCCACAAAGAGGGTGTCGCCGGTCAACACCCCGTAGGGCGTCGTCTCGCTCCGGTCGAGGTCGTACACCACGATCGAAATCGATTCGGGGGTGTGTCCCGGTGTTTCAAGCGCCTTCAAGCGGACGCGCCCGAACTGGACGAAGTCGCCATCCTTGAGCGGCGTGAACGCGTATTCGGCTTTCGCCGCGGCGCCAAGATGAATCGTGGCGCCGACCCGATCGCGCAGCTCGAGGTGACCCGCCACAAAGTCGGCGTGCAGATGCGTGAGGAAGACGTGCGCGACGCGGAGCTCCGCCTGGTCGGCAAACGACAGGTACTGGTCGATGTCCCGCTGTGGATCGACGACGGCGGCGGTGCGCGTCTGCTCGTCACCGATTAGGTACGACGCGTGGGCGAGGCAATTGAGATAGAACTGCTTGAAGATCACGTGGGTGCCAACCTGGCGTCAGATCATAAGGCATCTGTCTGCCGGCCGGCGGGCCAAAGAGCTCAGGCCGTGGCCCGTGCCGGCTCGGCATGCAGCACCCGGCGTCTGGGCTCGACCATCAGGCGCAGCGCCAACCCCTGCGGCGTACCAGACGCCGTACGGGGCGTCACGCGGTAGACAGCCGAGAGGATGCGGCCCTGCTTGAGGGCGTCGGGGAGCGTGCCGCCTTCCCGCGCGCCGGGCTCGATCTGGAACTGCACGAGCCGAAAAGGGGGGATCGACACAGCTGAAGAGCACTCGACGTACACGCCGTACTCGCTGACGTCGCGCGTCACGACGCTGGCAAACCGCGGTGTGCCCCGCAGGTCTTTCCACGTGAGGCGCGCGGGCAGGCTCATGATGCGCCGCTCGGCGGCTCTCTTGTTCGACGACGGGCGGGTCGGGTCGTCAGTCCAAATGTGCTTCACGGGTGTTCTCCTGCAGTTAAGGCCGCAGAGTGCATATCCAAAGTCCGCGCCGCGTGCAGGGATGTGAAGGACCTGGGACAGATTATGTTGATAATACCTTATTACTCAATAACTTATAGATTATATTGAGTCATAGGACGCGTCGGCGGAATGGATATAAAGTATTCACACAACATGGAAATCGGCTAGCCAGTATCCATCTCAGCCGGTATTCATCTCGGGATGGGTTTCCAGCCCAAGGCGTCGGAGCTTCAGGTACAGGCCTCGCCTGGTCAGTCCGAGTGCGCGGGCGGATTCGGAGATGTTGCCGCCCGTCCGATCGAGCGCCGCCTGAATCATGTCCCGCTCGACCTGTTCGACGGCCACAGCCAGATTCGGCGCGCTTCGGACCGAGGCCGGCCGACGGGGTGAGGTGCCCGCGGGCAGCCGCTCGCTGCTGATGTCGGGCGAGAGGTGCACCGGCTCGATCGTTCCTCCGGGCGTGCTCAGCGCCACAGCCCGCTGAATCTCGTTCTTCAACTGCCGGACGTTCCCCGGCCACCAGAAGTGCGCAAACGTGTCGAGCGTGTCCGAGCTCAAGTGGATGTCGGGTTTACCGAGCCGCTCGGACGCTTCACGGAGGAAGTACGTGCTCAAGTGCGGAATCTCCTCGCGGCGCTCGCGCAGCGGGGGCACGTGGATGCGGATGACGCTGAGGCGGTAGTAGAGATCTTCGCGGAACTTACCCTCGGCGACGCGCTGCTCGAGGTCGGCGTTGGTGGCGGCGAGCACCCGCACGTCGATGCGCTGCGGCCGTGTCTCGCCGATCGGCATGATCTCGTGCTGCTCGAGAAACCGCAACAGCTTGGGCTGGACGTCGAGGGGCAGGTCGCCGATCTCGTCGAGAAACAGGGTGCCGCCGGCGGCCGACCGCACGAGGCCCGGCTGGTCGGAGACGGCGCCCGTGAAGCTGCCGCGCCGATGCCCGAACAGCTGGCTGTCGGCCAGGTCGCGTCCGGTGGTCGTGCAGTTGTAGGGCAGGAACATGGCGGCGCTGCGGGGCGACCCCACGTGGATCGCGCGCGCGACGAGCTCCTTGCCGGTGCCGCTCTCACCCGTGATGAGGACGGTCAGGTCGTTGCCCTGCAGTCGCTGAATTTGCTCGACCAGGCGGGCCATGGCGGCGCTGGCGGAAAGGAATCCCGGCAGCAGCGGCTCGAGCGATCGGTCGACGGCGAGGCCGGGCGGCCCGGCCGAGCGGTCGCGCGCCGCGCACAACGCGAACCCCTGCTCGGCGACGGCGAGAATCATGCGCAGTCGCCGCAGCACGGGGTGGCCAACCGGCCGCGGCGAGGCGACGAGCGCAAAGCGCGGTCCTTCCGGATCGCGCCCGAGGGATTCGAGGACCAGCGTGCCGCGGCCATAGGCGCTGCCGTGCGCGGCGGAGCGCGCGAGGGCCGGCGCCGCGTCGGCGTCGCAGCCGGCGCAGGCAATCACGCGCACGTCGCCGCCGGCCAGTCGCACGAACAGGACGGCACTGTCGGCGGCCGCCGCGTCGAGCAGGGCCGTCGCCGTTTCCCGTCCAAGGAGGTCGGGGAGCGCCGCCGCATCGACGATGCGTCGCACGATCGCTTCGTCGGCGTCGGAGGGGGAGATGACATACTCGCCCGTGCCGACGTGGGTCAGGAGCGATTGCGCCTCGCGCGTGTCGGCGAGGTCACGTTCGGCACCGAGCTGCTCGAAAATGCCCATCGCTTTGCCGAGATGCCGCTCGGCGATCGAGCGCGCCCCGGTCTCGGCGACCAGACGCCCAAGCGCGAGATGACTCAGCCCGGCTTGATACCGTTCGCCGAGCAGATCGAGCAACGTCGTGCTCTGGGCGAAATCGTGATACGCGTCGGTCTTGCTGCCGCTTTGCGCGTGGAGGGCCCCGCGCAGGCGCAGGTACTCACCCCACGCGGCTGGCGCGGCTTTCGGGTCGAGCACGTCGGCGGCCGCCGTCAGCCGTTGCTCGGCCTCGGGGAGCCGCCTGGCGAGGGTCAAGGCTTCGGCGGCAATGAGCGTGGCCTGAAGGGCGTCAAAGGGCGGGGCGCCGGCCTGCAGGATTTCGTCGGCTTTGGCAACGGCCTCGTCGAGGGCGCCCCGCCTCAGCGCGAGCCGCGCGCCGAGCACCCGCACCGACCATTCGTACCAGCGGCTCGTTTCGCGGCCGTACGCGCCGTAGGCGTCGCTCGCGCGGCCGAGAAAATCGCTCGCCGCGTCGTAGCGTCCGCGCATCAGCTGAATCTGGGCGAGCGTGTCGAAGACGGCGCCGGTCGTCTCGCTGAACTGAATCGGGCTGCGCACCTTGAGCGCGCGATGCAGGGCCTCCTCGGCGCGGCCGAGGTCGCCGATCCGGACGCAGATCTGTCCGAGCGTCGCCAGCGCGACGGCCAGTCCGTGGCCCGATCCGTGCGCCTCGTGCAACGAGACGCTTCGCTCGGCCAGCGCGAGGGCCTGCTCGTAGCGGTGCTGCAGCATGGTCACATTGGCCTGATTGCCGCAGACCGTGGCGAGAACATCGTCGGCCTGCACGAGCGAGGCGAGGCGCTCGGCCTGGCGCAGGGCCCCCATGGCTTCGTCGTGCCGGCCGAGCTGGGCGAGCGAGATGCTCGACAGCGAGTGGACCAGCGCCAGGTGACGGCGATCGCCGGCGGCGTGCAGGGCCGAAGCCGCTTTGGTGATGTGTTCGCGGACGATAGCCATGTCGCCGACCTGGCGGTAACACTGGCCGAGCTCGTAGTGGGCAAGGCCGATCGCGCGCGAATCGTGGGCGATCTCGGCCTGTTTGAGGGCGCGGCCGTGCAGCGCAATGGCGCGGGACTGATCGCCGCGCGCCGAGGCCAGCCGTCCGTGGAGCCGCCAGAGCGTCGCCAGGCGGCCCGAGGGGACGCTGTCGCGGAACGTGTCGGGCGGGCGGCCCAGGGCCGAGGCGGCCTGGTCGAGATCGTCCTGCAGGAGCCACGCCTCGGCGAGCGCCGAGCGCAACTCCAGCTCTTCTTCGCGCGTCAGCGTGGAGGACCGGAGGACGGGCCCCAGCATCTTCGTGGCTTCCGCGCCGCGGCCGCGCTCGATGTTGGCGGCGACACGCGCGAGCAGGGCCTGCAGCGACGAAGACGGCACGGTCAGGCCTTCGACGGGAGGCCGTCAAGAAACGAGCGGCCTCGAGTGGCAAGTCGTGCTTCCAGGCGACCCGTACAGTCGCAGTTCATACAGGCCCACGGATCGGCGCCCGTCAGATCGCGGCAGCGACTGCGCGCGTGAGCGTCCTGGATCTTCTGGAGATCGAAGTATTCCTCCCAGTACTCACGCTCTTCGCCGAGCGGCGTCGGACAAAAGCAGGTCTCGACCCACTGCACGCGACCATCGTCGTGCCGGCGGGCCGCGGTCATGTTGCGAAGGTATTCGTCGCCGGCGACCGATCCGGCGCCAAGCGTGCCCGTGTCGATGGCCTGGGCTAGCGCGCCATCCAGCCCGGGCTTCACCCGCGCGGTGACGAGGTAACGCATCGCGTCATTGTACGGCACCCAGCAAGGCGTCAGCGAGGCGCTTGACAAGCCGAGCGTCCGGCGCGGCCAGGTGCGCGTGAACCGCGCGGCGGTCGGTGGCGTCGAGCGAGGCGAAGTCCCCGAGCGCCTGCGCCAGCTCGAGGGTGCCAAAGGAGAACGGCTGATCGGGAATCGACACATCCTCCTTGGGTGTCGCGGAGACGAGCAGGAACACACCGGTGTTGGGGCCGCCCTTATGCAGCTGCCCCGTCGAGTGCAGGTAGCGCGGTCCGTAGCCCCACATCGTGGCGGCTCTGGTCCGATTGCGGACCGCGAGGCGGAGCCGAGCGATCTCAACGGCAAGCGCCCGATCGGGCCCGACGTATGTGAGCAACGCGAAGTAGGCGCCCCGGTGAAGGAGAGTGAGCAGGGCCTCGGGATGCCCATCGCCCAGTTCCCGCCGGGCCGCGGCGCTCATCGTCAGCGTGATATCGGCATCCACCGCGCCTTCGCCGGCAGCAACCGGCAGGCGCCCGGCCGACTGGTACTGATTGAGCAGCACGCGCGTGGAGTCCTTCGCCTGCTGGACGTTTGGCTCGTCGAATGGATTGACCTGCAGCAGCGCGGCGGCGACGGCGGTCGCCACTTCCCAGCGCACGAATTCTGCGCCGAGCGCGGACGGCGCCGGGAGCTCGATGTCGATGACCGGCGCGTCGGCGGCGATCAGAGACCGGAGGCTCGTCTCGGGCGCCTGATCCGCGTCGGCACCGCTCGGCCGTAGTCGGACAAACACCCGGTCTGGGCCGTACGCCGCGGGATCGGCCAGTTCTTCGCCGGCGATCGGCACGATGCCCGTCCCGTTCTTTCCTGTGCTTTCGGCGACGAGCTGCTCGACCCACAAGCCGAACGTTTCGAGTGAGGGGGGCAGGACGAGCGTCAGTTTGTCATGTCCGGCGCGTGCGGCTGCGCCAAGGCCGCCTCCCAGCTCCACGGCAGGATTGCCTTCGGCGCCGCCCGACTGCGGCTCGCAGGTCGATAGCATGGCCAGCGCCCATCCGATCAGCCCGGCGACGTCCAGACCCATCAGGGCGGCGGGCACGAGGCCGAAGAACGAGATCGCCGAATAACGGCCGCCGATATCGCCGGGGTTGAGGAAGACGTCCCGGAAGCCCTCTTCCCGTGCGCGGCGCTCGAGTTCGGTGCCCTGGTCGGTAATGGCGACGAAGTGGTCAGACCATTTCGGTACGCGGGCGTGCTCGAGCCTCTGACGAAAGTGCGCGGCGAGGACGTTCGGCTCGATCGTGGTGCCGGACTTGCTGGCTAGCAGATACAGCGTGCGCTCGGGTGGGGTGGCCGCCGCGCGCACGGCCGCCGGATCAGTCGAGTCCAGCATGTGAAACCTCGGCCAGGACGCCGACACGCCAACCACCGAGCGCAGTACTTCAGGAGCGAGGCTCGATCCGCCCATGCCGAGCAGCACGATATCGGTGAACTGCCGACTTTTGATCGAAGCCGCAAATGTCTGGAGGCGCGGCAGCGAATCGGCCATGAGTGCCGGCGCGCTCAGCCACCCCAACCGGTTCGCGATCTTCTGCTGCACGGCCGGATCGCCGCTCCACGCGGAGGGATCGCGCCGCCAGAGTCTGGCGCCCGCGCGCTCGGCCGCGGCGGCGCTGCCGGAGATGACGTCACGAAGAGGCCCGGGTGAAATGTGAAACGTGTTTTGAAGCCGGGCGCGCTTGGCCGCCACGTCGAGCGAGGGCCACCGCGTCAGCAGGTCGTGCGCGTGATTCATCGGGCTAGCATAAACTAATGCTCGGACTGGGCTTCGGGATTTGGGATTCGGGATTGGTGGTTAGAGACTAGCTTCGGCGAGCCTGGTCGAAGCTCGAAGAGCAAAGGGCGGAACATAATGCGACCGACCGACGTAATCTCAACGATGTGGCGCGAGCGGCCCGGTAGTCTTCGTGTGTGCCTTATCGCATGCGTTGTCATGGCTGCGTCGCTCGCGTGCGGCTCTCCCTCGGAGCGTTCAGCGTCCGTACCGCCCCTCGACACGTCCACCGCGCCGCCGCCCGCCGTAGACGAGGCGTTGCCGAGCCCGACCGAAGGGCCGGCCCCGGACCCTTCGGAGGGGCGCATCGTCGTTCTGGGTGACTCTCTGACGGCGGGCCTCGGCCTTCCCACGGTCGCCGATTCATTTCCCTCAGTGCTTCAAGAGCGCCTCAAGACCAAAGGCCTCAAGTACCACGTCGTCAACGCCGGCGTGTCGGGGGATACGTCAGCAGGTGGGTTGACGCGGCTGAGGTCGGCGCTCGACGGCAACGTGCGCGTTCTGATCGTGGCGCTGGGCGGCAATGACGCCCTGCGCGGCCTGCCGCCCGAGGAGCTGAAGCGAAATCTCTCGACGATTATCGAGCGGGCACAGGCGCGCGCTATTACCGTGATTCTGGCCGGCATGGAGGCGCCGCCCAACTTCGGTCAGCAGTACACGGCGGAGTTTCGCGCGGTGTATCCGGTGCTGGCCAAGCAGTATCGGCTGCGCCTCATCCCGTTCCTGCTGCAAGGCGTCGCTGGCGATCCAACCTTAAACCAACAGGACGGCATTCATCCCACGGTGGCCGGCGCCCGTATTGTCGCGGACAATGTGTGGGCCGTGCTCGAGCCGGTTCTCGATCGGCAGACGGTCCGAGGGGGAGGTGCCCCCGGATCATGATCGAGCTGCGTGAGATCTCGAAAACAGTCACGAGTGGGACCGAGCCGCTCACCATTCTTCATTCGCTGACTCTTGCGATTCCCCGCGGACAGTTCGTGGCCGTTGTCGGGCCTTCAGGCAGCGGCAAGTCGACGCTGCTCGGCCTGATTGCCGGCCTCGACGCGCCGACGTCGGGCAGCGTGATTATCGACGGCGTCGATGTGACGCGGCTCGACGAGGACGCACTGGCCAAGCTGCGCGGCGAGAAGATTGGCTTTGTGTTCCAGTTCTTTCACCTGATTCCGTCGCTCACCGCGTTCGAGAATGTCGCGGTACCGATGGAGATTGCCCGGATGGCCGACGCCGGCACGCGCGCGAAGGCGCTCCTCGAGGAAGTCGGCTTGACCGGCCGGTCGCATCACTACCCGTCGCAACTCTCGGGTGGGGAACAGCAGCGGGTCGCGCTGGCACGCGCGCTGGCCAACGATCCGCCGATCGTGCTGGCCGACGAGCCAACGGGTAACCTCGACACCGCGACGGGTAGGCACATAATGGAACTGCTGCGCGAGATCCACCGGGCGCGTGGCACGACGATGGTCCTCGTGACGCATGACGCCGACGTGGCGGCGGCAGCGGATGTGCGGCTGATCTTCAGAGACGGCCGCGTGGTGGAGCGTACATGATGTTCGTCCTGCGGATGGCGGTGCGAGAGACGCGCGCGGCCTGGCGGCGGCTGCTGTTCTTCTTTGTCTGCATCGCGGTTGGTGTGGCGGCGATCGTCGCGCTCCGGTCCGTGATTCAGGACGTCCGCGCGGTCTTCGGTACCCAGGCCAAGGCGCTGATTGCGGCTGATGTCATCGTCACCACTAACCGCGACTGGACGCCGACGGCCCGCGAGATCCTCGATCGGCGGCTGGCCGAGGCCGGGGCCATCGCCCGCACCGAGTCGATTCAGACACCGACGATGACACGGCCGGCCGACCCGTCGCGTCCAGTCGCACGCATGGTCGAGCTGCGGGCGGTGCAGGCCGCCTTCCCGCTGTACGGCAGCGTCGGTCTCGAAGGCGGGCAGACCTATTCGCACGCGCTCCTGAAAGACCACGGCGCGATCGTTCGCCCCGAGCTGCTCACGACGCTCGGCGTCAAGGTGGGCGACGCGATCACCATTGGCCAGGCGGACTTTACGATTCGCGGCGTGGTGATTAGCGAGCCAGGACGTGGGATGGGACAGTTCAGCCTCGGCCCGCGCGTGATCGTGGATTTCGACGACCTGCCGTCCACTGGCCTGCTCGGGATCGGGAGCCGCGCGACACACCAGATCCTGGTGCAGGTGCCCGACGAGGGCGTGCAATCCCTCACCGACACGCTCCGCGCCGATCTCCGGCCGGAATTCGCGAACGCCCGCTCGTATCGATCGACCGAGGACCAGATCGGACGAAACTTCGAGCGGGCCGAGAACTACCTGAGCCTCGTCGGTCTCATCATCGTGATCCTCGGCGGCATCGCGGTGTCGAGCGTGACGAGAGTATTCATCCAGCAGAAGATTCGCAGCATCGCGGTGCTGAAGTGCCTCGGGGCGCGCAGCCGCGAGATCATGACGATCTACATCGTCCAGGTGATGGCGCTGGGACTCGCCGGGAGCCTGCTCGGCGTCTTGATCGCGCAGGCCGCGGTGGGCGCGATTCCGCTCGCGCTGGGATCTTCGTCGTCGATCCTCGCGGACGCCCACTACGGCGTGACCTGGAGCGCGGCGACGCAGGGCGTGGCCATCGGCGTGCTGGTGTCGCTGCTGTTCTCCGTCGTGCCGCTCTTGCACGTGCGGTTCATCAAGCCCTCGCTGCTGCTACGCGACGAGTCGACGAGGCACGCTCGCGACTGGGTCGGCATGGCGGCGATTGTTCTCGTAGCCGCGACGCTCTTGGCCGTCACGGTCTGGCAGGCTTCGTCTCTCCGCATCGGCGTGGTCGTCTGCGCGGGCTTTGCCGGTCTTGCGCTCGCCCTCCATCTCGCGGGGCAAGGACTCGTGGCGCTCGTCAGACCGCTCGCGCAGTCGCGATCGTTTCCGCTGCGCCACGCCGTCCTGCATCTGTCGCGGCCCGGCAACCAGACGCGGGTCATCCTGCTGGCCGTCGGTCTGGGCGCCTTTTTCATCGTGGGCATCCGGTCGCTGCAGGCCAGCCTGCTCGACGAGTTTTCGGTGCAGATGGCCGAGAACCAGCCGGATATGTTTCTGCTCGACATCCAGCAGACGCAGGTCGACGGCGTGCGGGCGTTTCTGGCGGATCCGGCGGTCGGCGCCGAAGCCTCGCAGGTGATCCCGGTGCTCAGAGCCCGCGTGGTGGCTGTGGCCGGACGCCGGACGAACCTCGACGGCGTGCAGGCGGTGCGCGAACGGGGCGGCGGCTTGGGGCGGGAGTACACGATCACCTATCGCGATCACCTCGAAGCGAACGAGCGCGTCACCGATGGCGAGTTCTGGAGCGGTCCGTCGAGCGACCTCGAGGTCTCCGTGGAGCAGGGTCTCCACGACCGCTTCGCGATCGACGTGGGCGACACGGTGCGATTCGATATTCTCGGTGTCGCCGTCAGCGCCAAGGTGACGAGCATCCGGAACGTGGAGTGGCGCGATTCGCGCAACGGCGGCTTCATGTTCGTCTTCCGGCCAGGCCCGTTCGCTGAGATGCCGCAGACCTACGTGGCGCCCCTCAAGGGACCCAGCGACCCGGCGGCGCGCGCGCGCTTCCAGCACGATCTCGTGACGCAGTTTCCCAATGTGTCCGTCATCGATTTCCACGAAATTCTCGATTCGCTGCGTGTCGTGATGAACCAAGTGACGCTGGCCATCACGGTGGTCGGGGGGCTGGTGCTCTTCAGTGGCGCGCTGATTCTGATCGGCGCGGTGGCGATGACCAAGTACCAGCGCGTCTACGAGGCGGCCGTGTTCAAGACGCTCGGGGCCACCACCCGGACCATCGCCCGCATGCTGCTGTTTGAGTACGGCGTGCTGGGATCGCTCGCGGGGCTCATCGGGTCGATCGGCGCCGTCGCCCTGACGTGGGGCGTGAGCCGATATGCCCTCGACATCCCATGGCGTGTGTTTGTCGGCGAGCACGCGGCCGGTGTCGTGCTCACGGCGCTGCTCGTCGCGGCGATTGGCGTGCTGTCCAGTCTCGACGTGCTCAAGCACAAGCCGCTCGCGACGCTCCGCGCGGAATGACCTGAAAGAGGGGACGGGGAGTCTGTTTCTACCGCGGTGGCTTCGATGGCTCTGACTGACGTCCTTGACGCCCGATTCGAGCTCACCGCGCACGGCACGACCGTCAGGACCGAGGCGCTCGCTGGCGCCACTACCTTCCTGACGATGGCCTATATTATTTTTGTCCAGCCGGCCGTCCTCAGCGCGGCCGGGATGGACTTTGGCGCCGTCCTGACGGCTACGTGCCTTTCGACGGCATTCGCCACCGCGCTGATGGCCTGGCTGGCGAACTATCCCATCGCGGTCGCACCCGCGATGGGCCACAATTTCTTCTTCGCCTACTCGGTCGTCATTGGCATGCAGGTGCCGTGGCGCGTGGCGCTCGGCGCGGTGGCGATCGCCGGCATCGTGTTCGTGCTCACGGCTGGTATCGGCCTGCGCGAGCGGTTAATCACCGCAATTCCGGCCGCCATCAAGCACGCCATGGCCGCCGGCATCGGACTGCTCATCGCGATGGTCGGCCTGCAGTGGGCCGGCCTGATCGTGGCCGCGCCCGGCACGCTCGTCACGCTGGGCAACCTGCACAGTCCTCCGGTGTTACTGGCCGTGGGCGCCCTTACGCTGACCGCCATCCTCATGGCGCGGCGCGTCCCCGGCGCGATGTTGTGGGGCATCCTGGCGAGCGCGGCCGTCGGATGGGCGCTCGGCCTGGTGCAGTATCAGGGGATCGCCGGCCGTCCGCCCTCGCTTCTGCCGACGCTGCTGCAGCTCGACGTGGCCGGGGCGTTGGCGCCGGGCATGGCGGCGATCGTGTTGGTGTTCTTTTTTCTCGCGTTGTTCGATTCGGTGGGGACGCTGGTGGCCATCGGCGGGCAGGCCGGGTTGATGCGCGACGGCACGCTGCCGCGCGCACGGCAAGCCCTCCTCGCTGACGCTATCGGCACCGTGGCCGGCGCGGTCCTCGGCACCTCGACCGTGACGGCGTACGTCGAAAGCAGCGCCGGGGTGGCCGTGGGCGGGCGCACGGGACTTGCGAGCCTCGTGACCGCGGCGCTTTTTCTGCTGTCGCTGTTGTTCTATCCGATCGTGCGCATGATCGGCGGCGGCTACCAGACGGGCGGCTCGACGCTCTATCCCGTCATTGCGGCGCCGCTCGTGTTGGTGGGTACGCTGATGATGGGGAGCCTCCGGCACGTCGCGTGGGAGGATCCGACCGAGTCGGTGCCGGCGTTTCTCACTCTGATCATGATGCCGCTCACCGTCAGCATCACCGAAGGCATCGCGTTCGGTGTCCTCGCCTACGCGGTCATGAAGCTCGCCTCGGGTCGTGGCCGCGAGGTCCACCCGTTGATGTACGTCTTCGCGCTACTGTTTCTCCTCCGTTACATGTTCCTGCGGTGAGGATGCTAAGATGTCACGTTACGCAGAGAAGGCTACGCAGGGAGAGGGAGCCTCGATCGACATGGACGTGCAGAGCTACAAAGACGCGCTCCTCAGAAAGCGCGACGAGATCGTCGAGGCGGGGGGCATCAAGCCCCTGCAGGCCTCGATGGAGAACAACACGCGCCAGGGCGACATGGCGGACCAGGCGAGCGGCAACAACGAAGTGCACATTCAGCTGAAGCTGAAGCAGACCGACGCCAAGATCCTCCAGGCGATCGAAGAGGCGCTGTCGCGCATCGACAAGGGAACCTACGGCGTGTGTCGGGACTGCGCCGAGCCGATCGCCGAAGCGCGTCTCAAGGCGATCCCCTGGACGCGGGTGTGTATCACCTGCAAGGAAAAGCAGAACGCGTAGTTGGTCAGCGTCGCCATCGCGCTCGGCAGTAACGTCGGCGATCGCGCAGCCCACCTTCACCACGCCGTGTCCCGACTGCGGGTTCCGATCGACAATCTCCGCGTCTCCCGATTCTACGAGACTGTACCCGTCGGCACGCCGGGGCCGCAGGCCCTGTTCCTCAACGCCGCTCTCGTCGGAGCAACGGCGTTGCCGGCGCGCGCCCTGTTGTCAACACTGCTGGCCGTGGAGCGCGAATGCGGGCGCGAGCGCGCCTTTCAGAACGCGCCGCGAACGCTCGACCTGGATCTGGTGCTGTTTGGAGCATCCGTGATCGACGAGCCCGACCTTGTCGTCCCTCATCCGAGGTTCCGCGAGCGCCGCTTCGTCCTCGAACCGCTCGCCGAGATCGCATCGGACATGATCGATCCGGTGACTGGAAAGACCGTTGGACAGCTGCTGACTCTGGTAATTCGGTGATCTGGGGACTGGGTAGACTGGCTGAGTCGGGGCGGGCCACCTCCACAGAAGGTCGCCCGCCCTTAATGAAAAGCCCTATAACTCCGCGCCGACGTGCTGCTCCTGCTTGCGGGAGCGGCCCCCCTTGAGCAGCTTCCGCACCGCCGCTGCCGGGCTCCACTCCCGCAGGTCGTCGAAGTAAGAATAGACGACCGGCGTGACGAGCAGCGTCAGCAGCAGACACAGTATCTGCCCGCCGATGATGGTGACGGCCATCGACGCGCGCGACCCGGCGCCCGATCCCCTGCCGAAGGCGATCGGCAGCATGCCGGCCACGATGGCGATCGTGGTCATCAGAATGGGCCGCAGCCGCGTGTGGTTCGCTTCGATGAGCGCCGCGTGCCGCTCCATGCCTCGTGCCCGCAGGGTGTTGGTGTAGTCGACCTGCAGGATCGAGTTCTTCTTGACGATGCCGAACAGCATCATCAGACCGATCGCGCTGTAGACGTTGAGCGTCATGCCGAACGCCATCAACGCGAGCAGGCCGGCGGGGAGGCTGAGCGGCAGCGCCGTCATGATCGTGAGCGGGTGCACGAAGCTGTTGAACTGGGAGGCGAGCACCATGTAGATGAACGCCACCGCCAGCACCATCGCGATCGCGAAGTTGTTCGATGCCTCGGCCAGTGTCCTGGCCGTGCCTCCGAACACCGCCTGGTAGCCGGCCTTCATGCGCAGTTCTTCGACCTTCTCGTTCGCCGCCGTGATGATGCCACCGATCGGCCGGGTGCCGTCGAGGTTGGCGTTGACTGAAATCTGACGCTGACGGTTGTACCGGTTGATGGCCGCCGGACCGTAGCCGTCTCGCAGCTGGGCGACGTCGCTGACCTTGATGGTCCGGCCGGCGCCAGCCGGAACGAGCAGCTGGTTCATCGTCTCGGGATTGCGGAACGGCTCGTCGAGCCGCAGTGACACGGCGTACTGCCGATCGCCCTCATTGAATTGCGTCACCTCCTCGCCGCCGATGAGCGTCCGCAGGCTCGATGCGAGCGTGTCGATCGAAGCGCCCAGGTCAGCGGCCCGCGCCCGATCGACATTGACGCGCAACTCCGGCTCCGTCTGGTCGAAGGAGGTGTCCGCGTCCACGACGCCGGGAATCGTGCGGATTTTCTCCATCAACGACGTCGTGTATAGCTGGAGCTGCTCGATATCCGGCCCCTGAATCAGAATGTTGAGGCTGTTGCCGCCACCGCCGCGCCCGCCGGTCGCGCCGGACAGCTGCGTCGCGCCCGAGACGCTCAAGCGCGCGTTCTTGTACTTGCTGAGCATCTGCCTCGTTTGACGCATGAGATCCTGCTGCGACACGGTCCGCTCTTCGAGCGGCGTCATGACGACCTGGTAGCTCGCGGACCCCGCATTGGTCGAAATGAGCATGCGGTCGACACAGCCGTTGCACCCAGGCGTCGAGTTGAGCGCCAGCATTTCCTGTTCGATGGGCTGGACGAACTGTTCGGTCCGCGCGTAGCTCGTGCCCGTTGGCAGCCTGACGCTGACGGTGAACTCGCCTTGATCGTCGTCCGGGACGAGCTCCTTGCCCACCTGGGGATACAGATAGACGGCCGACGCCACGACGGTGCAGGCAATGCCGACCATGACGGGGCGGTGAGCGAGCGACCAATTCAGCATCCGGCCGTAGATCTTGTCGATGGCCGCGTACCACCCTTTGGCCTTCGTCGTCGAGCGGTCGGACTTGGTGTCTTCTTTCTTGAGCCACGTCGCGCACAGCGCCGGCGTCAGGGTGAACGACACGAACATCGAGATCAGAATGGCCGCCGCCGCCGTGATGCCGAAGCTGTAGAAGTAGCGGCCGATCTGACCGGTCATGAACGCCACCGGCACGAAGATGACGACGAGCGACAGCGTCGTCGCCATCACGGCGAGGCCGATTTCAGACGTCGCGTCGGCGGCCGCCTCCTTGGGCGTGACGCCCTTCTCTTCGATGTACCGGAAGATGTTCTCCAGGACGACGATGGCGTCGTCGATGACGATGCCGGTGCACAGTGACAGCGCCAGCATCGTCATGTTGTTGAGCGTGAACCCGAGCGCCTTCATGACCGTGAACGTGCCGATGATTGACACCGGAATCGCCAGCGCGGCGATGAGCGTCACGCGAAGGTTACGGATAAACAGAAAGACGACAAGGCTGGCGAGGATGCCACCAAAGACAAGGTGGTGCTGGATGGCTTCGAACGATTTCCGAATGAACCGTGACTGGTCGCTGCCGAGCTGGATGGTGATGTCAGGCGGCAGGGTCGTCCTGAGCTCGTCGATCCTGGCGACCACGCGATCCACGACCTCGACCGTATTGGTGCCGGACTGCTTGCGGATTGCCATCGAAATTGACGTCACCGGTGTCATGTCCGGAGCGACCGCAAGCCGCGACGTGTTGCGGATCTCCGCGATGGAGTCCTCCACGCGACCCACGTCCGCGAAGGTGATGACTGAGCCTTCGCGATACGCGATGATGATTCGATTGAAGTCGTCGACCGTCCTGATGCGGCCCATCGTGCGCAAGGTGACTTCGGTCGGCCCGGTGATGTACGTGCCGCCCGGCACTTCAACGTTCTGCCGCTGGACGGCGTTGCGCACCTGATCGACCGTCAGGCCGTAGGCATTCAACCGGTCGGCGTTCAGCAGCAGCTGGATCTCTCTATTGCGGTTGCCGAACAGGCTGACCGACGCGACGTCCTTGATGGTCTCAAGCTCCTGCTTGATCTGCTTGTCGGCGATCTCGGACAGCTCCTTCGGCGCCCGCGGCCCGTACACCTGAAAGATGAATATGGGCGCGGCGTCCGGATCGGCCTTGGTGACGACCGGCGGCCTGGCATCACGTCCGAACCGGTTGGAGAGCGGCGCGACCTTGTCGCGGACGTCCTGCACGGCCGCTTCAATCTCGCGCTCCACCGTGAAGTTGATCGTCACGCGCGAGTTGCCTTGGCTCGACGTCGCCCGCAGCTCGTCGATACCGCTGATCGTGTTCACCGTGTCTTCGAGCGGCTTGGTGATTTGCGTCTCGATCTCTTCGGCGCTGGCACCGGGCAGGCTGACGCCGACGCTGACGGTCGCCGAGTCGGTCTTGGGCATGAGGTCCAGCCCCAGCCCCTCGTACGAAAACGCGCCCAACAGGATGAGCGCCGCACCCAGCATGACCGCGAAAACCGGATTCTTGACGCTGATATCGGCGAGCTTCACTGCCGCCCTCCTTGATTGTTTGCCTGGCCACGGCCGCGGCCATCGCCGCGCCGGCCACCATCACCACTATTCGTTCCGGGGGCTGCGCGGCCCCCGGCCTCGCCACCAACGCTGACGTTTGTGCCCGTCGCGAGCTGGTTGAGATTGCTCGCCGCGATGGTCTCATCACCCTTCAGTCCGCTGAGGATTTCCACGAGATCACCCTGGCGCTCTCCGAGCGTCACCTGCTGCTGGCGCGCCTTGCCGTCTTCGATCACGAACACCGTCGAGACACCGGCCAGCGTCGAGACCGTCGCCTCAGGGGCCGCGACCAGATCGTCGTCCGTGTGCGTCAAGACCGTGCCCTTCGCGAAGAACCCGGGTTTGAGCGAGCGGTCGTTGTTCTCGACAATCGCCTCGACGACGAAGGTTCGCGTCGTCTGGTCGACGGCCGGACTGATGTACGCGATCCTGCCCTTGAACACCTTGCCCGGAAACGCTTCGACCACGAAATCGACCGGCTGGCCGGGCTTGATAAGCGCGGCGTTCTTTTCCTGAACGGCGGTTTTGAATTTCAGGGGATTCATCTGCACGACCGTCACGACCACGGTGTTCTCTCGGATGAACTCGCCGGGCTGCACGAGCCGCTCGGACACTGACCCGGCCACGGGGGCCTTGATCGTCGCATCGGCCAATTTCTTTTGCGCCAGCTCGTACGAGGCGCGCCGATCCTGCAAGACCGCCTTGAGGCTGCGCACGTTGTCGAGTGAAGCCTGGTAGTTGGCCTCGGCGACCTTCAAGCGGGTTTCGGCGCTCTGGTGATCCACATTGGACATCAAGCCGCGGCCGTGCAGCGCCTCGGCGCGGTCCCACGTCGCGCGCGCATCGTTCAGATTCGCCGTCGCCTGGCGGACGGAGGCGACCTGTTCGTCGGGTGGCGGCTGCCGGTCCGGCGTGCGATCGACCCCGAGTTGAGCTTCCGTCTGACGCAGCGCGCTTTCCGCGCGCTCCAGGGCGAGCTCAATCTCGCGCGGCGCGAGTCGGACCAGCACGTCGCCTGGTTTCACCTCGGTGCCAAGCTGCACGACGACTTCCCGGACGATGCCGGCGGCCTCGCTGCTTACCCGGGCCTGATCCGGCGAGAGCAGCGTGCCAGATAGATCGACACGACGCGGAATGGAGATGCGCTTCAGGGTGGTGGTCTCGACGTTGACGGCCGGACCGCCGGCGCCGCGGCCGCCACGGCCGGCGCGGCCTGCGCCTCCTGCCGGGGCGCCGCCGCCAGCACCGGCGCGGCCATCGGCCGGCGCTCCGGCACCAGACGCCTGGCCTGAGGGTGTGGCGTTGCTGCACGCCACGGCGAGCCCCGAAAGCACGACGACTACGGTAATGAGCGGGGAATGCCTGGGCACGTTTCGCTGTTTCCTATCCTGATGCATATCTATGACTACTTGTATGACAGTTCATCGACAATTACGCGCGACCACGATTCTGTAACGCTCCTGGCGCTGGCACGGGTTCTTAATTTTAGTCGATTATTCGAATCGCAGGGCCTCGATCGGGTCGAGCGCGGCCGCCTTCCGCGCAGGGTAAAACCCAAAGAAGACGCCGGTTGCGGCGGCAAAGCCAAACGCCACGACGACGGCATCTGCCGATATCGATGTCGGCCATTGCCTCCACGCCGTCAGACCCTGCGACAACCCGTAGCCGAGGGCAATTCCCACGATGCCACCCACCAGGCTGAGCACGACGGCCTCGACTAGGAACTGCAGCAGGACGTCGCGCCCGCGCGCGCCGATCGCCATGCGGAGGCCGATCTCACGCGTGCGCTCGGTCACCGACACCAGCATGATGTTCATGATGCCGATGCCTCCGACGAGCAGCGACACGCCGGCGATCCCCGAGAGCAGCGCAGTCATGGTCTGCGTCGTTTCCTTTCTGACGGCGGCGATCTCGTCCATGGTGCGAACCATGAAGTCGTCCGGATCGCCCGTCTGGATCTTGTGGCGCACGCGCAACATCGCGGCGATTCGGTCGGCCGTCCCCGACGTGTCGGTCGCCGAAGCGGCCGATACGGTGATCTGCTGAACGAACGTGATGTTCCGCATCTTCTTCATCACGGTCGAGTAGGGGACAAACACGGTGTCGTCCTGGTCCTGGCCGACGCTCGACTGCCCCTTGACGGCCATCACGCCGACGACCGTGAACGGATGGCTGCCGATGCGCATGACCTGCCCGATCGGATCGACGTCCGGTCCAAACAGCTGATCGCGGACCGTGGCGCCCAGCACCACAACCTTGGCCGCCGTGGCGACGTCCTGTGGCGTGAAAAAGGCGCCCATCTGCGTCGGCCACGCGCGAATCAGCGGGAAATCGACGTCGGTGCCCTGCACCTGCGCGTTCCAATTCAGGTTGCCGGCGATCATCTGGCCGCGCGTGTTGGAAGCGGGCGCCACGTACTGAACACCCTCCACTTCGGCGATCGCCGCGGCGTCCTCGGGCACGAGGGTGCTGGCGGCGCCCTGACCCTGCCGCACGCCCTGCGCGGCGAAGTTGCCGGCCGATACCTGAATCATGTTGGTGCCGGCCGACTGAATCTGCGAGTCGATGGCATCCTGTGCGCCGTTGCCGAGCGCGACCATCGTGATCACCGCGCCGACGCCGATGATCATGCCGAGCATAGTGAGCGCCGTCCGCAGCTTGTTGCGGCTGAGGGCCTTGAATGCGATGCGAAAGATCATCACGAAGGACATGAGCGTGTTCCTTACACTGCCGACGCGACCGGAAGAGCCGCCAGCTCGTCCTGGGCCAAGCGTCTGCGCGTTACCAGTTTATCTGCCACAACCTTCCCGTCACGAAACGAGACGATGCGGGTGCCGTACTCGGCGATGTCGTGCTCGTGCGTGATGAGCACCACCGTGATGCCCTGCTCGCGGTTCAGGTGCTGAAAGATACCCATGACTTCGATGCTGGTCTTGGTATCGAGGTTCCCCGTTGGCTCGTCCGCGAGCAGAATCGACGGATCCTTGATGAGCGCTCGCGCGATCGCGACGCGCTGCTGTTGGCCGCCCGAGAGCTGATTCGGGTGATGATCGGCCCGGTCGCCGAGACCGACCAGCTGGAGCACGTCCATCGCACGCTTGTGGCGTGCGGCACCTTTCATGGGCTTGCCACTGTAGAGGAGCGGCAACTCGACGTTGTCGATCGCGGTCGTGCGCGAGAGCAGATTGAATCCCTGAAAGACGAACCCGATCTTGGTGTTGCGGACCGCGGCCAGCTCGTCCTTTGACATGCGCGACACGTCCTGATCGTCGAGGAAGTACTGACCCGACGTCGGCCGATCCAGGCAACCGATGATATGCATGAAGGTCGACTTGCCCGACCCCGATGGGCCAGTCACGGCGAGAAACTCGCCGCGCTGGACCTCCAGGTTCACGCCGCGTAGCGCGTGGACCTCGACCTCGCCGACGACGTAGGTCTTGACGAGGCTCTTGACGGAAATGACCGTGGACATCGGCTATCGACCCCGGCCTCCGCCACCGCCCCCTTGAGGAGGCCCGCCGCCAAATCCACCGGGACGTCCACCGGGGCCGCGCTGATTACCGAGCAGCGGGTTGGCGTTGGGGTTGTTGCCGCCCAGGACCGGTCGCGACGGGCCGACGCCGAGCACACCGGTGACGAGTTCGGTGCCCTGCTCGATGTCCTCGCCATTTATGAGCTCGGTGTTCGTCCCGTCGCTCAGCCCAAGACGCAGGTTCAGCGGCTTGAGCTGCTTGTCCACAAACACCCACGCCCGGCCTGATGTCTCGGGCACCGGGGGCAGCGGCGCGAACAGCGCGTCAATCGTTGCCGCCGACACTTCTCCGTACTTCGGCGCGTTCACCGCCGGGGCCTGCGTCTTGGCCACCCGCTCGAACGCGGAGACGTCGGCGCCCCGTCCCTTCATGCGGTCGATGAACTGCTGTTGCTCCTCGGCGGACATGGCATTGAACCTGCCCATCTGCCCCTGCTGTCCCTGGCCGCGACCGCCGCCCTGGGTGCCGTCGCCCGGCGCGCCCGCGTTCCGGCCCCCGCCGAATCCACCCTGGCCACCGGGGGGGCCGGCAACGTTGCCGCCCCGCCCGCGGCCCGCGCCGTCTGCGGCCCCAGCGCGGCCATCGCTGTTGGCGCCACGGCCAGCGCCGCCGCCCCCAGCGTTAGCACCACGACCGGCTTGTCCTCCCTGGCCCGGAACGACGACACGATCGCCAGCGCCGGCCGTTGGGTTGCGACCCGGCTGGGCGCCGCCGGCCTGGGCGTTGCCGCCCGCCGCCGCGCCCTGCCCACCGGCCGTCCCCTCCGCTTGATTGGCTCCGCCTCCGCCTCCGGTCCGACCGCCGAACGCACCGGCGTCGCGTCCGCCGCCACTCCCGTTGCGGCCGCCGCCCTGACCAGCACGGCCGCCGCGACCGCCCGTCAGCGCTTCTGGCGGCACCGGCTGGTTGAGCGCCGCGAACATCTCCGCTGTCGGCCGAAAGCGGAGCGCCGCGGCCGGCACGCGCAGCACATCGGTCCGCTTCGCCACCTCAACTCTGAGCGTGGCGGTCATGCCCGGCTTGAGCTTGAGCTCGTTGTTCTGCACGTTGATGATCGTCGCGTACGTGGTCACGTTCTGCACGACGAGCGGATTCAGCCGGACCTGGGACACCGCGCCTTCGAATTGCTCGGTCGGGTACGCGTCGACGCGGAACGTCACATGCTGGCCGGGGCGGATACGGCCGATGTCGGCCTCGTCGATATTCGCCTGCATCTGCATCCGCGTCAGGTCGGCCGCGAGGATGAACAACGTGGGCGCGTTCATGCTGGCGGCAACCGTCTGGCCGACATCCACGCTCCGCTGCGTCACGATACCGTCAATCGGCGCCTTGATGATCGTGTGCTCGAGGTTGACCTTCTGCTGGTTGTAGTTCGCCTCCGACTGCGTCACGGCTGCCTCTGACTGCTTGATGGCCGCCGCCTGCGACAGCACGTTTGCCTGCGCGGAGTCGAGGTTCGTCTTCGCCGTCTCGAGATCGCTTTGCGTCGTGAGTTGTCTGTCGAAGAGTTCCTTGGCTCGCGCGTACTTCTGCTGCACGTCCTGAAGCAGGATCTTCTGGCGGTCGAGCTCGATCTGAGCCCTCGTCAGGCTTGCACGGGATTGGGTCAGGTTCGCATTCGACGACTCGAGCTGGGCCTGGATGAGCGAGGGGTCCAGCCTCGCGATGACCTGATCCTTCTTGACGATGGAATTAAAGTCGGCGCCGAGCCACTCAATGATCCCGGACACCTGCGTTCCTACTTGCACCGTCGTAACGGCTCCGAGCGTCCCGGTCGAGCCCACGGCGTCGACGATGTCGCCACGCGTCACCGGCGAAGTGTTGACGGAGATCTCCTGGGTGTTGCTCCGCTGGTAGTACATCCAGCCCCCGGCTCCTCCGGCCGCGAGAAGGAAGAGGACGATGATGGCGCGCTTCATGACTCTCCTACGCAAAGGTTGCGCACACTTACCGGCCGATGACCGTGATGCCCGCCGCTCCTAACGTCGTCTGCTGGAGGCGGTCGAACTCCACGAGCGACTTGCGATAGTTCAGGATCGCCAGCAGCTCGTTGTTCCGCGCGGTCGCCAGGTCCCGCTGCGACTGCACGACGTTGTAGTTGGTTGACATACCCACCTCGAACTTGCTGTTCTCGGCTTCGAGCTGCCGATCGGCGAGCTCTCGCGCCGCCTGCGCCGCCTGGACGCGCTCGGCGTTGCTCTGCAGGTTGATGGCGGCGTTGGTCACATCGGTCGCTACCTGCAGCTCCATCTGCTTGAGCTGCGCGTCGATTTGACTCTGCTGCACGCGTGCGCGCGCGATCGCGGCCTTCTGGACGCTCTGGCCGAGCGGATAGCTGAAGTTCAGCGTCACTTGCCAGCGCGGGTAGTCGCGGGCGAAGAGCGTCGACAAGGCGTCGCTGTAGCCCCCGGGAATCTGACCAATCACGGTGCGGTTGACGCCGGTGCCGGAAGTAATGAGCTGCGTGCCACCCAGCCCTGTCGCCCCGTACAACGCCACGAGATCGGCTTGAGGCAGCGTTTGGTTTCTGAGGTAGCTCAGGGTGATGTCGTTTGACTCGAGGTTCTTCTTCGCGATGGCCACGTCGGTGCGCTGGCTGAGCGCACGCCGGATCGCTGCTTCGACATCAACGGCTTCGGGTTGGAACTCTGGCCGATCCACGGGATCGATCGTCGAGTTCCACAGCGGATCTTGTGTTCCGCTCACGAGGAGCCGCTTGAGCGCAATCTCGGTCGTCCGCATGCTCGCCTGCGCGACGACCAGGTTCTGTCGCTGGGTCGCGGCTTGTGACTGCGCCTGGACGACGTCGATCGGTGCCATCGTGCCGACCTGCACGCGCGTCTGGTTGTCCTGCGCGAGTTTTTCGGAGAGGGCGAGCGACTGCCGCACGACCTCGACGTTCTGCACGGCGTAGACGTAGTCCCAGTAAGCGTTCCGCACGTTCGACACGGTGTTGGTCAGCGTCTGCCGCAACGTCACCTCCGAGATGTCGCGGGTGTTGCTGGCCACGGTGAGCGTCTGGCGCGTCCCATCGATTTTGAAATTGCGCAGAAGTGGCTGCGTATATGTGGCCGACCAGTTCGTGTTGTACGTGGGGTTGAGCAGCGCCGTCTGGTTCGTCGTGGTCTGCCTGTTATTGTTGAGATTTACGACGAAGCTGCCACCGAACCAGGGGACGCCCTGGGTGATGTTCCCGTTGTACGTGGTTTGTCCGGCCACGACCGCCGCCCCGGCCGCATTGGCACCTGACAGGGTGTTGCTCGACGCGTTCGTCGTTGACGATCGGGTGAGGTTCGTCCCCAGGACCGGGTAATAGACCGAGCGGGCGCTGGCGATAGCGATGTCCTGGAGCTGCGGGTTCAACCGCTGCACGGTGATATCCAGATTGTTGTCGAGCGCGGCCTTCACCGCATCCTCGATCGCCAGGCGGACCACCGGCCGGGTGTCGGTCTGCTGGCCGGCGGGTTGCGCGCCCGTCGCCGGCTGGGTTCCTTGCCCTGTGGCGACGCGCTCGGCGGCCAGCCGAATCAGTTCCTGAATGCGCGCTTCGGAGGGCTGCTGCGCGAAAACCGGTACCACAAGGCCCAGAATCGCGAGCGCAACTGTCATCATCGAAATCGATTGGTCTCGTCTCATTGCCGTTCCTCGGTGAAGCGAAGCAAACTGGTTTTTGTGAAGTAGACCGCCGGGATTCTAATCAGTACTCAACTTACCGGGGTGACGGCTCCTGTCGAGGAGACGACGACCGCCGATCCCGATCCGAGCCCTGCCGATCGCGACCCGGACCTTGCCGCGGCCGATTCTCCTGCTCCCACTGGTCGCGCAGCGTGTTGAGCTTGGCCCGCTGCTCCGGGGAGAGAACCGCTCGTATGCGGACCAGCATGAGCGTGCGGTTCTTATTGAGCATGGCGCGAAGCACCTCGACGCGGTCGGCCTGCTTCGCGATTGCCCCCTCGTCGGCGTCGGACACGATCATCCGCGAGAGCTCCGCTTCCAGTCCCTCAAGCTCGTCTCTCTTCTGACGGGCGTTCGGCATCGTGGTCTGAATGATCGACTCAATTCGTTTGGATTGCTCGTCGGTCAGACCCAGGAGGGTCTTTCGGGAGTCCCTCCACCAGAGACCGGGCACGAACGGCGACGGAGGCGCTGGAGGCGGTGTTTGTGCGACAACAGGGCCAGTGAGCGCCAGGAGCATCAGCCCCGGGAGCAGCCGGCGAAACCAACAAGACTTCATTCGTAAACCTCTGAAGAAGCTGTTACTTAATGTGAAATACGACAGCTGCCGGAGTTGTATTTAGCTTCGGCGCCGCCAGTTTGGGGACCGTCTCGATCCTTAGGCCTATTCCCCTAAGTCCTGATTTCGCAGAACTTGGCGAGTGTTTCTATCACTACGCCGACCAGATTGTCCGGTGTCGAGGCGCCAGAAGTGAGTCCGACTGTCACGGTTCCTAGGGCAGGCAGCCACCCGGCAGATGTCACCTCGTGGTGCCCTCCGACCGGTCGGTGGCGGATCTCGGTCGGTGACAGCAAGCAGTCGGGATCGGCGATATGAAAGGTCGGCCGCGACGCGGCGCATATGCGTGCGAGGTTGGCGGTGTTGCTGCTGTTGTAGCCGCCGATGACGACCATGAGATCGACGTGCTGCTCCTCGAGCAGGGCCACGACCGCATCCTGCCGATCCTGTGTGGCGCTGCAGATCGTGTCGAAGGCCTGGAAGCGCTCTCCAAGGGACGGCTCGCCATAGCGATCGATCATTGCCGCTCTCAGCATCTCGCCGATCTCAATCGACTCGGACATCAGCATCGTCGTCTGATTGGCCAGACCGAAGCGCTGAAGGTCGCGATCGGGATCGAACGCGGCGGAAGTGGCGCGCGCGAAGCGCTGCAGGAACGCCTCGCGGGCTTCACCGTGACGGACGTACTCGCAGACGGCGGCAGCTTCGTCACGATCGAACACCACGAGATAGCGGCCGCCGTACTCGACGGCCTGCGATACGGTGGCCCGCGTTTCCTCGTGCCAGACCTTGCCATGGATGATCGACGTCCAGCCACCCTCGGCGTACCGTCTGACGTTCTTCCAGACATTGAGCACCGACCCGCAGGTCGTGTCGACGAGCGTACAGTGGCGGCGCTCGAGCTGCTGCAGCATGGCGACGGTGACGCCAAACGCCGGCAGGATGACGACGTCGCGCGGGCCGAGCCGATCGGCGGCATTGGCGTCGTCGCTCAGGAAGTGGACGCCCATGGCGCGCAGGTTGTCGTTGACGTGCGGGTTGTGAATGATCTCGCCGGCCAGAAACACCGGCCGATCGGGGAAACGCTTGCGGGTCTGGTAGGCATAGTCGACGGCGCGTTCGACGCCGTAGCAGAAGCCGAAACTACGCGCCAGGTGCACGGTGAGCCGCCCGGCCCGGTACGTGAAATCGTCGGCCTTGATGCGATCGACGATGGCGCTGCGGTAGTTCGCGGCCAGCAGCCCGGCCACCGCGTGCTGCAGGTCGAGACCCTTACGGAAGATGAGGGAGGGCAGAATTCACCGATAGCTTGCGAGCACGAAGTCCCGCGCGCGGGGCGTGAGGGCGTCAAACGGCTGCAACTCGCGGGTCGCGGGCCGATCGAGCATCAGTTCGAACTCCGACCAGAAGGCATCGTCGGCCACATCGGGCGGCGGAGCCGTCTCGCGCGCCACCATCGGCGTGCCGAGCGAGGGGCGCGGTGAGGAGAGCGAGGGCGCGCTGGCGCTAGAGCCCGACGAGGGCCATAGACGCCACTGCCAGCCGAATGACGCGCCTAGGGCCACACCGATGAACAACCCGGCGGCGGCCGCTGCGGCCACAAACCGCCCTATGCTGTGGGGCGGAGCCTCGTGTCGTTCGCCTGCCCCGCCGGCCGGGCGCGGGAAGCTGATGACGCGCGCGGCGTGGCCCAGGTGCTCGATCCGCCGCTCGATGTGTTGCTGTTGCGCGCGGAGGCGCTCCGGCGTGAACACTGCGCTGGTGGCCTCATCGGCATCCGCGCGGAGTTCGTCCATCAGAGCGACGAGTTCGGTATAACGCGCGACACACGGCTCGCAGTCCGCCAGGTGCTCAGCGATCCGAGGGTCGGGCGCTTCGCGATTGCGCTCGGCCAGGTAGCAATCAAACAAGCGGTCTTCGTGGAGGTGCTGGATGCGACCCATCACGGTTTGCCTCCGAGCAGCGCCCGCAGCTTGTGCGCGGCGCGAAAAAGATGAACTCTCACGGTCGATTCGTTGAGCCCGGTCATCGCGCTGACTTCGCGCGGCGTGCAGTCGCCGAAGTGACAGAGCATAAAGATAGTCCGCTGGCGGCCGTCGAGCCGATCGACAGCGGCTGCGAGGCGCACGCGCCGTTCGCGCGCGAGCAGCCGCTGCTCGGGGTTCCCAGGGGACCGGCTGTCCGCGAGGCCTTGCATCCCGTCAGCATTCGAGGCCTCGCCGGACACGAACCAGCGGTCGCGGCGCGCTCGCGCTTTGCGGCGATCGAGACAGCCGTTGATGAGAATGCGTGTAAACCACACCTCAAAAGGCCACGTCTCCCGATACGAGCTGATGTGGGTGAACACCTTGACGAAGGCGTCCTGCACCGCTTCGTCGGCCTCGGCGACATCGCGCAGATACTGATAGGCGATGCGGGAGGCCCGGCGCTGGTGCGTCGCGACCAACTCGGTGAACCGGCCGCGCGCCTCGGCCATGTCGCCCTGCTCGACCAGTCCGCGAATCTCGACCGCGAGCCGCGAATCATCACCCTCCACAGCCTCGAACGTCGAAAGACTCCTTCGTCCAGACGCCACTGGCGATCGGGACGATAGCGATGACATCGATGACAGGGGCTTCTCCCCGATTTCATCGACGACCACGGGCGCGTTCGCCTCTCTGATAGTCCGCAACTCACCGCTCATACAGCCATTACGATACCACCAGGGGGCTGTTTACAGGTGGGCGATTCGGTTAATAGTTGACTTCTGGACGATCCAGCCAGTACGATTTGCACTTTCCGCGTATGTTGCTGCGCTTTCATACCTTAAGACGCATCTTAGGAGCCGTGCATGAGTACTGAAGTTGAGCGAGGTCGTGGTCTGGAGCAGGAGGGGATTCAGACCGAGCGCGTCAAGTGGAACCTGTCGACGCCCGCGCTGTACGAGGAAGCCGTTCGGCGCGAGGAGGGGGTGATTGCGGCCGACGGGCCGCTGCTGTGCCGCACCGGCCAGCACACGGGCCGGTCCCCGAATGACAAGTTCGTCGTCCGTGAGAGCTCGAGCGAAGCCAGCGTGTGGTGGGGGAAGGTGAACCAGCCCATGGATCAGGCGCGCTTCGATGCCCTCCACCGCGATCTGATCAAGTCGCTCGCCGGCAAGGAACTGTTCGTTCAAGACTGCTACGCGGGCGCCGACCCGAAGTACCGGATCCCCATCCGCGTCATCACCGAGTACGCCTGGCACAACCTGTTCGCCCGCAACCTCTTTATCGTCGATGCGACGCCGTCGGTTCCGCACGTGCCCCAGTTCACCGTCATCGACTCGCCGAGATTCCATGCCGACCCGGCGCGCCACGGGACACGGTCCGAAGTGGTGATTGCGGTTAATTTTGGGAAGAGGCTCGTCCTCATCGGCGGGACGAGCTACGCGGGCGAGATCAAGAAGTCCATTTTCACGATCTTGAACTACATCCTGCCGATGCAGAACGTGCTCTCGATGCACTGCTCGGCCAATATCGGGCCCAAGGGCGATGTCGCTCTGTTCTTTGGTCTGTCGGGAACCGGCAAGACGACGCTGTCGAGCGACCCCGAGCGGCAGCTCATCGGCGACGATGAGCACGGGTGGAGCGAGCGCGGCGTGTTCAACTTCGAGGGCGGGTGTTACGCGAAGACCATTCGCCTGTCGGCCGAAGCCGAGCCGCAGATCTATGCAACGACGCGTCGCTTCGGCACGGTCTTGGAGAACGTGGTGGTGGATCCCGAGACACGCGTGCTCGATCTGGATGACGATCGGTTCACCGAGAACACGCGTGCGGCCTATCCCATCTCGTTCATCGACAACGCGGAGCCCTCCGGACAGGGCGGGCATCCCCAGAACGTGGTGATGCTGACGGCCGACGCCTTCGGTGTCCTGCCGCCGATTTCCCGCCTGACGCCTGAAGCCGCGATGTACCACTTCCTGTCCGGCTACACGGCCAAGGTCGCCGGTACCGAGAAGGGCGTGACGGAGCCGAAAGCCACGTTCAGCACGTGCTTCGGATCGCCGTTCCTGCCGCTCGTGCCCGGTCGCTATGCCACGATGCTCGGCGAGCGCATTGCGACACACAAGGCTCGTGTGTGGCTCGTCAACACCGGGTGGACCGGCGGGCCGTACGGCACCGGCCGGCGGATGAAGATCGCCCACACGCGGGCGATGATCCGGGCGGCGCTGTCCGGCGCGCTGGACACGGTCGCGTACGAGCGGGACAAGGCGTTCAACGTCGATGTGCCGACCAGTTGCCCCGATGTGCCCCCTGACGTGCTGAAGCCTCGCAACACCTGGTCGAACGCGGCCCAGTACGACGAGCAGGCGGCGAAGCTGGCCCGCATGTTTGTCGAGAACTTCCAGGCGTTTGAATCCGGCGTGACGCCAGAGATTCGTGCCGCCGGACCACGCGCCTGATGAATCGGTGACGCGTGGCTGGTGACTGGCCAGCCACCAGCACCATGGATTACGAGCCCGTCATCGGACTGGAGATCCATGCGCAGCTTCTGACCGCGTCGAAAATGTTCTGCGGCTGCAGTGCCGTATTCGGCGCTCCCCCCAACGCGCACGTCTGTCCCGTGTGTCTCGGGCTGCCGGGCGCCCTGCCGGTCATCAACCGCGGTGCCGTCAGCCACGCCGTCCGTGCAGCGCTTGCGCTTGGCTGTACCGTTCACGAGACGTCAGTCTTCGCACGAAAGAACTACTTTTACCCGGATCTGCCGAAGGGCTACCAGATCTCGCAATACGAGCAGCCACTGGCGACCGATGGTCTCGTACCAGCCGACAGTGACTACTGGGCACCCCCGTATGACGTTCGCATCAGACGCCTTCACCTGGAAGAAGACGCGGGGAAGCTCCTGCACGAAGGATTTGCGGATTCGGCCCGCAGAAGCTACGTCGATCTGAATCGTGCCGGAGTGCCGCTCGTCGAGATCGTCACTGAGCCGGACTTCCACGGCGAGGGTGCGGCCCGGTACGCCGCAGCATTGTTCGCGTATCTGCGGGAATTACTTGTTGCCATTTCTGCCAACGACGGCAACATGGAGGAGGGCAGCCTGCGCTGCGACGCCAACGTCTCGGTCCGTCCGGTGGGAAGCCAACGCTTGGGGACGAAGGTCGAGATCAAGAACCTCAACTCGTTCCGGTTCCTCGAGGACGCGATCGACTTCGAGTGTCGACGGCAGATCGACGTCCTCACGTCTGGTGAACGATTGATACAGGAAACGCGGCTCTGGAACGGATCGGCGAGGCGGACCGTCTCGATGCGCAGTAAAGAGGAAGCTCACGATTACCGGTACTTTCCCGAGCCCGACTTGCCGCCGCTCGTTGTTGATGCCGCGCGCGTGCGGACGCTCCAGGCCGACCTGCCGGACCTGCCGGCCTTGCGCCGCCGCCACCTCATGACCACTCACGGCTTGACGCGCGAGGAGGTTGTGACGCTGACACGCGTGGCGCCGGGCCTCGACGTGTACTTCGAGGAAACGGTCAAGAGCGGCGCGACCGCGCGGGCAACGAAGAACTGGTTGCTCGGCGCCGTGCGCGCCAAGATGAACGAAGAGGGCTACGACGTCGCACAGCTGCGCGAACGCCTCGGGCCCGAGCGGCTGGCGGGCCTGATTCGGCTCGTCGAGGCGGGGACCATCAACAGTTCGATGGCGAAGGATGTGTTCGAGAAGATGTTCCAATCGGTGCGGGATGCCGCCGAGATTGTCCGGGCTGAAGGCCTCGCGCAGATCGACGACGAGTCGCGCATCGACGCGTTGATTAGGGAAGTGCTCGCGAACAACGGCGACGCGGTCGCGCAGTATCGCCGGGGCAGGGCCGCGACTTTTGGATTCCTCGTCGGCCAGGTCATGAAGGCGGCCAGTGGCAAGGTGAATCCCGCGCGCGTCAGCCAACTGCTGAAGCGTGCGCTCGAGGCCCTGTGATCGAGGCGGCCCATCTCTCCAAGCTCTACAACCGCGGTGTCTATGCGCTGCGCGATCTCTCGCTCACCATCGAGAAGGGCGAGTTCCTGTTCCTCACGGGACCCAGTGGCGCCGGCAAGTCGACGTTTCTCAAGCTGCTCCTGCGCGAGGAGCTGCCGAGTGAGGGCGATCTGATGGTGGCCGGCCGCGATCTCAGGACCCTCCGGTCTTCACAGGTGCAGTCGTATCGACGCAGCGTCGGCTTCGTGTTTCAGGACTTCCGGCTTGTCCCCCGCTTTACCGTGTTTCAGAACGTCGCGTTCGTCATGCGCGTGCTCGGCGTGCCCGTCGCAGTGCAGCAGCGCAAGACCTTCCAGGCGCTCAAGTGGGTCGGGTTGCAGCATCGGATGAACGCGCTTCCCGAAGAGCTCTCGGGCGGCGAGCAGCAGCGCATCGCCATCGCCCGCGCGCTCGTCAACGATCCCCAGATCGTGCTGGCCGACGAACCAACCGGCAACCTCGATCCCGACCTGGCGCTGGAAATCATGAACCTGTTTCGCGAGGCCAACGCGCGTGGCACGACCGTCGTAGTGGCGACGCACGACCGAGAACTCATCCGCCGCGTCGGGCGGCGCGCCATCACCCTGGACCATGGGCGCGTCGTGGAGGTCGCCTGATGCGCGCGCTGCGGTACTCGTGTGAGGAGGCGGTGGCGAGCCTGTGGCGCGGCCGGCACTCGGGGCTCCTCTCGACGGGCACCATCGCGCTGGCGCTCTTCGTCCTCGGCGGATTCCTGCTCGTGACAACCAACCTCGAACGCTTGGGCGCTGAGTGGAGCAACGCAGCGGAACTCTCCGTGTACCTGCAGGACGACGTCACCGGGGCCGAGCGGCAGGCCATCGAGGCGGATCTCGCGCCTGGCGACCTCGTGGCCGCCCACGAGTACGTCTCGAAGGCTGACGCGCTCGTGCGCTTCAAGCAGACATTCGGCGACCTCGGCACCTCGATCGATGCGTTAGGCGAGAACCCCCTGCCGGCGTCCTACGAGGTTCGGCTGCGATCCGGTCCTGCGGCGTCGGCCGTCGCCGCCGACAGTCTCGGCGCGAAGCTTCGGCTGTTGCCAGGTGTGGCCGACGTCCGCTACGACCGCCAATGGCTCGACCGACTGCTGTCGGCTATCGTCGTCATTCGTGATGTCGGGTGGGTGCTCGGGTCAGTGTTGACGATCGCCGCCGCGCTGACCGTGGCCAACGTTGTGCGTCTGGCGTTGCACGCCAGGCGCGACGAAGTCGAGATTATGCAGCTGGTTGGGGCCCCGCAAGCCTATCTTCGCGGTCCGTTCGTGGTGGAGGGCGTGCTGCAAGGAGGCCTGGGAGCCCTGGTGGCTCTCGCGGCGCTCTGGGCCGCGTTTGTGGCGCTGCGCGCCGAGTATCTGGTGCCGCTCGCGACGGCCATCAATCTCTCGGCGGTTCGTTTCTTGCCGGCGGCGCTCTCGGCCTCGCTTGTTGTCGGTGGGATGGCCGTGGGATGCGCCGGCGGACTGGTGGCGACCTGGCGTCGATAGTCGGCTGGCTCGATCCGGGCTGTTACGGAATCTTGACACCAGTTTTGCGGCGGCACTACACTGAGATGTTCGCCGCCGATAATTCAGTCTCGAGGGTCTGCATGCCCAGCTTCGCGACCGACTCCAGGCCGATCAGCACCCAGCATCCGATTATCGAGTTTTACCGAGAAGAGTTCTTGAAGCACCGCCGCTGTCTGCGGGCGCAGCGACAGTATTATTCAGAGAGCGCCATTACGGACGCCGAAGCCGCGCTGGCGCGAATCATCTCCGACCTTGAGCATCTCTCCTCGAAAGACAACGCCCCACAGCTCGTGAGTTCGCTCCTCAAGAAATTCGACGTCGTGACCGGACTCTCCGCCTGGTCCGATCCCAAGCAGACCCACTGACAGCCGCCCACACCAGTCTCCGCGTAGACGTCCTCGCCATTGTCCGGGCAGGGCTTCGCGCTGCCGACGCCAGCGCGCTCTTGCGGCGTGCGTTCGACGCCCAACGCCCGCTCGACGGCACCGTAGTGGTCGTGGCGGCCGGCAAGGCGTCGCGAGCGATGGCTCGCGTGGCGGCCGAACGTCTTGGCTCGCAGATTCGTGCGGGCTTGCTCGTCTGTAGGCCGGACTCTGTCGGGTCCGGCATGAGCATCGGCGGCTTTGAATCCATCGCGGCTGGGCATCCCCTGCCAGATGCTGAAAGCGAGAGAGCTGGCCGGAAAGCGCTGGCCCTGGCCGAGGCGCTCGAAGCAGATGAGACGCTGCTGGTTCTGTTGTCGGGTGGGACGTCGGCCCTTCTGACGGTCCCTGCCGACGGTCTGACACTCGACGACAAGCGTCGCGTAACGGAACGGCTGCTCATGGCCGGCGCCGATATTCACGCTCTGAACACGGTGCGGAAGCACCTGTCCGCGATCAAAGCCGGATGGCTGGCGGTGCGAGCCGGTGGCCGATGCCTCGCATATGCGATCTCGGATGTGGTCGGCGACGATCCCAGCGTGATCGCGTCCGGGCCGACGGTTCACGATTCGAGCACGTACCAGGATGCACTCGATGTCTTGGGGACACACGACGGCCTGGACGCGTATCCTTCGGCCGTGATTGGTCATCTCGAAGGTGGCGCGGCCGGTCGGGCTGCCGAGACGCCCAAGCCGGGCGATCCCCGTCTCGCGCGGGCGAGGACCTGCGTCATTGGCACCCGGCGCGACGCCATCGAGGGCGTGGTCGCCGCCGCGCAGTGCCGCGGGTACCATGTCGTGACGATTGAGGCGCCTGTGGTGGGCGAGTCGCGGGTGGCCGCGCGCCGTCACGTGAGCGCGATCGCCGCCCGCGCGATAAATCTACCGCGACCACTGTGTGTGGTATCGGCTGGCGAGACGACCGTGCGGGTCGCCGGGCGCGGAAGCGGAGGACGCAATCAGGAATTCGTCCTCGCGGCGCTCCCGCTCATGGAGATGCTGGGCGCTTCAGCGGCGCTCGCGAGCATCGGCACGGACGGTGTCGACGGTCCGACGGATGCGGCCGGTGCGCTCGCCGACCCGGCGACGCTCGATCGAGCTCGTTCGGCTGGACTGGAAAGCCCCGCCCGGTATCTCGCTGACAACAATGCTTACGCGTTCTTCGCCGCAACGGGCGACCTCATCCACACCGGGCCCACCGACACCAACGTCGGCGATCTGCAAGTCGTGCTGTTGGCGTGACCCGCTCCTTTTACTTCCTGCAATTCTGCAATCCTGCAATCCTACAATGAAAATATTCTCCCGTGACCACGTCCTGTCTCTGATGCGTGAGCGTGTGCACCACCCTGCCGGCATGCGCGAGCTCCTTCAAGTCCTGAAGATCCCGCGTGACGAGCGCACGTCGTTCAAGCGCCAGATCAAGTCCCTGGTCGCTTCCGGCGAGCTCATTGAGATTCGCGGACATCGCTTCGGACTTCCAGAGAAGATGGATCTCTTTGTTGGCCGACTGCAGACCCATCCGGGCGGGTACGGGTTCGTCACGCCAGAGCGGCCGCTCGAGGCGGGGGGCGATATCTACGTCGCTGGCCCGCATCTCAACGAGTCCATGCACGGCGATCGGGTGGTCGTCCGAATCGAGCGGGTGAAGGAAGGCGGTCGTGCCGAGGGCCGCGTCATCCGGATTCTCGAACGCGCCAACGAGCGGATCGTCGGCCGCTACGATCGGGGCGACTTGTCCCGAGTGGAGTCGAGGGAATCGGCCCGACGAGGGTCGCGCGCCACCGGTATGGGGTTTGTGGCACCGTTCGACCGGCGCGTGCTGATAGACATCGTGATTCCGGCCGGGCAGGAGGGCGGTGCGTCACCCGGCGACATGGTGATCGTAGAACTGACGCAGTGGCCGACCTCGACCCGCGGCGCGATCGGTCGCGTCACCGACGTGCTTGGCGATATCGACGCGCCCGGCGTGGACACTGAGATCATCATTCGCAAGCACGGCATTCCCGACGAGCACTCGGCCGACACGGTGGCCGAGGCGGTCCGGCTCGGGTCCGCCGTATCGGATCGGGATCTCCACGGGCGCACGGATTTTCGCGGCCATCTGACCGTGACGATCGACGGCGAGCACGCCCGCGACTTCGACGATGCAATCACGATCGAGAAACTGCCCGACGGCCACTTCTGGCTTGGGGTGCACATCGCCGATGTGTCGCATTACGTCCAGGAAGGGAGCGCCCTCGACAGGGAAGCCTACGAGCGCGCGACGTCGGTGTACTTTCCCGAGCGCGCGGTGCACATGTTCCCCTCGGAACTGGCCACCGGGCTCTGCAGCCTCAACCCGCACGTCGATCGCCTGGTCCAGTCGTGTCTGATGGAGATCGACCGGCAGGGGCGCGTCATCCGTCACGAGGTTCACGACGGTGTCATCAACAGCAACGAGCGAATGACGTACACGGCCGTCAACGGCATCCTCACAGACCGCGACCCGGATCTGATGACGCAGTACGTCTCGCTCGTGCCCATGTTCGACTTGATGCACGAGTTGTTTCAGATCCTGCACGACGCACGGCGCCGACGGGGATCGATCGACTTCGATCTGAACGAGGCCGAGGTCGTGGTCGATGAAGGCGGGGTGGTTGAAGCGATCATTGCGCTCCGGCGCAACGTCGCGCACCGGTTGATTGAAGAGTTCATGCTCCTGGCTAACGAAACCGTGGCGTCGCACCTCGACGCCGAGGGCGCACCGGCCCTCTATCGGATTCATGAAGAGCCGGACATTCTTAAAGTCGAGAAGTTCGAAGAGTTCATCTCGGGCTTCGGCTACAGCCTCGCGGCGCCGCTGACCGCCCTCCGCCCGCGCCATTTCCAGAAGCTCGTCGAGCGCGTTCACGGAAAACCCGAGGAGAAGCCGATTGCGTTTCTCATGCTGCGCACCATGCAGAAGGCGCGATATGCGGCCGAAAACCTCGGACACTTCGGACTGGCCGCGTCGAGCTATACGCACTTCACGTCGCCCATTCGCCGCTACCCAGACCTCGTCGTGCATCGCGCCCTGAGAGCGCTGCGGCACGGGTCGTTGACCGACGAGATGCGCGAAGAATGGACCGACGAGCTGCCCGAGGTGGCCCGGCACACCTCCGAGATGGAGCGGCGCGCGGACGAAGCGGAGCGCGAGCTTCTCCAGTGGAAGAAAGTGAAATTCATGGCCGACAAGGTCGGCGACGAGTTCGAGGGTTACATCACCGGCGTCGCGGCCTTCGGCCTGTTCGTCGAGCTCGTCGAGCACTTCGTCGAAGGGCTCGTGCACGTGTCGACGATGGCCGACGACTACTATCGGTTCGTCGAGGGCGCGCATCTCCTGCGCGGCGAGAACACCAAGAAGGTGTACCGATTGGGCGACAAGGTCACGATCCAGGTCGTTCGCGTCAATCTCGACGTACGGCAGATCGATCTCGGGCTGGTGGAGATTCTCGATCGCGTGCGCGACGGCCACGTCGGGCCGCGGCGCACGCGCGTTCGACCCAGGCTGCAAGGCCGGCCGAATCAAAGGCCCGGCCGGAGGGAAAGGAAGAAGAGAAAAAGGAGACGGTAAAAGGTCGAACGAAAAGCCTAGCCCTGGGACTTGTCTTTCGCTTCGGCCGAAGCCGACTTGTCCTTCATCTCGTCCTTGAAATTCTTGATGGCGCTCCCGATGCCGCGACCGAGGCCGGGCAGGCGACTCGCCCCGAAGATGATGAAGACAATCGCCAGGATAATCAGCAGCTCTGGCAGTCCAAGTCGAGCCATGGGGAACTCCTTACTGTTTCTAACGGTCGGCCCAGATTGTACCATTATTCCTGCCGGCGCGTGGGGCCCCCTTCAAGTGATACATTACGGGCATGATCGAGGTCGATACCGGCCATTTCACCGTGGGAGTCTTTCAAGATGTCGCGTGGGCGCAGAAGGGTGTCGATGCACTGAAACAGGCGGGCTTTCCCCCGAAGTCTCTGACGATCCTCGCGAAGGAGAGCGCCGAGGTGGCCGGACTCATTGAGCGTACGCTGGGGGCGGCTGGCGACCGGCTCGAGCTGGCTGCAGTCGGCGCCGTTCTCGCCCGCGGCTCGCTCATCGAGGCGCTGCAGGGCGCGCGTCGTGATCTTCTGAAGCTCGGGCTGGCGGGGGCGATGCGGCGCGTGGGGTACCAGCCGCACGACGGGCGGATCTTCGAAGTGCTCGCCGGGCGGGGGGGTGTGCTGGTCGGTATCCAGAGTGAGCCACGAGCCGCGGACGCCCTGGCCATCCTCCATTCGTACGGCGGTGGCAACGCTGCCATCGGAGCATGGATCGGCCGCGTCTAGACACCCCGGTCGATCGGGCGCGTTCGTCGTCGTAGCAAAGACACGCAGTTCTGCGGGCACCCTTTTTGCGGTTGCGGCCGCGGCGCACCGTGCGCGAGAATACTTCGACGACTTGAGCGACCGGCTCCAATGAACGAAACCAGCCAGGCCGAGCGGCTCCGCGTCAATGCCTCCGCAGGGCACCTCGAGGTGCGCATCGAGGGCGCACATCCAGCCGAGTTGTCGTTTCTCTTCGAGCAGCCGCAGAAGCATATCGGGCCGGCGGCTGCGGCGTCGCTCGCGTACCACATCCTCTTCATTACGGCCATTGTGTTTGCGATTCGGTACGGTTCGTATGATCCGGGCGTCAGGGAGTTCCTCCCGGAACTCGACAACTCCAACATTATCTGGCTGAGCGATCCTGGCCCTGGCGGGGGCGGCGGGGGAGGCGGCAATCGCATGAAGGAGCCTCCGCGCAAAGCCGAGGCGCCGGGCAAAGACAAGCTCACAGTGCAGGTCGAGAAACCGCCGCAACTGGAAGTGCCGCAACAGGCCAAGCTGGAGAATCCGTTGGAACAGCTGAACATCCCGGCCACGAGCCTCGCGGATGCGCAACTGTCGCTTCCTGGAGCAATCGAAGCGCTGCCCGGTCTCTCGACGCTGTCGCTCGGGTCGGGCAGCGGGGGTGGTGCGGGTACCGGCGCCGGCACGGGCGTTGGGCCAGGAACTGGATCCGGTCTGGGTCCCGGCTCGGGCGGTGGCACGGGCGGCGGCGTCTATCGCCCCGGCAATGGTGTCTCGATGCCTCGCTTGGTTCTCCCGCCTAAGCCTCAGTACACCTCCGACGCGATGCGCGCGAAGGTGCAGGGCATCGTGACGCTGGAATTCGTCATCCTTCCAGACGGCAGCGTCGGCGATGTCAAAGTGATTCGATCTCTCGATCGGACCTTCGGCCTCGATCAGGAAGCGATCAAAGCTCTCAAGAAATGCCGGTTCGAGCCGGGAAGGCTGCGAGGTGAACCAGTTGCCGTGCTCGCCACCTACGAGATGGAGTTCACGCTCAGATGAGCTGAGAAGCGAGAACTGAGAACTGAAGGAACAAGAGAAAGGCCCGGCGAGGATCTCTCCTCCCGGGCCTTTGTTCGTTCTATTATTCAGTTCTAACTTCCAACTCTCGCTTGACTTTTCACTTCAGTACATCCCACCCATGCCTCCACCGCCGGGCGGCATCGCGGGTTCCTTCTTCTCTTCCGGAATCTCGCAAATGAGCGCCTCGGTCGTGAGCAGCAGCGACGCGATCGACGAGGCGTTCTGGAGCGCTGAGCGCACGACTTTCACCGGGTCGATGACGCCGGCCTTGACCAGGTTCTCGTACGTGTCGGTCAACGCATTGAACCCTTCATCAGGCCCCATCTCGCGGACCTTCTGCACGACAATCGAGCCCTCGTGGCCCGCGTTGGTCGCGATCCAGCGCAGCGGCTCCTCAATGGCGCGCGTCACGATGTTGACGCCGATCTGCTGATCGCCGCCAAGTTTCAGGGTCGCGAGGACCTTCGACGCGCGAAGGAGTGCCACGCCGCCCCCCGCCACGATGCCTTCCTCGACGGCGGCCTTGGTCGCGTGCATGGCGTCCTCGACACGGGCTTTCTTTTCCTTCATTTCCGTCTCGGTCGCCGCGCCAACCTTGATGACCGCGACGCCGCCGACGAGCTTGGCGAGCCGCTCCTGGAGCTTCTCACGGTCGTAGTCGGAGGTGGTGTCCTCGACCTGCGCACGGATCTGCCTGACGCGGCCTTCGATGGCGGCCGAAGAGCCGGCGCCCTCGACAATCGTCGTGTTGTCCTTGTCGATGGTGACCTTCTTGGCCTTGCCCAGGTCTTCGAGCTTGATGGACTCGAGTTTGATGCCGAGATCCTCGGTGATGGCGCGCCCGTTGGTGAGGATGGCGATGTCCTCAAGCATGGCCTTGCGGCGATCGCCGAAGCCGGGCGCCTTGACCGCGGAGGCCTGCAGCGTCCCGCGCAGCTTATTGACCACAAGTGTGGCCAGGGCTTCGCCCTCGATGTCTTCCGCAATGATGAGCAGCGGCCGGCCCAGCCGCGCCACCTGCTCGAGCACCGGGAGCAGGTCCTTCATCGAGCTGATCTTCTTCTCGTGAATCAGGATGACCGGGTTCTCGAGCACGCACTCCATGCGCTCGGGATCGGTGACGAAATACGGCGACAAATAGCCGCGGTCGAATTGCATGCCTTCGACGACTTCAAGCGACGTCTCGAGCGTCTTGGCCTCTTCGACGGTGATGACGCCGTCTTTGCCGACCTTGTCCATCGCCTCGGCGATGATCTTGCCGATGGTCTCGTCGTTGTTGGCCGAGATGGTGCCGACCTGGGCGACCATGTTCCCGCTGACGTCCTTCTTCATCTTCTTGAGTTCGGCGGTAATCGCGTCGACGGCCTTTTCAATGCCGCGCTTGATATCCATCGGGTTCGCGCCGGCGACGACGTTCTTCGCACCTTCCCGGTAGATCGCCTGCGCCAGCACGGTGGCGGTGGTGGTCCCGTCGCCCGCCGTGTCCGAGGTCTTGCTCGCGACCTCACGCACCATCTGCGCGCCCATGTTCTCCAGCGGATCCTTGAGGTCGATTTCCTTGGCGACCGTCACGCCGTCCTTGGTGATGGTGGGCGATCCGAACTTCTTGTCGAGAACGACGTTGCGTCCCTTCGGGCCCAGCGTGACCTTGACCGCATCGGCCAGTTGGTTGACGCCGCGCAGCACGGCCTGCCGTGACTGCTCGCCGTACACAATCTGCTTTGCCATTGCCTTTATCTCCTGTTACCTGTAGGGCACGCTGTTCAAGGCGTGCCGACACGTGGCTGGTCGCCGGCGCGGGCCGGTCTGAAGACCGGCCCCTACTTCTTTTTCTTCTCGCTGGCGCCTTCGATGATGGCCAAGACTTCGTCTTCGCGCAGGATGAGGTACTCTTCGCCGTCCAGCTTGATTTCCTGGCCGGAGTACTTGCCGAACAGGATGAGGTCGCCAGCTTTCACGTCGAGCGGGATGCGCTTGCCATCGTCTTTGACCTTGCCGTTGCCGGCGGCGATGACCTTGCCCTGCTGCGGCTTTTCCTTGGCGCTGTCGGGAATGATGATCCCCCCAATGCGCTGTTCGCCTTCGTCGAGGCGCTGAACAATGATTCGGTCGTGCAGTGGTCTGACGTTCATGCTTTGTGCTCCGTCTGGCGTAAGTGTGGAAATCTTTCCGGATGACCTGAAGATCGCTCCGTGCGGGCGGTTAGCAGTCGCCCGAGCCGAGTGCTAATTATATGTCACCGATTAGCAGTGTCAACGGGCGAGTGCCAGCGGATAGGACTCCAGTTGAAACTCGACCACTCCCGTGCCAGCGGGTCGAAAAAGGGTCGGGATGTCGCGCGTCACGTGCGCCGACGGAGCTTGTGTTCGGCCATCTTGCGGCTGAGCGTGTTGCGGTGGATGCCCAGGGTGTCGGCGGCCTTGGTGAGGCTGCCGTCGCACGATCCGAGGACGCGCGTGATGAAGCGCTTTTCGAATTCGCGAGTCGCGTCTTCGAAGCGGACGCCCCGGTCGACCATTTCCTCCACGAGCTTCTCCAGCCTGTCGCTAATCATTTGGTCTTACTCGCGCCGGAGCCCCACCCCCCGGCGCCGTTGCCCGGCGGCTTCGCGCCTCGCAACGGCTCAGGGCTGTGCTCGCGCCGATCACTGCAATTGGCGGCCTGTCAGGCGCGTGAACGCCTCGAGGTACTTCTCCCGCGTCTTCGCCACCACATCGTCGGGTAGTGACGGCACGGGCGGTTGCTTATTCCAGCGTATGCGCTCGAGGTAGTCCCGCACGAACTGCTTGTCGAAGCTCGGTTGCGCGCCGCCGGGTTGGTAGCCCTGGAGCGGCCAGAAGCGCGACGAGTCGGGCGTCAGCACTTCGTCGATCAAGAGCAGCCGGTCTTCGGGCGGGCCGTCGCCGGCGAGGAGGCCGAATTCAAACTTGGTATCGGCGACCAGGATGCCGTGCGACTCGGCGTGCGCGGCGCCTTCGGCGTAGAGCCGAAGCGTGAGTTCGCGGACGCGGGTGAGCACGCGCGGGCCCACAAGATCGGCCGCCTGCGCCTCACTGATGTTGAGGTCGTGTCCGGCCTGCGCCTTGGTGGCGGGCGTGAAGATCGGCTGCGGCAGCTTGTCCGATTCGCGCAGCCGCGGCGGCAGGCGGATGCCGCAGACCTCGCCGGTCGTCACGTAGTCCTTCCACGCCGCCCCCGATACATACCCGCGGGCGACGCACTCAATCGGCAGCGGTTCGGTCCGCCGGACGAGCATCGAGCGGCCGCTCAACCAGCCGGCGTCCGCCGCTGCGGGCGGCGGAAAGGCGGTCGGGTCGATCGACAGCATGTGGTTGGCCACAACCGAGCGCGTGCGCTCGAACCAGAAGGCCGAGATCTGCGTGAGGACTTTCCCCTTGTCCGGGATGCCCGATCCGAGGACGTAGTCGAAGGCCGAGATGCGGTCGGTCGCGACAATGAGCAGGCAGTCGTCAAACTCGTAGAGATCTCGCACCTTACCCTGGCGATCGGGCGCGCGGCCGGCGAGCGTGGTGCAAAGGACGGGTGAGGCGAGCGGCAACTGCAGTCCTCGTGCCGTAAGAGCCTCGCATCTTACAGGGACCGCCATCCGGCTGACAAGGACAACATGTTGGGGGGACATGCCGCCGCGTCCGCCCTCCGCTGCGACAGCTTCGGCGGACGCGCCGGAGCCTTGGGCGAAGGCGGTCAGGCGGACGGTGGCGGTATAGTAGACGGAACTCATCCTGCCATGCGATCGCAAGTTCGGACCGTTGTCGTGCTCCTGGTGGCGGCAGCCCTCCTCGGCGTGTTTCTGTACAACGTGGACCTGCGCGGAGTGACGCGAGAGATCGTCCGCGCCCGCCCCGAATGGCTCGCGTTCTCGTTGCTGACGATGTTCGCCAACCTCGTGATTCGGGCGTTTCGGTGGCAGTATCTGCTCGAGCCGCTCGGTCACACCCGATTCGGCAACGCGTTTCGCGCGACGGCCGTGGGCTTTGCGGCCAGCAGCCTGCTGCCGGCGCGGGCGGGCGAATTCATTCGCCCGTACTTTCTGGCGCGTCACGAACGGATGAGCGCGACCGGGGCGTTCGCGACCATCATCCTGGAGCGGCTGCTCGACCTGGTGACGGTGCTCGTGCTGCTCGCGTCGTTTGTGTTCGTGTTCGGGCGGGACTGGAGCGACGCCAACCCGGCCGTCTCGTCCGGGGTCAAGTGGGCGGGCGCGACAGCCGCGGCCCTGTCGCTTGGTGCGCTCGTCATCCTCTTCGTCCTCGCCGGGGATCCCGCGCGGCTGGCTCGGGCCGTGCGGCGGATCGAGCAGGCAGTGCCCTCAGCGCTGGCCGCGCTTGTGGCCCGCACCGCCGAGAAATTCGCGACCGGACTGGGCGCCCTTCGCCGGCCAGGCCGGTTGCTTGTGGCGATGGCGTGGTCGTTCCCGCTCTGGCTCTCGATCGCCCTCGGCATCTGGGGTGTCGCGGTGGCCTTTGACCTGCGGATCCCCTTCGCGGGGTCGTTTCTTCTGATGGCGCTGCTCGTCATTGGCGTGGCGGTGCCGACTCCCGCATACGTCGGCGGCTTTCACGAGGCGTTTCGTATCGGGGTGACGGCGTTTTACGGCGCCTCCGATGCCAAGGCGGTGGGCGCGGCGATCGTGCTTCACGCACTGACGATTGGGCCGTCTTTGCTGCTGGGCCTGTATTTTGCCGCGCAAGTCGGGTTGAATCTGGCCGGCATGCGCCAGCTCGCCAATCGGGCCGATGCGGCGCCCGGAGCGGCGGATGCCGCCGACGATAAAGGACGGCCGCAGCGGGTGAAGGTCGGCTAGCGCCTGCAGCTGCCGCCGACCCTTCGACCAAGTTCAGGGTCGACCTGAGCGAGCCGAAGGTCGAGCGCGCAGGCGCGAGGCAGCGCGCGCGGGGTGGGGTCTCCGCGCGCAATTGGGAAATGTTGGAGAGCTCAGTTGAAATGTCCGTATTGCAGTCATCTTGGCGACAAGGTCGTCGATTCTCGCGAGAGTAAGGAAGGCGAGGTCAT
>MELA01000100.1 GCA_001767495.1 Acidobacteria bacterium RIFCSPLOWO2_12_FULL_65_11 | reverse complement strand
CATAACTTTCCGGCAGCACACGAGCCGGGAAGTTATGGAATGGGTGGGCGTGCATGTCCCAGATTCCAGGGATGAGAAACTTCCCGCGTCCGTCAACGACCGGTACGCCTGCGGGTGATTTGACCGCGGCCGCGGGCCCGACGGCCATGATTCGAGCTCCGTGGACCACCACGTTCTGATCGACGGCGCGAACGCCGGTGGCGGGATCGATCACCGTCACGTGTTCGATTGCCACGCCGGCTGATGCGGCCGGCCGTTGGGCCAACGCCCGGCTGGGAAGCGCGGCGATGACGGCCGCGCTGACGATCATCGATAACCGTCGGGACATAGCGTCTCCTTCAGCCTGCTCTCAACACGACCGGCCGCACAAGCGACCGGTCGTAGAGACTCGCTCCGCTAGTAATCGAACTGCAGCGAGAACTTCACGAATCGGGCGGTCAGGAGGGACTGTGCGTATCGCCAGTTCGCGAACTGACTGCTCTCCGTCAGCACGGTGTCGCCATTGAGCGCGTTGTAGATATCGAGGCTGGGCGTCATGCGGATCTTGTTGAACCGCAATAGCTTGCCAAAGCGCAGGTCGAGTTGGTTCAGCCGCTCGCCGTACATCGTCTGCGGCTTGACGACGTTGATCGAGGCGTTCGGCGCGTTGCCGCTCAGGTTGCGGCCGAGCGACGGGGCAATCTGCGCATTGGTATAAGTCACCGCCGCGGTGACCGGTGGCCCGGGCATGTTCTGGAACGTGGCGGCCACGAGCACCCCGATCCTCGGCAGGGTGTACGTGCCGAAGAACTTGACCTGCGTCTGCATCGACTGATCCTGATGGCAGAAGTCCTGGCTCGCCGTGAGAGAAACCTCGGGAATGATGGCCGCGACCTCGCAGTTGTCGGTCGTCTGTCGGCCCGTGGCGACGCCGCCCGAAATCAGGCCGTCCCGCAGCCGCACGCGGCTCGTGAAGTCGACCCCGTTCCAGTGTTGAAATTGATTGGCGTCGATCTCGCTGTCCAGCTGGTTCAAATTGCTCACCTGGCCGAACTTGTTCGGGTTCACATCATACAGCCCGCCGACGGTGTAACCGCCACCGCCCGGCAGCCGCGAATCCACCGGCGCCGTGACGCTGTACCGCGAGTAGTCGCTCGCCGCGGTCAGCGTGTTATCGATGATCCGGAAGTTGCCGAAGACGCGCCGGAAGTACGCGACGTCGACCGAGACGCGCGGCGTGATCTGCTGCTGCACACTCGCCGAGAACTCCCAGTTGTACCCGCGGTGGCCCCAGCCGGTGAGGAGGTCGTTCGAGAACGACGCCTGGGGCACACCGGTCAGGAACGCGGCGTTGCTCATCGCACCGCAGAGATCACCGCCAGTGGCCAGATTATTCTGCGAGGCTGCATCCAACAGATTGCAATCCGGGACGTAGTTCCCGTTCCCGTCGGTCCAGGCTCGCGTGGTGCTCGTCGCGATGGCGTTCACCGGGTTGCCGTCGGTGGCCAGTCCGTTCAGCCCGAGGCCGTTCATATACTTGTTGACCGTGACGCGTGCGGCGGTTTTCCCGTTGCCGAACACGTCGTAGACCAGGCCGAGGCGAGGCTCCAGGTCTTTCCAGTTGATAAAGTCGCGGCCCGGGTACTGCGTGTTGCGGGTCGGGAACAACAGCCCCGGAATCGCTTGCTGCGCCGGGTAGCTGGTCTTGAATCAGTCCCAGCGCAGACCGTAGGTGACCGTCGCGCGCTTGATGGTCCAGCGATCCTGCGCGTAAATTCCCCAGTCGTGGTCGAGGTCGGTCTTGAATTTCAGCGGCCACGCGTACTCGGTCAGCTGGTTCGGGATAGCAGCCGCGGAATTGTTGACGCGATACGCGAGCGGCTGGAACGCAGTTAAATCGTGATGCAAGTAGCCCTGCTGGTCGTTGTAGCCGACCTTGATCGAATGCGCGCCGGTCACGTACGACAGCGTGACGCGATAGGCCGTACTCGGAACCGACGTGCGGTTAACGGCGCCGGGAAATTGTCCATAGCTGTCGCCGCCGTGGTACCGCAAATTAGTGTTCTGGGCGACGACCGGGATCATCGAGGAGAGCAACGAAGCCGTCTGGAACTCCTGGGAATGGCCGTAAACGCCCCAGATCTCGTGGCGGTTTATGACGACGACCTCGGCGAGCAACCGGTTGGTGAGCGGCGACGACCACTCGCCGTGGTAGAAGCTCTGGACCGGCATGTTCCGATTGAGGGCCGACTCGGGCGATACCGTCGCTGAGACGGTGTTGTACCTCTGGAGTGAGCCCTGTCGGTCGTAGCTGACCGCGATCTTGTTGTTGTTGTTGACCTGCCAGGTGAGGCGCCCCTGCGCATCCCACCACCTGCCGGTCTGGAACCCCTGCCGGCTCGTGTCAGCCACGTAGGTCCACGCGGCCGGGTTGTTCGCGTTCAGGTTGAAAAACGTGCCGCCGACATTGGTGTCGCCCACTTGCGACCGCCCGGTCGCCCAGAACCACAACTTGTCTCTCAAGATGGGGCCGCCGGCTCCTGGATTGATGTCCCAGCTCCGCCGGTTCGAGTTGGCCGTACGCAGGCCCAGATCCTTCACGCGCTGGGTGAAGTTGTCCCCCTGCAGCGAGTCGTTCGAGTAGGTGGCGAAGAGGGTGGCCTTGAAGAAATTGCCGCCGTCCCGCGGGATGTAGTTGACGCGGGCGCCGCCCGTCGCCCCGTCGGCGGACACGGCGGCGGTATCGACCGTGACTTCCTGCGAGGCCATTGGGTTTCTGAACGACATGTCATTCGATTGACTGCCCATCAACGTGGCCGTGGTCACGCCGTTGACCATGATGCGCGTGTCGGCGACGCCGTGTACGGAGGCGATTTTCCCCACGAGCGGGTTGGGGGCCGCGTCGCCGACGTTCGCGGCGGATATATTCGCACCCACCACCAGCGCGCCCAGCCCCGCATCCGTCCGAGAGACCGGCAGCACATCGAGCAGGTCGTGGTTGAACACCGTCTGCTTCGTGGTCGACTGGAGGTCGACGATCGGCGTCTCGCCGGTGACGGTGATCGTCTCCGCGACGGCGCCGACCTTCAGCTCGGCGCCGATCGTGACGGTTTGTGCGCCCGACAGCTCGACGCGCTCACGTTTGACCGTATTGAAGCCGGTCAGCGTGAAGGTCACCGTGTACGAACCGGGCCGCAGATTTTCGATCCTGTAGTTACCGCCGCCGTCGGTGACCGCCGAGCGGGTCCTCTCGATTAGGACGGGACTGGCGTAAGCGTTCGACAAACCCCGTCTTGAACCGCGCCTGACGTTCGCGGATCCTTGGTGCAGGAGGATCGGCAATGAGCAGCAACCGGACGCCGGCGCGCATGACGCGCCTGGTCATGCGGTGGCGCGCGAGTGGGGAGTCGGGGGCGAGCTTCGCGCGGCGCCATCACGTCCCCGCGTGGACCTTTTGGTATTGGTGCCGCAAGCTGGCGGCCGAACCGCGGACCGAACCGGTGGACCCAGGGCCGGCGACGTTCGTACTGGTGCACCTGGCTGCGGAATCTGACGCCCCCGTGATCGAGATCGTGTGGAGCGGGGGCGAGCGCCTGCACATCCGGACCGGCGCGTCCGCGGATCTGGTGCGGGCAGCCGTCACGGCCCTGCGATCGCCGTGCTGACGCTGTCGCCCGCCGTCCGGATTTACCTGGCGACAGGGGCGACCGATCTGCGGCGATCGATCGATGGCTTGTCGGCGCTCGTCCGGGAGCGCTTCACACTGGACCCGCTCTCCGGCCCTCTGTTCTTGTTTCGGAATCGGCGCGGCGATCGGTGGAAGATACTGGCGTGGGATCGATCGGGCTTCTGGGTCCTCTACAAACGACTCGAGCAAGGCACCTTTGCCTGGCCTACGGAGGAGCCGCCCGGCCCGGTCGAGATGCGGAGCACCGATGTGGCGCTCCGGCTCTCGGGTATTGATGTCGCGCAGACGCGGCGGCGGCGGTGGTACGAACGTGTCGCGTGACGTGCGCTTGTACGGCGATCCGAGGTCGCGTAAAATGCGCCTGTGTCTGACGCGCGGGCGGTGCCGGATGTTGTCGATCTCGCCACCGCTCGCGCGCTGATTGCCACGCTGCACGACGAGCTCACCAAAGTCCAGCACGAAAACGCGTCGCTCCGCCATCAGCTGGACGTGCTGTGTCAGCGGATGTTCGGGAAGAAATCCGAACGCGTCGACCCGCGGCAGCTGCAGCTCGCCCTGGAGCAACTCGCCAACGAACCGGGGCCGGTGTCCGAGCCGGTGGAGATGGACTCGGGTGAGACGCCGGTGCGAGGACATCAGCGGCGACGCCCCACAGGCCGGCGGCCCCTCCCGCCGCACCTGCCGCGTCACCGCATCGAACTGGATGTGGCCGACGCCGACAAACAATGCGCGTGCGGCCACGCCAAGACGCGCATCGGGGAGTCGGTGTCCGAGAAACTCGAATACCAGCCGGCGAGTTTCGTGGTCATCGAAACCGTGCGCGCCAAGTACGCGTGCCCCGTCTGTCACGACGGGGTGGTGGAGGCGCCGGCGCCGCCGCAAGCCGTCGAGAAATCCCTGGCCGGCGAGGGCTTGCTCGCCCACGTCGTCGTCTCGAAATACGTCGACCATCTGCCGCTGTATCGGCTCGAAGGGATCTTCGCGCGCGAGGGGATCGACCTGGCCCGCACGACCCTGTGTGGGTGGGTCGCGGATGTCGCGACGGCCTTGACGCCGATTGGCGATCAGTTGCGCCGCGAGATCACGGCGGCGACCTATCTCCAGACGGATGACACGTCCGTCACGGTGCTGGGCGATCACGGCGGCAGTTTCAAAGGCCGGCTCTGGACCTATCTCGATCCCCTCGGGCAGCAGGTGGTGTTCGACGCGACCGCCACGCACGAACGGGATGGACCCGCGCAGATCCTCGCCGACTTTCGCGGCGCACTGCAAGCCGACGCCTATGCCGGGTACGACGGGCTCTACCAGAGCGGACGGGTGCGCGAAATCGGGTGCTGGGCGCATGCGCGGCGACGCTTCGTCGAAGCGTTCATGACGGATCCGCAGGCCGCGCTCATGGTAGCGCGCATCCAGCAGCTGTATCAGGTCGAGCGGGCCGCCACCGATCTGAGCGTCGAGGCCCGTCGGCTCCTGCGCCAGGAGCAGTCCCTGCCCCTGCTCGGTGAGATCGACACGGTCCGGCTGGACCTCGCACGGGCCGTCCTGCCGAAGTCGCCCCTCGGCGAGGCCGTCCGCTATCTGACGAATCAGTGGACCGTGCTGCAGCGGTTCGTCGAGGACGGGCGCCTCGCCATCGACAATAACCGCGCCGAGAACCAGCTCCGCGTGGTCGCGGTCGGTCGCAAGAACTGGCTCTTCGCGGGCAGTCTGGAGGGCGCCCGTCGTGCCGCGCTCCTCTATTCGATCGTCCAGAGCTGCAAACTCGTCGACGTCCCGCCGTTCGCGTACCTGAAGGATGTCCTCGTCCGTCTCGCCACGCACCCGCAGCGCCTCATTGGCCAACTCACGCCAAAAGCCTGGGCCGAAACGGTCGGCCGTCAGGCCGCCGCGCAACCTTCGCCGATTCTCTCCCGGTCACAGCTTGCCGGATCGGCACGGTCGCTTCAATACGTGGTTTGTCGAACGCTTACTGGCTGTCGTTCCTCACAACAGGGGTTGACTACCCGGCCGCGCACGGAGTGGGATTCCAACCCGACGCATCGGCCTGCTTCTTGAACTGCGCGCTGGACATCGCGGTTCCATTCAGATACGTCGGATCCTCCACGATCCCCATCACGATCAGATATGGCGTGCCATCCGGCTCTCTGACGACGTCGTAGAACTCCGTCAGTACGGCCTTGGCGCTGTACGGCGGGCCGTTGCGCCGCAAGTAGCCCATTCGCATGTTCGTGGTCACAACCTTGAGTCCGCCGGCCCTGCCACGGGCAACGAGATCCCACGACGCCACCGAGGTGCCCTGCCAGCTCGGAGGGGCGGGCGCAGGTGGGTCACCGAAACGGAAGCGACGCGTCTGCGTGCCGAAGTCGGTTTCGACCTTCAGCGTCGCGTCATCTTCCCACGTGATGTGCAGCCGCGTGGGGAGGCGCATGATCCCCGCGGCGCCGTAATGCGGAATGGCACCCTCCGGTCGCGGTCGACCTCGCCGGCCAATGGGGGACTCGGCAGCATGAAGATCGGGCGGATGGGGCCGGCCGTCCATCCATTGTACTTGGCTCGCCGCCCGGGTACGCTCCGCGGTATGCGGAGAAAACGCCATCACAAGCCGATCGTGCTGACTGACGAGGAACGCCAAACGTTGGAGCAATGGGCTCGGCGACCGAAGACGGCGCAGCGACTGGCGCTGCGGTCGCGCATCGTGCTGGCCTGTGCCGAGGGCCTCCCCAACCGGGCCGTCGCTGCACGGGTACAGGCGTCGAGCAACAGCGTCTGCAAATGGCGCGAGCGGTTTCGCGTCCGCCGCTTGCCGGGCTTGACGGATGAGCCGCGCCCGGGCGCGCCACGCAAAGCGACGGACGATCGGATCGTCGAGGTGATTACCCGCACGCTCGAAGGGCCGCCCGCGCACGCCACGCAGTGGACGACGCGCAGCCTGGCTGACGTGGCCGGGCTGTCCAGAGCCACGATTTCGAGGATCTGGCAGACGTTTGGGTTGCAGTCGCATCGCCTCGACTGGTTCAAGTTGTCGGCCGATCCCCAGTTTGTCGAGAAAGTGCGCGACATCGTGGGGCTGTACCTCTGTCCCCCGGATCACGCCATCGTCTTGTCGGTGGACGGAAAAAGCCAGGTGCAGGCGCTGGACCGCACCCGCCCGCTCTTGCCGATGCGCCCCGGCATTCCGGCGCGCCAAACCCATGACTACATTCGCCACGGGACGACGTCGCTGTTCGCGGCTCTGGAAGTCGCGACCGGGAAAGTGATCGGGCAGTGTCATCGGCGCCATCGCCATCAGGAGTTTCTGAAATTTCTCGAACGCGTCGATGCCCAACTGCCGCCAGACCGCGACGTGCACGTGATCATGGACAACTACCGGACGCACAAAGCGCCCAAGGTCATCCGCTGGTTTGTGCGCCACCCGCGCTATCACTTGGATTTCACGCCGACCAGTGCCAGCTGGCTCAACCAAGTGGAACGCTTCTTCTCGACCATCACCACCCGACGGATTCGTCGTGGTACCTTCGAGAGCGTGCCGGCCCTTGAAGCCGCCATTCACGAGTATCTCGCGCACTACAACGCACACTGCACGCCGTTCGTCTGGACCGCAACTGCCGATGTCATCTTAGACAAGGTCGGCCGATTCTGCGAACGAACTTCAGGGACACGACACTAGCGCGATATCTATACATGATCAAACGGTCTTTGTCTAGAAGAATTATGCATGTTAGACACGACTGTCTTCGGACCGTGAATGTCTTTGGACCTTGGCGGCCATCCCTGCCCTATCTTGCCTACTGTGCATGAATAACTCGTCATGGTGACGGTCCAGACGTGAAATGCCCGCCAGCCCAGAGGCCGTCAGGCTCAGTGAAGAGCAAGCGACTCTATCTCGCCCGGCAGCTGAAGCTGGCCGGTGCCTTGGGATCGCCGCTGCCGTTGTACACGGCGACCTCGGGATACTTGCAGACGAGCATCTTGCGATCCTCAACGCCGTTGGTGCGGTGACTCACGATGATGGAGTCGGGCGCCTTCCCTGTCGTCCGCCACTGCTCAACGAGCCCGAGCGTGTCGATGGCGTAGCCGTTGGCCGCGTTCGGAGCCGCCGGGCAGTGGCCCATGTCGGGCACCATGAAGAGACGGACCGCGTCGCGAGCCTTCGCGCCGACTGTCTTCACCACCGCTTCGTAGTAGTCGGTGTTGCTCGCGGGCGCGATCGCCCCGTCGGCCCAGCCGCCAACGAAGAGCAGCTTGCCGCCGCGAGTGATGAACTTCGAGAGATCGGGATCGACGTTGACGATCTGGTTCTCGGCCGAATCGGCGACCGCCGCGTCCTTGTCGAAATCGACCGGGCGCTGGGCCGGGTGCCAGGTCGGATCCTTGAATACGAGATAGCGGAAGAGATCGGTGCCGTAAGAGAATGGCTGATCGCCGGTCTGCTGGCCCCAGCCCAACTCCCCGCCCGGCAGCAGCGGGCCAAAGAGTACCTTCTTCGTTCGCGGATTGGTGACGGGCGTGTAGACCGTCCGCGCGGTCTCGACCTGGGCGGACGTGAGGCAGGTCGGCCCGTCCGCCCCCTTGCACTCGATCACGCCCGGGTCGAACTTGCAGTGGAGCGGATCCCCAATAACTCCATCCTTGAGGCCGTCGTTGGCATCGCACGCGTCGAGCGCGGCCTGGTGGAGCGCGGGCAGCTTCGCTGCCGGGATCGCGCTCTGCGGTGTCTTGTGCGCCGCTTGCCATACCCACAGTTGGCCCATGGCATGGCGCGTCGATTCGGTGTCGAGGCCCGAGGCCGCGATGACGTCGAATTCCTCCGGATACCGCTGCACCTCGGCCAACGCTGTTCGTCCGGCGCCCCCGCACTGATCGACGAGCGACAGGGATGGCTGTTTGCCGTAGAACGCGGGAACTGCCGCCCGGGCGACGATCATCGACTCGTGGAACGCCCGGTAGGCGAAATCTTTCAGCTTCTCAGGATGGCCAAGCGCGAAGCTCGCGCCGGCGCCCGAATGGCCCGTGTCGCTGCCGGCCGTTGCGTAACCGGCGCGCACCATGTTGGCGAGGCCGGCATAGTTGAACGCGCCACCCCACAAGCCGTTGCCGACGGGTTGGAACTTGCCGTTCCAGCCCGCAGCCGGCAGCCAGACCTCGATCCCGATGTTGGAATCGCCGCTCGGCTTCGCCGTTGCCGTCACCCGGCAGAACTCGGGAACGTCCCTGAAATTTGGCGCGTTGCCCGCCGGCGGGGCCGGCAGGGTGAAGGCGCCCGCGGCGACGACCTGCGCGGACGTGACGATAATCTCCTTTGGCAGCGACAGCGACGTCAGGCTGTCGCACGGCGCCGCCGAGGCGCGCGCGGCTGAGGCCCCGAGCGCAACGGCTGACAGGACCGCTACGATGCTTCTCCTCGACACAGTCATGGTCTGCCCTCCCTGGTGGGCCTGAGTCTAGCGACAGCGATTAGCACGACATTCTTGAATGATCAAACGGTCTTTGTCCAGAAGAATTATGCGTTTTATGCACGACTGTCTTTCCGAGATTGATGAGGCGAGGGCCGGCCTCAGGCGGGGCTGTCTCCTTTCGGCCCGGTCTATCGCCCGTACCGTCGACTATTTCAACGAGCCGATCGACGCGCCACCTAGAAGTTCTTCTTGAGATCCATGCTGCGGTAAAGCCTCGCCACCTGATCGGCGTAGCCGTTAAAGATCACCGTCTTCCGCATGAAAAACTCCGGAAGACGCCGTTCGGTGGCCTGGCTCCAGCGGGGATGGTCGACCTCGGGGTTGACGTTGGCGTAGAAGCCGTACTCGTCGGGCGCGGTCAGGGTCCAGAGCGTGCGTGGCTGTTGCTCGACGAATCGGATTCTGACGATCGACTTGACGCTCTTGAAGCCGTACTTCCAGGGCACGACCAGTCGGATGGGCGCGCCGTTCTGATTCGGCAGCACTTCGCCGTAGAGACCAACCGCGAGGATCGTCAGCGGATGCATCGCCTCGTCCATCCGCAGCCCGTCAATGTAGGGCCAGCGATACGCGGGGCTCGAGGCTCCCGGCATCTGCTTGAGGTCGTAGTGGGTCGTGAACTCGATGAACTTCGCTCTCGACGTTGGCTCGACCTGTTTGATGAAATCGGCCAGCGGGAATCCGACCCAGGGAATCACCAGCGACCACGCTTCGACGCAGCGGAGGCGATAGATCCGTTCCTCGAGCGTCCGACCCTTGAGGATGTCCTCGACGTTCATGACGCCCGGCTTGGCGCACTCCCCTTCGACGGAGATCGTCCACGGAGACGTCTTCATGCGCGAGGCCTTCAAGGCTGGATCCGCCTTGTCGGGACCGAACTCGACGAAATTGTTGTAGGTGGTGATGTGTCCCCAGGTGTTCAGCTTCTCGGTCGTGCTGAGCGGGCTCTTCCTGACGTTCTCCAGCTGGCGTCCGTGCGGAGCCGCCTGCTGCGCCTCCAGTGTCTTGGTCCCGAGTGCCGACATCGCAGCCGCCCCAGCCGCGCGCAAAAACGCGCGGCGGTTCAGATAGACGTTCTTGTCAGTAATCTCGGAACTCCGGATATCCGCAGGGCGCCTGATGAGCATGGGATCTTCAGTATACGCGCGCTCTAGCCGACGGTCTCCGAGGAGGTCGCATTACCCGCCCGATCCGATCATGCTTCCGTTATTCAGAGCGCAATCAACGAGGCGACATGCCGACGAGGTGGGTCGCCGGCACGTCGCCTGGCCTCGATCCGGAAAGGAGAAACCAGCCCGCGCCACTCACACAGCATTCACCTCACCGGACCGCCGTCCTTCAACACCTCCGGATTGAGCGTGTTGGATTGCGCAGAGGGAGTCGGTGCCGACATGCTCCAGATGATTCCGACGATCAAGAGAGCGTTGGACATTCGTCTCATGAGCCCTCCAGCCGAGCGCGCTTCCGCTGATTGCTACTTGTACCGTTTGCCGTGCCTGATCACCACGACCGGGTCTCGCAGAACGTCGATATGCCGCAGGGGATCGCCGCGGACGGCGATGATATCCGCGTACTTGCCTTCGGCGATCGTGCCCGAGTCCCGCTCGACCCCCAACAACTTCGCTGGAACGGACGTCGCCCGGACGATGGCGGTCATCGGATCGATGCCGAGATCGCGTACCCAGACGTCGAGCTCTTGCCACGTCGCCTGGCTGTGCGGATTCCCGGCGAGGCCCGCATCGGTGCCGACGATCAGCTCGACGCCGCTCTCGCGCAGCTGGCCAATCTTTCGTTTGATGATCGCAGCGGTCGCCGGCTGCGCTTGCGGCCTGAACTGCTTGACCGCAGCATGGACGAGGCCGGCGATGTCTGGCGGCAGCCCGCGGTACGCGGATGGATCGTCGAGCTGT
>MELA01000099.1:9876-57032 GCA_001767495.1 Acidobacteria bacterium RIFCSPLOWO2_12_FULL_65_11 | reverse complement strand
CTCAGAAGCCCTACCCGAAGTGGCCGGTTTTCAGACGTTCGCTCGTGGCCGTATTTCAGCGTTCGCTAACAAGCACCTGCTCGAGCTGGGCGCACCCGCGTTGGCATACTTGACCGAATTGATTCATCGCCGCCCGCGGATCTGGGTGCGCGACGTCGAGCGGCTTCATGGGTGGCTCACCACGTACGGCCCCGACGCGATGCGGGCCGCCTTCGCACGCGGCCTCGACGAACAGGTGATCGGCGCCGAGTACATCGGGCATTACCTGGCCGCGTCGGTGACCCTGCCGACCCCGATTTCAGGGGATAGCGCAGGTCCAGCGGTCGATCGATCGTCGGTCCTGGGGCATCCTGGCGGGTCGATTTCGCCTGACGAGCAGCTTCGGCTCGACCTGCCGTCGGCCACGGCGCCACACGCGTCCGCCGACGGAGGACGGTCATGAAGATCCCGGACCTCGATCTGGACGGCTGCTTCAAACGGTTGCATCTCGCCAATGCCCGACGGGTGTGGCGGGACCTCGTGGTCCGCGCCGAACGCGAGGATTGGTCCTGTCGCGACTTTCTGTCGCTGCTCCTGGCCGAAGAGATTGCCCATCGCCAACAGACGCGCCTGGGGCGCGTGTCGCGCTGGGCGCACTTCCCGTTTCTCAAGACCATCGACGACTTTGACTTCACCTATCAAAGCGTCGTACGGCTCTCGCTGCTCGGCTCCGCGTTGTCGCCCGACTTTGTCACCGAAGGCCAGTCGCTGATCTTGACCGGCAAACCGGGACGTGGCAAAACCCATCTGGCGATCGCCATTGCGTATCGCGCGATTCAAAACGGGTTTGAGGCGCGCTTCGTCACCGCCGCTGAACTCATCGACGATCTGTCGAGCGCCTTCCGCAGCGGCCACCTCGCCGAGCGGCTGGCGACGTACACGCACCCGGCCGTGCTGGTCGTCGACGAAGTCGGGTATCTTACCTATGGCACCGATGCCGCGAACATGCTCTTCCACGTCGTCAACGATCGCCACCGGCACAAGCGTACGATGATCTTCACGACCAACAAGCCGCTCAATGCGTGGGGGCGCGTGCTGCATGACGAAGACCTCGCTCTCGCGATCGTCGACCGCGTCCTGGAGCGCGGCCGGCTGCTCACACTTGATGGACCGTCTCTCCGGACCACACACCTCGGGCTCGACGATGCCACGTCACCGGAGGCTTCACATCAACTGGCCAGAATTTCCGGAACTGACAGGCCAGAGTTTCCGGAACCCACAATATCGAAGGAAGCGCGTGTAGCGGCGACGATCGGTGTTCTCGGCCTCAGAGAGGAAATGAGCAGCGCCCCATTTCACTGCGAGTCCAGCGTGCCTATCCTTTAGGGTGGCGATGGCCTTTGACAAGAGCTCGCGACGAACCGCGGCAGTAAAGGCGCCCGTTGTCGCATAGAACTTTGCTAGCAGGTGCCACATCTCTCCGGCAACATACTCGTAGGGCGTTGTCGCCAGCGTGGCAAGGCAGCAGTCACGAATGGTCCGGTGATATTCGTACTGCGAAAGAAAAGCGGCGAAGGCGTCAACATGTTCAGGAGCCCGAGACACTAGCAAGCAGACAAGTCGGCGGATACGCGAAGACCGATTCGCACGAAAAAGTACGTAACGAAGCCGGGTTTTGTCGAGAACCCTCAGAGGGCGGCCTCCAATTGCAGGTCGCAACAATCTCTCAGCTGTTGTTGGCGCTATGCGCGGCGAATTTGATTCCTTTGGCTCTCCAAGGCTCGGGAGCATTCCTCGCGCTTCTTCGAGGGATCTCACTTTGTGTATGGCGAACTTGCCCACCTGAGGTATCAGGCCCCGTTCCCGACACTCGATCTCCAGCTTGAGGACTGCTCGTCGAACATCTGTTTCAGTTGCGCCGAACAGGCGGACGTCGTCGACGTACCGTATATATCCGTCGATACCTCTCATCGCCTGGTCGATTGGCAGAAGAAACACTTCTGCCAAGAAATCTGAAGCGATGGGTCCTTGAGGCAGTCCGTGACCCTTTGAGTCTCTGGGACGCTGAGATGTCCATTGGCTCAGACACCGACAGATCCAATCGACTTCGCTCGACTTCTTAAGCCTCGGGAATGCTGTCCTCAGTAGCAGATCGTGGGAAATGGTGTCGTAAAACGCCGCCAAATCGAAGTCCGCCACCCACAAGAGTCCTGCCTTGTAGTTCTGCTCAATTCTTGAACAGAACGCCCAGTACGTCCGATGCCAGTTCTTGACGAAAAAGATGTTACGGCGAGACTGAAGAATATTGCTGAAGACAGACTGATAAACAAACGGCTTCCGCTTCTCTTCAACCTTCCTCGCGATTACGTTCGCGAGCGCCTGCAAGACAATCTGATCCTCGACGTGCAGCAGCGTTAGAGGCCGTTGCAGTCCTGAAGGTTTCGGCACGTAGACTCTCTCTGGCGACTGGGGCTGCCACGATAATGCGAGTATCTTCGTCCGAAGATCATTCAGGTTTTCATCGAGTGCGAGTTCGTATGAGTAATACAGGTGCCGGAAGTACTTCTTGTACGGATAGTTTCCGCCCGTGGTGACGCGCCGCCATGCTAGCGTCAGATTGGATATGGACGCGAGTGCGGAGAGAGTCACAGCCGTTCGGTGCGATCAATCCAGGAGCGGCGTCCGCGACCGAGAATTGCTACTCTGTTTGGGCTTGGCGTGGCCCGCACCTGCGGCAAGACCGGCCAGCTCTTCTTCCTTGGCGCGCTGGGCGTTTAGCTCCAGCAGCCGCCCGAGGACCTCGTCACGGATCTCGTCCGGCCAGCGGTAACGGTACGGCTTCTTCTTCTTGGTCGGCTTGCCGGGATTGTCGTCTTCCTCGTCCACGTAGTCGAGAATGAACTCGCAGCGCGGCCGGACGTCGGTCCAGCCGTAGGCGTCGAGAACGGCGCGATCCATGGCGGCGTGCAGGTCGCGGAGCTTCAAGACATCAGGGTCCTGTTCGTCCGGGTCGTGGAAGCGATTGTAAGTGTTCGTCAGGCCTTCCTTGTTCAGGACCATCAGGGTGGCACGGAATTCGTAGTACTCGCGGCCGCTGTCCTCAAGACTCGAGCTCATGTGCCAACCATCAGGGAAGGGAAACGTCTCGAAGCAGTCTGAGCCTCGATATCCCTGCCGATCTTCAAGAGTTGAGGAGAATGTCACTGCGAAGAGCTCGTGCACTCTGGATTGAAGGACGGTGAACTGCGAACTGCGAACTAGCGCAAAGACATTCACGTTGTGGGAGAAGGCGTAAGACGTGGGTCGCCAGGCAAAGGCCAAGTGCTTACTGACGCCGGAACAGACTAGTACTCGATCGAGCCCCTGGATCACTTGATGTAGTTCAGGTCGGTAGCGGCCCCACTGCCACCAGTACTGCTTGAGCCGACGTCCATCAGAAGTGTCCCGCAAACGGAGACGCTCGGGTTTCACCTTCGTTTCGATTATCCGGAACAACTCGGGCCACGAATGAGCCTCTGACTCTGACATCTCTCCGAAGCCAATGACGTAACGATGATGCTCGTGTGTTGGGCTGTCGTTGATATCTTCGCCGCTCAGGTAGGGGAAGATCCGTTCCCGGTTGCGTGGGTCCACAGCGATTAGCCGCTCCATCTCGCTGACTGGCGTAGCTGCGGCGTCCTCGTTGTCGAAGAGGAAGCCCCGGCCGTAAATCTTGCTACCGAGAAAGCTGACACCAGCGTTGTGAGACAAGGGCCTCGGATCATCATTTCCTCCCGCATCGAGGAGGAAGGCCGTAACATGCCCAACGACTTCGTCATCTAGCAGGAAGGGCCATGCCGGCGACTCCTCGCGTATCAGGTGAACGATGCTAACGGTGACAGCCGCGAGGCCCGGCCACTTGTACCTCTTGCGCGCGGAATAGATCGTACCGCCCTTGTTCAAGATCCAACGAAGCCCTGTGAATCTAGTGTCGCCTTGAGCAATAGTCTTGGTCGCGAGTAGTCCAAGAGCTCCACCCCGGCGTGTGCGATCAAAGCAGCTGCGGAAGAAGTAGGACACCAAGTCCGCATTGCCGTGGCTTTCTAAGTGGACTGTCAAGAGAAAATCACGATACGAGTTTCCGAGAACGGTCGAGATCCGCGTTCCCCCAAGGAACGGCGGATTGCCAACGAAGGCGTCGAAGCCGCCGTTGCTGCGGGTGAAGACTTCGGGGAATTCGATCTCCCAGTGGAAGGTCACTACGGCCGGACTGAAGTCCGGCCGTACGAAAGCCCCGCTGTCCCGCTGCAACAGCCACTGCTCAGCCTGACCGGCGTACGCCGCACGGAGCGTCTGCCGATCCTTCGGCTTTTCCCGTTCGAAGAACGCCGACACGACAAGGTCGCCAATGTGCCGCACGTTATGCAACGCGTCGTTCGCTTCCCTCAACAGCCGCGCCTGCTCGGGCACATCGTCTACCGTGGCGAGGCTCTGAATCCGTTCGCGCAGGGCCTGCGCTTCGGCCACGCGCCCGTCGATGAGCGTCCGTAGCAGGGGCAGCTGCTTCGCTGTCTCCCAACTGAAACACGCAATTTGCTCGCGCGAGAGGCCCACAAGCGAGTCGCCGTGCCGTAGCGCATGATCGAGAAACGTGAACGGATGCTCGCGCGCTAGCGTGGCCAGCCAGAGCGAAAGCTTGGCGAGGTCCACTGCGAACGGGTTCTTGTCCACGCCATAGAGACACCGCTCGGCTACCAGCCGCCGAGCATACGTCAGCACATCCTCGTCGTCGGGTACCTTCGGGATCTGCTTGCGTACCTCCCACGCGCGAACCAGCCTCTCGGCGAGCAACCGACATGCCTCGACAAGAAACGCGCCCGATCCCATCGCTGGATCGCACACCTTGAGATCGAGAATCTGATCCGGCGTGGCCTGGTCGCCCAGCCGCTCGAGGATGGGCCGAAATGTGGTGTGGACGATGGGCGCAGTCAGGGAGCGCGGCGTGTAGTGAGAACCGGATCGCCGCCGCTCTTCAGTAGGCTGCAAATACATTGCACCCGGAGGCAGCACGTGCGGCGTGTAGCGCGACACCCTCCGGCCGAGCGCCGCCATCACCTCGTCATCCGACGCGGCCTTCGCCAGCGCGTCGCCAGTCGTCTTCAGTTCGGTTTCCTTCTGCAGCCACGCAGCACGATCCTTCGGCTTCTGCTCGAGCAGCTCCGCGATGTTGAAGACGATGTTCTTGGGAGTGGTGGCGATAGAGGGGCCTGCCGCCTGCTGAAGTGCAAAACCCATCATCGCTTCGTAGACCGAACCGATCTGCTCCACGTCGAGCGTCCGATAGGACAGCCGCTCGCCGTCAAGGATGAGCAGGTTCTTCAGCACCCGAAACACAACGCCGTCAGAAATATGCGGCGGATCGATGGGCTCGCCCATCACGCGGACGCTGCCGGACGGCCGGCCTTCTAAGAAAGGGTACGCGTCGGGATTGAACAGCCGGCCATGCCGCGCTGGGAAGCGCATGTCGCCGTGACCACCACCGTCGTGGACAAGGCGAAAGAGTGCCAGGAGCTGCGTCCACGATCCGAAACGCGCGTCCATCGTATCTGGATACCGCGCTTCATCGTCCCGCAACCGCTCGAAGAGCCCCGAGATCGAGTAGTGCTTCTGGTACACCTCGCTCTTCGGCATCAGCCCTCGGTCTTCGGCGTACAGAACGAAGACAAGACGCATCAGCGTGGAAAGGAGGCCGCCGTAGACGTCGTTCGGAGCCTCGCGCAACGCCTGGTCCAGGAGCGCGCCGTGCGCGTGCTCGTTCGCGCGCTGGAATCCGCGCACAAGTTCCCACAGCGCCTCGAGTACCTGTCCGGCCAGCTCGGTGGAGACCTCGTTCTGATACCTACGGCTCTCTTTGAGGAGCGCCGGCAGCCGCTGCGCCTCCTGCTGAACGTCCGTCACCCGCTCGACACCGAGCAGCGCGCAGAGCGCGCCGACCATGGGCCGGCCGAGCGTCTGAACCAGATCTGAAAAGCGAAACGTCAGGTGGCCAGACGACTCGCCTTGCGGTGCGTAGATGAGGCGGAGAGCACCGCCACTAAAGAGGAGGCCAATCGGCACGCCAGTCGCTCGAAGCAGTCGCTCCAGGCGCGCGTGCGGACTGGTCCGCCAGCCGTGATGCTGCCGATCTGCCGGAGGGGCCGCATCGAAATCCGTCTCGGGCTCCACAACATTAATAAGGAGGAGCCAGTTTGGTGCTGGGTCGGGATCGGCAACGGCATAGGTCGGCGCGAGGCGGTCGTCGTACTCGGGCAGCGCAACGACGAGGCTGTCAGGAAGCGCCGGGCCACCGACCGCACCGGCCAGCAGGTTATCGGGCCATTCGAGCAGCTCGCGGCAGACGGTCGGCCAGTCCATGCTGCGGAGCCCGTCCTCTTCTTGAACCAGCTCACGGAGGCGTTCCTGCTTCTCAACCGCCTTCTGGCGCTCGATGAACACGCCGTGCTTGACGAGCACGCTCGGCGAAACAACAAGCCCCACCTGCTGGATCTGGCCCAGCCATTCCTTGTGCGCCTGGAGTTCGGGGGGAACCTGTGCCATCGCCTACCCCGTCACGGGCCAGAGATAGATGAGGCCGACGGGCTCGAAGCGGGCAGTCTTGACCTCGTAGCTCTGACGGATGCGGGCGGGCTCGGTGTCGAGCTCGCGGGCCAGCTCCTCCAGCCGCTTGTGCCAGTAGCGCTTGTCGGCCTCGACTTGCTTGCGCTCCTCTTGATCGAAGAGACCAGGCTGCTGGAGGTCCTTCTCCTTTTCAACGGCCGTCGCCTGAATGCGCTTCCGCTGCGTCTCGAGAATCGCTCGCATCTCGGTCGCTTCCCTGTCGCCCCGCGCCCGGAGCTCGGCCGTCGCGCGAGTGCTGAGGTCGTCCGCCTGAACCTTGAGATGTGGACGCAGCTCATCGAGGTCGCGCGAAGCCCCCGAACTGAGCCTCTGACGGACCTGCAAGGGCAGGTCGGGCAGCAACGTCTCCGCGCTGAGTGCCTGCTCGAGCAGCTCCAGCGTCTTGTCGAGCGTGGCGTCAGCGTACGGCTTCAACGTCTCGCTCCGGATCGTCGCGTCTGCCCACCGAGCCGCGACGGCCAGCACCTGATCGTGCAGGCGTGAAGCCCGCTGTCCGTACAGCGACAGGCGACCGAGCAGGATGACGCGTGGAACCGGATCCTTCGTGAGGACGACACACGCGCGGGTCAGATCGTGATGGACAAACCCCTGGGACCGAAAGCGCCCGAGCAGGCGCTGCACGAACCGATGCTCCAGGTGAAGGTGCACGTCCGTGGCGTCCAACGAACCCTGGTCTTCAAAGACGACTGGTCGAATCGGCTGCTGCTTCCGCCACTCCCACACGGGCTGACCCTTGCGCTGTGGCGCCCGCAGCGTGTCGAGCGTATGCATCCAGGACGGGTCCGTCTGGGCATGGGACGAGAGATCCGGGAGTTGGAATTCGCCGTCCTTCTTTGTCGGCTGAAGCGCATTGGCGCCGAGCAGCTCCAGGCCACAGGAGATCGCCTGCCGCAAGTCGGCTTCGTCCAGGCGCAACCAGTTCCTCGATTTCTCGAGTAGATCCTGAAGCCCTGAGATCTCGGTCTTAAGATCCGCCTCCCGCTTTCGACCAGACTCGAGCTCAGCCTCCGTCGTCTTCAGCCGCTCAGCGTCCAGTTGTTCATCTCTTATCGCGTTCGCAAGCGCCGCCGCATCCTTGCGCGCAAAGCCCATGCTCAGCCGATCCTCAAGCTTTCGCTCGAGCACCGGCGCAAGGCTTCCCAACTCGCGCCTGATGGTCTTGGTCTTTTCGACGAGCGCCTTCAACACCCGATCCTCCGGGCGCTGCTCGTAGATGAAGTAATGACAACGGACTTCCTCGGCCCGCTGGAGCTTGCGGTCAATCCGGCCGTTCCGCTGCTCCACACGACTCGGATTCCACGGCACGTCGAAGTGAAACAGGTCCGCACAGTGATTCTGCAGGTTCACGCCCTCGCGCGCCGCATCGGTCGCGATGAGCACTCGAAGCTGATGCTTCTGCGGATCGGCGTTGAAGGCCCGCTTCACATCCTCTCGTGCTTCGTCTGTCATCCCGCCGTGATAGGTGGCAATGAGAGGGTCGGACTCACGGCCCTGTGTCACCGCGGCCCGAAGCTGCTTCTCCAGGTAGCGCTTCGTGTCGGAGTATTCCGTGAAGATCAGCACGCGCTGGTTGTGTTTCTTGATCCAGTTGATCAGATAGGTTACGCGGGCGTCTGGCAGGCCGCGGGCGGCGTCGGCGACTTCGGACATGCGTGTCAGGAGATCTCGCTCCTTCTTGTACACATCCGCAGACGCCTCACCCATCGTCCGCGCCGTCGCTGCCGCCATCACCGCATCATCCTGCGCGGTCACGTCATCTTCAGCGGCCTCTGCCCGTTCATCGTCCGCGTCAGGTGCGTTGGTCAGGAGCTTGAGCTGGGCCAGGTTCGGACTGGCTTGAGTCGGACCGGTCTGAGTCGGCCCGGTCTGAAGACCGGGCCCTACATTTGCGGTTACTGCACTCGCGTTCGCAGCGGCCTCGAATGATTTTCGGTGAACGCGAAGGGTGCAGGCGAATGCTTCGATGGACGACAGCAAGCGCTTCTGCAAGCTGCAGAGCACGAGAGTGGCGGCCATGCGCACCGACTTGTGCGAATTCACAAGGCGCTCTTCCCTCGCCTGCCGGTATTCGTCCAGCAGCCGAGGCAACAACAGCTCCGGGTTGTCTTCTTTCAGGCCCACGACGGGCACTTCGACAACCTCGCGCTTCGGGAAGCCGCCCTGCAGACGCCGGAGGTCATCTTTCAACCTCCGCACCATCACCGGCTCGAGCTGCTTAGCGCCATCTACTGGCACACCACGACAGAAGCGCTGCGGATCCAGGATCTCTAGCAAGGCCGAGAAGCTGTTCGAGTGGCCGTTGTGTGGAGTGGCCGACAGGAAGAGCCGATGCTCGAACTTCGGTGCGACCTCGCGAATGGCCTTTGTAAACTGCGAGTCGATGGCGTAGCGAGCACCGCTGGCCGGCGCGGCATTGTGCGCCTCATCAAGGATGAGAAGGCTCCCACTCAGCCCGGCACTCTCGAGCCAGTCGTCCAGAAGAATCTTGTAATCCGGATCGCGCAGCAAGCGATGGGACACGATGAACCGCGAATGCGTCGTCCACGGATTCACCGAGAAGCCACGCTCCTGGCGCATTCTTCTTACGTACTCGCGGTCGAAGACCACGAACGTCAGGCCGAAGCGCTGGTCCAGTTCTTCCTTCCACTGAAGCAGGACCGATGGCGGCGCGGCAACGACAATCCGCCTGACGCGCTGGCGCATGAGCAGCTCGCGAACGATGAGGCCAGCCTCGATGGTCTTCCCCAACCCCACATCGTCCGCAATGAACAGGTTGACGCGCGGTAGAAGGAGCGCCTTCCTCAGCGGCTCGAGCTGGTACGCGTCGATCCGGATTCCCGCCCGATAGGGCGCCTGAAACAGCTTCGGATCGGTTGAAGTGACCGAGTTCCAGCGCAGTGTCCGATAGTACGCGGCGAAGAGATGTGGTTGGTCGAAGTTACCGCCGGCCAGGCGCGACCAGTCAGCCTCGTTGATGCGCTGTGCGTCGACTTCCTTTTCCCAGAGAACCTGGACCTCTTCACCCTCTGCGTCGTCTTCCAAACACGAGAGCCGGACCAGCGTCTGGTCGCCCGGCGTCGGCGCCGGCTCGACCTCTTCGACGAGGTATCGCCGGGAACGGACCCGCACGACCTCGCCGGGCTTGGGAGGTATGTCAGTCGCGGTAACCATGGCCTCCAGGGGTTGCCGGATGATATCTGAATCCGAGAGACTCAGGCTCCTACATCGGGTAACCTCACCTTCGTGGGAGCACGTAAAGGGCCTGGAGTTCACCAAGCCACATGACATCTCGCAAAGACGCCAGCCCGCCATTCGACTACGACAAGCTGGGACGGGATCGGACGTCGCTCCGGCGGTCGCTGGCCAACCAACTGATCTATTCCCTGGGAAAGAATCCCGACACGGCCACAACGCGTGACTGGTTCGCCACCACCGCCTACGTCGTACGCGAGCGGCTGATCGAGCGCTGGATGGAGACCACACAGAGTTACTACAGCGCCGACGCCAAGCGCGTGTACTACCTGTCGCTCGAATTTCTGACCGGCCGGCTCCTCTCGAACAGTCTGTTGAACCTGGGTTTCCATCAAGAATGCCGCGAGGCGCTCTCGGACCTCGAGCTGGACATCGACAAGGTCTGCGAGCTCGAGCAGGACGCGGCGCTCGGCAACGGCGGGCTCGGCCGGCTTGCGGCCTGCTTCCTCGACTCGATGGCCACGCTCTCTCTGCCGGGATACGGCTACGGTATCCGGTACGAGTACGGCATGTTCCGGCAGCGCATCGAGCAGGGCTATCAGATCGAGCATCCGGACAACTGGCTGCGGTACGGCAACCCCTGGGAGTTCGCCCGGCCCGAGGTGCTCTTCCCGGTGAAATTCAGCGGCCACGTCCAGCAGTCGACCGACGAGCAGGGCCGGCTGCGCTTCCACTGGGTGGGCACCGAAGACGTGATGGCCATGGCCTACGACACGCCGGTGCCCGGCTACGGCACGACGACGGTGAACCACATGCGGCTGTGGTCGGCCAAGGCCTCGCGCGACTTCAATCTGAAGTACTTCAACGAAGGGAATTACATCAAGGCGGTCGAACAGAAGAACGAGTCAGAGAACCTTTCCAAAGTGCTGTATCCCAATGACACGACGCAGATGGGGCGCGAGCTGCGGCTCAAGCAGCAGTATTTCTTCGTGTGCGCCTCGCTCCAGGACATCCTGCGTCGCTTCACGATCCACCATTCGAACCTGGACGAGCTGCCCGACAAAGTCGCCATCCAGTTGAACGACACGCACCCGTCGATCGGGATTGCCGAGCTGATGCGACTGCTCGTCGATGGGCATCGTCTGGATTGGGACCGCGCCTGGGACATCACGCGACGGACCTTCTCGTACACGAACCACACGCTGATGCCCGAGGCGCTCGAGACGTGGCCCGTCCACCTCTTCGAGCAGATCCTGCCGCGCCACCTCCAGATCATCTACGAGATCAACCGCCGGTTTCTCGAAGACGTGCGTCGCCAGCACCCCGACGATCCGGATCTCGCCCGGCGCGTGTCGATCGTGGACGAACAGGGCGGACGCCGGCTGCGCATGGCCTACCTGGCGACGATCGGCAGCCACCACGTCAACGGCGTCGCCGAGATTCACACCGCGCTGATGAAGAGGACCATCTTCGCCGACTTCGACCGCCTCTTTCCGGACCGGATCGTCAACATCACCAACGGCATCACGCCGCGCCGCTGGCTGCACCACGCCAACCCGGAGCTCTCGGCCGCGATCAGCGAGAGGATCGGCACCGAGTGGGTCCGCGACCTCTCGTGTCTCGCGCGCCTCGCGCCGCTCGCCGAGGACGCCGGATTCCGCAAGCGGTTCCGAGAGGTCAAGCGTGCCGAGAAGACGCGGCTGGCGGCGCTCGTCAAGACGCGGCTTGCGGTCGATCCGGCCTCGATGTTCGACGTCCACATCAAGCGGATGCACGAGTACAAGCGGCAGCTCTTGAACGTCCTGCACGTCGTGACCCGGTACAACCGCATCCGTGACGGGCAACACCTGGTGCCGCGCACGGTGATCTTCGGCGGCAAGGCGGCGCCCGGCTACGGGACGGCGAAACTCATCATCAAGCTCATCCACAGCGTCGCCGACGTCGTCAACGGCGACCCCGCGACCTCGGACCGCCTCAAGGTCGCGTTTCTTCGAGACTACAGCGTGACGAGCGCCGAGCAGATCGTCCCGGCCGCCGATCTGTCCGAACAGATTTCGACGGCCGGCACCGAGGCGTCCGGGACGGGCAACATGAAGCTGGCGCTCAACGGCGCGCTGACGATTGGGACGCTCGACGGCGCCAATATCGAGATCGGAAACGCGGTGGGCGAAGGGAACATCTTCATCTTCGGGCTGACGGCAGGTGAAGTCGCGGCTCGTCGCGCGGCGGGCTACAACCCGTGGGACATCTATCACTCAAACGAAGAGCTGCGGCGCGTACTCGACATGATCGCCTCTGGTTATTTCTCGAGCGACGCGCCAGACCGCTTCCGCCCCATCCTCGATGTGCTGACGACCCACGGCGATTTCTTCCTGCTGCTCGCCGACTACGCGTCGTACGTCGCCTGCCAGGAGCGCGTCGACGCGCTCTACCGAGACCCTGACGAGTGGGCGAGACGCGCGATTCTCAACATCGCCGGCATGGGCCGCTTCTCGAGCGACCGCGCCGTCCTCGAATACGCGCGGAACATCTGGAACGTCACGCCCGTGATGCATTGAAACGCTACACTTATCGCCGCTCATCGAGGTGCATATGAAAAAGCTGATTGCTTTGATTGGTCTGGCATTGGTGGCGGGCGCCGGCCCGGCCGCGGCTCAGAACCTGGTCATCACCAACGCGCGAATCCTGGACGGGACCGGCACCGTCATCGAGCGCGGTGCCGTCGTCGTCCGCGACGGCAAGATCGCGTCGGTCTCGGCAGGTAATCCGGCCTCGGTACCTGATGCGCGCGTCATCGACGCACGTGGCATGACCGTCATGCCCGGCTTCATCGACGCGCACCGGCACCCCATCCAGGGCAATGCGGCAGAGTGGCTCGAGAAGGAAGCCGCCGATCAGATGCGCGGGTATCTCGAAGCCGGCTTCACGACCGTGCTGTCAGCAATCACGCCCGATGAGGGATTGGAACTCCGGAGGCGGACCGAGTCGGGTGCCATCAAAGGCCCGCGGATCTTCGCAGCAAGGATCATCCCGCTCGCGCGTGCCGGAGGCGGTGGGCGCGGCAACGCCGGCCGACGCGGCGCCGCTCCCGCAGCGGCCCCCAGTACTCAAGGCGCCCAGGGCGCGGCGCCGACTGCACCTCCTGCACCGGCAGCCGGCCGTGGCGATCCGGCGCGCTTCGACACCTCGCGCCCCCCGCTTCGCCCGACCCAGCCGGCTGGCGCAATTGCTGCCGAGGACACCATCAACGCGGTCGACGCCGCCGCGAAGGCGGGCTTCGACTACATCAAGACGGTGATCACGGTGACGCCGGGCGGGCCCGAGACCGAAACGCTCCGGCTCATCGTCAACGAGGGCAAGAAGCGCAACATCCCGACCGTCACGCACGCGGTGACGGTCGTCGATGCGCTCGCGGCTGTTGACGCCGGCACCGCCGTGCTCGTGCACACGCCGCACATCGGACGGCTCGACGAAGACGCGGCCGCGGTTCAGAAGATCGCGAAGGCCGGCATCCCGATGACGTCGACGCTGGCCATCTTTATCCCGCACTTCTCGCCTGACAACACGCCGCTCTTCCGCGACCGGCTCCCGTTTCCGTGGGACACCGTCTCGAGCGCCGGTCAGGGACCGGTGAACGCGCGGCTGCTCTGGGAAGCCGGCCTCTCGTACGGCTACGGCACGGACACGTCGTGGCCGCCGAAGGAATCGCTGCGGGACGAACTCCGCGCGCTCAGCCTCGTCTTCTCCCCCAAGGACATCGTCACGATCCTGACGAGGAACGCCGCTCGCTCGGCCCTCAAGCAGGATCAACTCGGCACGCTCGAGCCCGGCAAGCTGGCGGACATCGTCATCATCAACGGCGATCCGCTCAGCAACATCTACGATGTGCTGAATGTTGTGATGACGGTCAAGGGGGGCGTGGTGCTGTCGGACAAGACCACGCCTGCTGCAGCCACGCGACGGTAGCTAGCCAAGCGCGGCGCCGGGAATTTCAGGAACGCGATCCGCTCCTTCAGGCGGTCCTCGAAAAACTTGCTCGGCCGGCCGGTGAGCGCCGAACCGACGGCTTTCCCGTGCGCCACTTCGGCGGTGATCGGGCCGGCTCCGTCCATTCGAAGCAAACCGAGCATGTAGCCTGCGTCGTCGGTGACGGCGATGGTCACCTTCCACTTGTTCTTTGCCGCCTCCGCCTCGCAGGCAGCAAGAATCTTTCGTACATCATCCGCGGTCAGTGCCGGTCGGTTACGCATGTGAGTTCCAGTTCACAGTCCACCGTAAATCGCGCCAAACGCGCGCGACAACATGATGGCCGTCAGCAGCCCTCCGGCGCCAATCACGAGCGCGTCACGGGTTCGGCCCAATTGAAACGTGCCGACTCGATAGACGAGGAGATATCCGATCGCCAGATTGAACGATCCCCAGAGAACATTGATCCAAGCTGCCGATTCTCCTTGTCCAGGCGGTGAGGCAAACGGGCTGGGGAATGGCCGACCCGAAATGCCATTTGTGAAATGAGGTACGGCATTCGCCAGGAACGTGCCGGCGAAGAAATAGGCGAGATAGTGGTACCACTTCATGCTCGTCGCTCCTGCTCGCTCATCGTTATCGCGCCGGCGCTTTCAGGATCCCGTAGACTTCCGCGATGTTCTGGTTCCGCTGCATCGCGTAGTTTGGCCAAGCCTTGTACTTATCGAGCATGTTGCCCGCCTGCAGCTGCTCAACCGTACGACCCGCCCTGATGCCCTCCTGAATGCCGGCCACCAGATCCTCCACGTACTGCCTGTACGCCGTGACATCTGCCTTGGCGCCAACCTCGCCATGTCCCGGCGTAATCGTGTCGAAGTCGAGCGTCTCGACGGCCCGAACCGACGCGATGACGTCTTGCGGCGTCGACGGGGCGAATCCGAACGGCAGCGACTTCACGGGCAGATAATCGACCGCGAAGACGACGCGCTCGGCTGGGAAGTACAGCACCGCCATGTCCTTGGCATGGGCCGTTCCCGGATGGATGAGTTGCACGGTCTTTCCACCAAGCGTCACCGTGCGGCGATCGGTAAACGTGGTCTCAACAGGCATCACGTCGGTGTACAACTCGGCCGGCGTCACCGTGCCATCGCCATTGCGATCCTGCACGGCAAGGAACGCGCCGAACTGTCCTTGCATCTCGGCTTTCTCAAAACGGCCGTTCTTGTTCAGATCCAGCGCGGCGAAGAACTCAGGAACCGATGACTGCGCTTTCCTCAGCTCGGCGTTGAAGTCGGCGTGGCCGACGAGTTCCGCCGTGTCGTTGAATACCCGTGCGCCGGACGCATGGTCGAAATCGTGGTGACTCTGGAGCACGTACCGGACCTGCCGGTTCGGAAAGCGCGTGGCCAGCTCGCCCTTCAGCCAGGTGGCCACCTGAGGGTTGATCGGATCGCCCAGGATGATGCCTTCCGGCGTGACGAGAAACACGGTGTAGTGCTGGTTGTCCTGCACGCGATACAGATCTCCGCCAATGTTGGTGATCGCGCGCGTTGGTGGTTGTGCGGCCTGCGCAAACACTGCCGTGCTCAATGTCAGAGTGCCGATCGCCGCAAGTCCCGCCCGCCAAACCGTTCGTTTCATGATGCTCTCCTTAATTACTTCCGCGAATTACTTCCGCGATCGTCCGCCGATGAGCGTAGAGTGATTCAGCGTGAAAGTCCAATACCCTTAGAGGGTTGGCCCATACTCGTTCGATCTAGCAAGCCGATGGATCTTCGTCACCTGCATGCGTTCAAGACTTTCGGACCTGGAGGCTATTCATGACATCAAGAAAATCGGTCTCGAGCCTTCATGACCTTCGAAAACCCACCCAACACGTCGATACAGGCCGCCAATGCATCGGTCCAAACCGTCACGCTGCGGGCCCTCGATGCGGACCGCGTCGTCATTCGCACCGAAGCCTGCCAGGTGTGCTATACGCTCACCAGACAGGCCGTGGGGAACTACAAACCGCCGCGGATCATGGGCCACGGTGCAGTGGGCGTTGTGGAAGCCATCGGGTCGAGGGTGAGGCGCGTCGAAGTCGGCGACCGCGTCATCGTCGCCAACACGCCGTACTGCGGCCAGTGCTACCTCTGCCTGCGCGGCCGGCCCGATCGCTGCCAGATGCTGCCGGGCCAGAACAACCCCCTGCTGCCGATCGGCACCCTCTCGGATGGCACCGAGGTGCTCCAATGGAACAACGAGGGCGGGTTCGGCGAGCTGATGATCCCGTACGAGTGGTACTGCATGCCGGTGTTCACCAACAACGTGTCACCGGTTGAGCTGTCGATGCTCGGGTGCGTCGGCGCCTGCGGATTAGGCACCACATTCGGCGTCGCGCCAGTGGAGCCGGCGTCCGACGTCGTCGTCCTCGGCTGTGGACCGCTCGGCCTCAGTGCGGTACAGGGTGCGCGGATCAAAGGCGCGTCGCAAATTATCGCGGTTGAACCGATCGCGACCCGTCGCGCCGTCGCCCGGCAGGTGGGCGCGACGACGGTGATCGATCCCAACGTCGATACGAACAATCTGGTCGCCAGGATCAAGGACATGTGCAAGGGACCCACCGATCGGAAGTTCGCCGGCGGCCGTGATTGGACCGGCACCGCCGGGGCGGCGCGACCAGCGTCCGGGGTTCCGCAGTTCGGCGGCGGCGCCATCAGCACCGCCATCGGTCCCGACTACGTGATCGAGGCCGTCGGTGGCGATACATTTCCGCCCAAGGCGGAGGTCGGACCGGACCCGACCGGGATCCTTCCTCTGCAGTGGGCGTGGCAGCTGTGCTCCTCGGCCGGTCACGTCACCACCGTCTCTGTCGCACAGGTCGGCAACTTTTCGGTGCCTGCCGGTCAGTGGTCGAACGGGTCGAAGAACCACCATCCCGGCAACATGAATGGCGTGAGCGGGCTGCGCGACATGCAGCGTTTCTCGCGCCTCATCGAGACGGGCCAGTTCAACGCCAAGGCGCTGGCGACGGCCACCTTCCCGCTCGATCGCGCCAAGGACGCGCTTCAGGTCGTGGCGGACCGCACCACGATTGGTGCCGTCGTTGTTTTCAGCTAGCATTCGACGATGAAACACCGAAGGCTGGCCAATACCGGTGTGTACGTCTCGGAGCTGTGCCTCGGCGCGATGACGTTTGGCAGCCGATGGGAAGCGATCGGCGCGCTCGGCCAGAAGGACGCCGATGCGCTGGTCGGTCGCTCCATGCGGATCCCGAAACGGACATCGAAGAGACCCTGACCGCGCTGACCGACCTTGTCCGCGCCGGCAAGGTTCGCTACATCGGCTGCTCGAACCTGGCCGCCTGGGAGCTGATGAAGGCGCTCGGCATCTCGCAACAGCGGGGTGTCGAAGCCTTCAAGACCACGCAGTCCTACTACTCTCTGGTCGGGCGCGAGCTGGAGCGGGAGACCATCCCGCTCATCCGGGACCAGGGGCTTGGTCTGCTCGTCTGGAGCCCGCTCGCCGGCGGATTCCTATCTGGCAAGTTCGCGCGGGACGGCAGCGGCGCGAAGGATGCCCGGCGCGCGGTGTTCGACTTTCCGCCCCTCGACAAGGAACAAGGGTTCGACATCCTCGACGCCATGCGGCCGATCGCCGAGGCGCACGGGGCGTCGCTCGCCCAGGTGGCGCTCGCCTGGCTGCTCCGCAAGGACGGCGTGACCAGCGTCATCATCGGCGCCACACGCATGGATCAGCTCGAGGATAATCTGGGATCGGTGGACCTCGCGCTGGCTGACGAGGAGATGGCGCGGCTCGACGAAGTGAGCCGGCTCCGAGTCGAGTATCCTGCGTGGATGAATGCGCTCGGCGACGATCGCCTGCCGGGACAGTCGCGCAATCTCGAACGGCTCTTGAAGAAACGTTGACAATTCTGAGAAGAGGAGAGAGGCAATGGTGAAGATGAAGATGATGTGGAGCCCGGTAGGACTCGCGGTGGCGTTCCTGGCTGGATTTGCAGCCCACGGTATGGTGCCTGGGCAATCGGTGGCCAACGCGCAGGCGGCCTCGCGCGTGTTCGAGCTGCGGACCTATGCGGCCGGCGAAGGCAAGCTCGATCTGCTGCACGCGCGGTTCAGAAACCATACGCTGCGGATCTTCCAGAAGCACGGGATGACCAACGTGATCTACCTGAAGCCGATGGATGCGCCTCTGTCGCAGAACACGATGGTCTACCTCTTGGCCCACCAGAGCCGCGAGGCAGCCAAGAAGAGCTGGGACGCATTCCGTGCCGATACGGAGTGGGCCACCGTGGCGAGGGAGTCTGGCGTCGGGGCCGTCAAGGTCGACTCGGTGTTCCTCGAACCCACCGACTACTCGCCGATGAAGTAGCGCCACGGCAACCGGCAGCCTGGGCACGAAGCCGCCACGATCTGCTAGCATATGCCGATTCGACTTCGTGAATGGCCCGCTTCACACTCCCAAGATCATTTCCGGCGAGCGTTTGTCAGAGGTGCTCGTGGAGGACGCACGCATGTCATCGGTAAGAACCGTCATCGTCCTGGGCCTTGCTGTCGGCGCGCTCGCGAGCGTCGCGTGCTCGAGCACGTCAAACACGACCTCCGGCCCGGCCGGAAGCAGCACCAGCGTGGTCATTCGCCTCACTGGCTCGGACACGATGGTCAACCTGGATCAGGCCTGGGCCGAGAACTACAAGAAGGTGAAGCCGGACGTCTCGGTGCAGGTCGCCGGCGGAGGATCCGGAGTGGGCATCGCCGGCCTCATCGACGGGATCCTCGACATCGCCGCATCCAGCCGGGAGATAGAGGCGGAAGAGATCGCACGGGTCGCGAAGGCCGCTGGCGCGGAGCCCAAGGCGTTCGTGGTCGGGCTGGACGCGCTGGCCGTGTACGTCCATGAGAGCAATCCGGTCCAATCGATCTCAATCGAGGAGCTGGCGGAGATCTACGGCGACGGCGGACAGGTGCTCAGGTGGTCTCAGGCCGGCGTCAAGAACACCTCGTGCGAGAGCGACGAGATCATCCGCGTCAGCCGTCAGAACAACTCCGGCACCTACGTCTACTTCCGCGAGGCGGTCCTCGGAAGGACACGCGAGCTCAGGCTCGGCTCCATCGACCAGAGCGGATCGAAGGACGTCGTGGCGCTGGTGTCCCGGACGCCGTGCGCCATCGGCTACAGCGGGATGGCGTATGCCATGCCTGGCGTGCGGGCGCTGAAGATCTCGAAAAAGAAAGGCGAGCCGGGAGTTCCGCCGACTGTGGAGAGCGCACTCGACATGACCTACCCCATCGCTCGGCCGCTCTATCTGTACACGCGCGGCACGCCCACCGGGCCGGCGAAAGAGTTCATCGATTGGGCGCTCAGTGCGGCGGGCCAGCAGGTCCTCCAGGACATCGGGTACGTCCCCGCCCCAGCCGTCAGCAAGTAGCCGTCGAGCCCAGGCCGCTTCATGCGTCACGCCGCAGCCCTCCGCCTGAGTCGTCTCGCGGAGCCACTGGTGGAGGCGATCATCCGCCTCTGTGGGTGGAGCGCGATTTTCTTCGTCTTCGCGATCTTCTTCTTCGTCTTCCGGGAGGGCGCCCCGATGCTCTTCGGCGCGCTCGACCTGGGGGAATTCTTCACGAGCGTGAACTGGCGGCCCGATTCCCGGATTCAGGCTCAGTATGGCGTCCTGGCACTTTTGGCCGGCACTGCCTCGGTCACCGCGCTGGCGATGCTGCTCTCGGTGCCCGCCGGGCTCGGCGCGGCAATCTTTGTGTCCGAGTTCTGCCCTCCGCGCGTCCGCGAGACCCTCAAGATCGTCATCGAGCTGCTCGCGGCCATTCCATCGGTCGTCTGGGGCTTCATCGGCTACATGGTGTTGAACCCCGTCTTGATCGCGGTCACTGGCGCGCCTATCGGCATCAATATCCTCAACGGTGGAATCATCCTGGCGCTCATGAGCGTCCCGATCATCATGTCGGTCGGCGAGGATGCGCTCAAAGCCGTGCCCGACACGTATCGCGAGGCCGCCATCGCGCTCGGCGCCAGCCGCTGGCAGGTGGTCTACAAGGTGCTGTTGCCGGCGGCCAAGAACGGTCTTCTCGCGGCGGCCCTTCTCGGCATCGGACGGTCCGTCGGCGAGACCATGGCCGTGCTGATGGCTACCGGGCACGCCGTCCAGATTCCACACAGCCTGCTCGATCCGGTCCGCACGCTGACCGCCACGATCGCCGCCGAACTGGGAGAGACCGTCGAGGGCGGCGATCACTACCGCGTGCTGTTCGTCATCGGCACGCTGCTGATGCTCATGGCCTTTCTCGTCAACTTGACCGCGGACCTCGTGGTCAAGGGCGTGCGTGGAAAGCAGAATGGCTAGGGACGCCGCCACGACCACGGGCCCTGGCGCTGGCGACGCGATCGGCCGGTTCGCGGCCGGCCCGGTGGAGCGTCGCAAGGCACTCGTCGAGCGCCTGGTCGCGTGGCTACTGGGAAGCCTCACCGTGCTGCTCGTCCTGCCCTTGATCGCCATCCTGGCCACCCTGGTCGCGAAGGCGTGGCCCGTGCTGTCGTGGGCCTTCATCACACAGAACCCGCAGACGTACATGACGGCGGGCGGGATCTGGGCGCCACTCATCGGCACGTTCTACCTCGTCTTCATCTCGCTGGCGGTCGCCGCACCCATCGGGGTACTGGCAGGCGTCTACCTCAACGAGTACGCCGGCGAGAACTGGACGACGCGACTCGTCACCCTTGCCGTCGTCAACCTCGCGGGCGTGCCGAGCATCGTCCACGCGCTCTTTGGTGTCGGCGCCTTCGTGCTGTTCGCCGGCATCGGCCGCTCCGTCCTGGCCGCCTCGCTCACGTTGGCCGTCATGACGCTGCCGGTCATCATCACGAGCACCAAGGAGGCCCTGGCGGCGGTCCCGCAGTCGTTTCGCGAAGCGTGCTGGAACATGGGTGCGAGCCGCTGGCAGACGATCCGCACGATCGTGCTGCCGAACGCGACGAGCGGCATCTTGACCGGCGTCATCCTGCAAGTGTCCCGGGCGGCGGGCGAAACGGCCCCGATCCTGTTCACCGGCGCGGTGTTCTACGTCGCGGTGCCCGATCGGGGACTCGCCTCGTTCTTTCCCTACGGGCTCTTCGACCGCTGCATGGCCCTCTCGTATCACCTGTTCACCATCTCGACGCAGGTCACCGGCGTGTCGGAGGCCCTTCAGTACGGCACGGCCGTCGTCCTCATCGGGCTCGTCATTAGTGTGAACCTCGCTTCAATTTCTTTGCGCGTGTACCTGCGCTCGCGCAAGCGGTGGTAACCGATTCCGTGGATCCGCACATCGCGTTTCGAAACGTGTCGGTGAGCTACGGACGGAAGGTCGCCCTCGATCGCGTGACGCTCGAGATCCCGCGCCATGAGATCTTCGGGATCATCGGTCCGGCGAACTCGGGCAAGACGACCTTGCTCAAGTGCATCAACCGCACGATTGACTTCGCGCCCCTCGCCCGGGTCGACGGACAGGTGCTCGTCGGCGGCGAAGACGTCTACCAGATGGCGAACGTGTTCGAGCTGCGGCGCCGGATTGGCATGGTGTTCCCCCTCCCGGTCGGCCTCCCGCTGTCGGTGTACGACAACGTGGCGTACGCGCCGCGGATGGCCGGTCTCACCCGTCGAGACGAGCTGGACGCGCTGGTCGAAACGTGTCTCCGGCACGCCGCGCTGTGGGACGAGGTCAAGGACCGCATGCAGTTGCTGGGCACGCGACTCTCCGGTGGACAACAGCAGCGCCTGACGATCGCCAGGGCCCTGTCGCACCGGCCGGAGATCCTCTGCCTCGACGAGTTCTCGATCGCCGTCGATCCGGTCACGACCATGAAGATCGAGGACGTCCTTCTCGATCTCAAGCAGCAGATGACCATCGTGCTGGTGACCAACCTCGTACAGCAGGCCCGCCGGCTCGCCGATCGCGTTGCGTTCCTGAACAACGCCACGCTGATCGAGGTGGGCCCAACCGAACACGTGTTCTCCGAGCATCCTGCCGAACGGCTGACGTTCGACTACGTGCGAGGACACTTCGGATGACCGGGACGGAGACGGCGCCCTCCGATCGGTACAGCATCTCGGTCGAGGACCTGTGTCTCTGGTACGCAGACTTCCAGGCGCTCAAGCACGTGTCGGTCGACATCCGGGAAGGGTTGGTGACCGGCCTGATCGGCCCTTCGGGCTGCGGCAAGACGACGTTTCTTCGCAGTCTGAACCGCCTCAACGAGCGATACGGCAACGTGAAGACCACGGGCACCGTCCGGATACTGGGCAAAAACATCTACGACGCGGACGTGAGCCTCGGCGAGCTGCGCAAGGCCGTGGGCATGGTCTTCCAGCGACCGAACCCGCTCCCGGTCTCCATCTACGAGAACATCGTGTTCGGCCTCAGGGTGCACGCCGGCGCGCGCGCGCTGACGCGGCGTCAGCTCGACGAGTTGGTCGAATTGTCGCTGACGGAGGTCGCCTTGTGGGACGATGTGAAGGACGTCCTGCACCGTAGGGCGACGCATCTGACGCTCGAACAGCAGCAGAAGCTCTGTATCGCACGACTGCTCCCGCTTAAGCCGAGCGTCATCCTGATGGACGAGCCCTGCTCGGCGCTGGACGCCGAGGGCACGGCCGCGATTGAGCGGCTGATGGATGGGCTGCGAGGGCGCTACACTATCGTCATCGTGACCCACAACATGGCGCAGGCCCGCCGCACCAGCGACGAGTGCATCTTCATGTTGCTCGGAGAGTTGGTCGAGCACGGGCCGACGGTCAACGTCTTCTTGAGGCCGACGCGCAAGGAGACGGAAATGTACGTGGAAGGCCGCTATGGTTAGCGTCGAGCCATCACGAGCGCGAGACGTAGACGTAGAGGAGCACCGACATGAACAAGTTTGAACAGGAGCTGGCGGGCGTCAAGCAACGCGTGATGGAGATGGGCGCGCTGGCCGAGCGCATGGTGGCCTGGGCCTCGAATGCGCTCATCACGCGCGACCGCGCGATCATCGCGGAGGTGCTGGCCGCCGAGGAAAAGCTCGATCGGTTTCAGATCGCGATCGACAGCGAAGCCATCCGCCTCATCACCATCTACACACCGACCGCAAAAGATCTGCGATTCCTGTTGATGGTGGTGCGCATCAACACGGAGTTGGAGCGTATCGGAGACCAGGCGGTGAACAACTGCGAGTACGTCGAGATGTTCCTGTCCGATCCCCCGCCCCGCCCCCTGAACGACCTGTCGCGGATGACCGAGGTCACCTGCCAGATGATGCACGACGCGCTTCAGGCGTTCGACCAGGAAGACGTGCAGAAAGCCGGGCAGGTCGTCACGCTGGACGACGAGGTGGACTCGCTGAACCGGCAGACGTTCAGGGACCTCTTGACCGATCGGACCGACGACCCCGAGATGATCAAGCGCTGCATGAGTCTCATCCTGCTGGCGCGCTCGCTCGAGCGCATCGCCGATCACGCGGTGAACATCTGCGAGGAAGTGATTTATCTGGTCAAAGGCGAGGACGTCAGACATCAGACGTAGCCGAGCCAGCGCGCGCCGCGCCCTGGAGTGCCAGCCCGGTTTGGGACCGAGCCGACACTCCAGATTAGACCTGCCGGAGGCGTGCGCGACCGGCTACGGCGCTCACATCGCCGGCAGCTTGATCTCCTGCCAGGAGCCGCCTTTGTTGACCTCGACTTTCTTGGCCAGGATGGAGCCATTATGCAGGGTCCCGTTGACCCTGACCGTCTGCCCGACGTAGTCGGCAAGCACTGCGGCTGGCGCGACGAGTGCGTTGAACCGCTTGTCCTTGGTGACGATGCCCGCTGTCGATCCGCCTTTCAGGCACATCGTCCCGCATCCCTTCATGGCGCCATGATCGTTGCCAGTCAGGGTGTTGTCGCCGAGGTAGCACTTCGCGTCGACAAGCGTCCCCTCGACCGTCGTGGCCTGTTGCGCGGCGACCGAGCCGGCTGCCAGCACCAGGATCGCCACCACCGCGATGGCTCGCGTGCGATACTGCTTCATCATTGCTTGCGTCTCCTCACGTGGCCGGGCGAGGCCGGCCGGGATGGCGGGCCTCGTTCGGGCTCACGACCACTGGATTCGTGGCGACGGACCGAAAAGTTACGCGAGCCCTCTGTAGCGTCCGCCTTCAGGCGGACGGCGGGCGCCAGGTGCCAGGGATGGGTCTGGGCAAACAAGTGCCAGAATGGTTCGGCACGGCCTCGACATGATAGATCACGGTGCGAGTAACGACCGGCTCGCGGCGCTGATGCGGGCGGCACAGGCGGGTGACGCCGGCGCGTACGTGCAGTTGCTGCAGGACGTTACGGCACGCCTGCGTCGGATAGTCGGCCGACAGCGACAATTCCTGGCCGCCGAAGATGTAGAGGACCTGGTTCAGGACATCCTGCTCTCGCTCCATGCGGCCCGCGCCACCTACAATCCGCGGCGTCCGTTCATGCCGTGGCTGCTGGCTATTGTCAAGAACCGTCTGGCCGATGGCGCACGCCGCTATGCCCGCGGCCCGGCGCGCGAGGTTCACGTCGAGGACCTCGACGTAACCTTTCTCGCCGAGATGACGAATACCGTCACCGAGGTCGGAGATCCAGAGGCCCTGCGGCAGGCGATTGAGGCGCTGCCCGCCGGGCAACGCGAGGCGATCGAGATGTTGAAGCTGCGGGAAATGTCTCTCAAGGAGGCGGCAGCCGCGAGCGGGACGAGTGTGGGCGCGCTCAAAGTGGCCACGCACCGCGCGATGGCCGCGCTGCGCAACAAGCTGACGTCATGACGGCCGATACCAATCGAATCCTTGAACGCCTGGCGGCCGGGGTCGAGCCGGTGCGGCCGCTCGCGACGCCGTGGCGTCGTGCCGCCGCGTGGTGTGGTGTGTCGCTGGCCTACGTCGGAGCGGTGGCTGTGACGATGTCAGTACGGCGAGACGTGATCTCGACGCTGTCCGACAGTGGGTTCGTCGTCGAACAGATGGCCGCGCTGCTGACTGGCGTCGCAGCGGCAACAGCGGCTCTGGCGACAACCATTCCCGGATACTCACGCAAGATCCTGCTGTTGCCGTTGTTGCCGCTCGCCGTCTGGCTGGGAAACGTCGGCCAGTCCTGCGTCCAGGATTGGATGGCGATCGGCCCGCAGAACTGGGCGATCGCAGAACATTGGCCATGCCTGGTCGTGACCATCGTGGCCGGCGCCCTTCCGTCCGTGGCCATGGTCCTGATGCTGCGCCGCGGCGCTCCCCTGACGCCCGGGCTGACGCTGGCGCTCGGCGGTCTCGCCGCAGGCGCGCTTGGCCATTTCGGGTCGCGCTTGGTGCATCCGCTCGATGCCAGCGTGGTCGTCCTCGTGTGGCACATCGGCACGGTGCTCGGGCTGTGCCTCCTCGCGCGCCTGGCGGGACGCCACTTCCTCACTTGGCGCTCGCTCGTTCAAGCAGCCGACTGACCATCTCGCAGGCGAGCCGCCGACAATCCCGTCCGTGTATGCTGTGGGCCGATGACAAGAGTCGCGATCGGCGCGGCCGTATTCTTGGTGTGGCTGGGAGTCTGCGCGGCTGGCGCCGCCGCCCAGACCACCCAGACGACGCCCGCGAGCGCAGATCAGTCTGTGGCGGAGGACGCGACGGGCTCGACTCGCTCGTCGGGCTTTGCGGCGAGCGTGAGATTCGCCGTAAGCGACAGCCGGCAGGGAGCCTTCATCCAGTTCGTCCCCCGCATCGGCTACGACTTCAACAGATGGGGCGTGGCCTTCGGCGTGCCGCTCGAATACATCGGCACGTCGACGACGACGCAGGGCGCGACGTCTCACGGCGGTGTGGGCGACGTGTATCTGAGCCTGTCCTATGCGATCGCGTCGGATCGCATCAACTTCTTTTCGACTGGTTCTGTGACCGCGCCAACCGGCGATTCGACGATCGGCCTGGGCGCGGGAGAGTCCACCTGGGACTGGAACAATTACGTCGGTCACAGCTTCAGTCGCGTCACGCCGTTTCTGGATATCGGCGTCGGCACGAGCGTCGGAGCAGGCACGAACACCACGCGCGTCACGGGCGGTGCCGGCCGATCGCGAACCTTCGCGACGCCTTACACCACGGTCGGCACACTGGCGCACGGCGACGTGGGCATGGACATCTATCTCTGGGGGCCTCTCACCCTCAGCGCCTCCGCCTACGACACCGTGCCGTGGGGCGACCAGACGGTCATCAGCCTGTTTGTCCCCCCAACGGGGCCGTCCGGTCAGGTCCTCGGGCCGCGGCGCCGGCGGTCGTTTGAAGTGCAGGCCGTCACCGAGGGCTCCTCATCGCTGACGGCCGACCACGGCTTCAGCGCCTCGCTAGACCTCGTCCCGGTCCGGTCTCTGTATCTCTCGGTCGGCTTCAGCCGCAGCGTGCAGATGAACCTCAATGTCTGGACCGTCAGTGTCTGGGCCAACTTGGTACGCCTGCCGAAGAAGGGTCGTTGACACGCCCCACGCGCAGGCAGATACTTCGCGTCTGGAAGGACAGCTTTATGAGCAATCCGTACAATTCGGAGTTCGGCGCCGCCGACGAAACCTCGGAGCACTCGCTCTCTCGCCGCGATGTCCTCAAGCAGGGCGCAGCGGCCGTTGTCGGAGGCGCCACGCTGCTCGGGGCTGGACCGGCATTGGCCCAGGCGCCGGCGGCGCAGGCGCCCGCCGCGAGCACTGCGGGCCGGAGCATGGCGGGCACGAGGTTTCGCGCACTCATCCGCCGGCCGGGGCAGCACACCTCCGTCGAGTCGGTCATCTTGCGGGCCATTCAGCCGCATCAGGTCGTCATCCGGACCCAGGCCGCACAGGCCTGCTACACCATCGTCAATGCGTTGGTCATTCCTGCCCCCCCGGCTGGTCGCGGTGCGGCGCCGGCTGCCGCCCCCGCAGGAGCTGCCGCTGGTGGACGCGGTGCCGCGCCGGCTGCCGCAGGAGCTGCCCCGGCGGGCCGCGGCGGGGCGCCGGCTGCGCCCGCAGCCCCGATTCAGGGCCACGGTGGCGTCGGCATCGTTGAGGAGGTTGGTTCAGCGGTTCGACGCGTCCAGGTGGGCGACCGCGTGATCGTGCCTGTCACCGCGCAGTGCGGTCAGTGCTGGCTATGCCTGCACGGACGGGCCGATGCGTGCGCCTCCGGCGCGGGCCGGCCGAACCTCCCGGTCGCCGACACGACCGACGGCCTCCCGGTCACCGGCACGCTCGGTGGCTTCTCCGAGCTGATGATCGCGTGGGAAGAACAGACGGTCCCCATCAACACCAGCGTGTCGGCTGCAGAACTCTCGCTGCTGTCGTGCGTGATGACGGTTGGTCTGGGTCTGGCGATGCGGCGGATGCCGATCGAAGCCGGGACCGATGTCCTGGTGCTGGGCGCCGGACCTCTCGGCTTGAGCGCCGTCCAGGGCGCGCGCATCCAAGGCGCCGCGCAGATCATCGTCGTCGAGCCGGTTCGCTACCGGCGCGATCTGGCGATGAAGCTCGGCGCGACGACCGTGATCGACCCCAACGTGGACCGGGGCGTGAACAACGCGGACCTCATCGCCAAGATCCGGGCGCTCTGCAAGAACGGGATGGAGCGATCGTATGCCGGAGGCCGCGGTCCCAATGTGGCGGCCTACGGTCCGATGTACACGCTCGAGGCGGTGGGTGGCGATCGCTTCCCGCCGAAGGTGGAGGCTGGTCCGGATCCGACCGGCGCTGAGACGCTGCAGCTGGCGTGGACCATTTGCCCCTCCGGTGGCGTCATCAGGACCTGCGGCGTCGGTCACCCGCCGGGCACCACCGTCACCTTCCCCGCCGGGCAGTGGTCGAACGCCATGAAGACGCACATCCCCGGGAATTTTGCCGGCGTCAACACGATGCGCGACATTCCGGAGTTCGTGCGGCTCATCGAGAGCAAGCGGTTCGACGCCGCGTCGCTGGTGGGCCAGACGGTCCCGCTCGATCGCGCGCGCGACGCGCTGCAGCTGGCAGCCGACCGCACCGCGATCAGCGGCGTCGTCACGTTCACGTAATGTTGTTGCGGAACGATCGCCGAATGCTCGTGCGTCTCTCTCAGATGTAGTGTCCGGCTTCAGCCGGACGTACGGATGGCGCGCGGATGACCTCCGCGCGCCATTTCTGTTTCTGCGGCGTCCTACGGTCCGTCTGAAGCCGGACACTACAGCGTTGTGATAAGCGCCCGAGCACCAGCCCCGAGGAAAGACACAGCTAGAATGGGAGCCATGGCGACACTGATTGAAGCCCTCGACATCAAGCGGAAGATGTTCTTCGAGTTCGAAGGCGCGCCGTATCTGTGCCTCGACGTCGAGGTGTCCAGACCGACGGCGCGCGGCGGCCAGACGCTCGTGCGCGTCAAGATGCGGAACCTGCTGACACGCGCCGTCTTTGACAAGACGTTCAAGGCCGGCGAGAAATTCGGCGAGCCGGATCTCGAGATGCTGACGGCTTCATATCTGTACGCCGACAGCGCGGGCTACCACTTCATGGACCAGGAGACGTTCGAGACCCTCACGCTCGGATCGGATGTCGTGGGCGAGGACCGCGACCTGCTGGTGGACAACCTGATCGTTCAGGTTCAGCAGTTCAACGGCAACCCCATCGCTCTGCAGTTTCCGCCCCACGTGGAATTGAAGGTCACCGCCAGCGAGCCGGGCGTCCGTGGCGATACGGCCAGTGGCGGCGTCACCAAGCTGGCCACGCTCGAGACCGGTCTCAAACTCCGGGTGCCCCTCTTCATCAAAGAAGGGGAAAAGGTGAAAGTCCACACCGAGACGCGGGAGTTCGCAGGAAGGGCCTAAACTTGGCCCAGACTGGTTTGGCCCTTCCCAACGCGGCGATATACCGAAAGCAGTCGGCGCCTTCGAGCGTGAGGAACTCGAAGAGGGTCTGGTCTCGTGGACGGGCAGGCCCCACTCGCCATCGTGGTACGCGATGCTGAGCGGCGTTTGCGCCCAACTGCAGCGGGTCGTCGGCTCCATGAGTCACATATTAGGGGCCTGGCCTGCGCCTTCAATCGCAAGCAGACGCGCCTTCGTCCTGACGCCGCCGGGCGCGGAGAAACCGCCGACTCTGCCGCCGGCGGCAAGCACGCGATGGCACGGGACGATGAGCGCGAAGGGATTCCGCCCAAGCGCCTGCCCCACGGCGCGCGCCGCACCGGGCGCGCGAAGCCGCGCTGCGACGTCGCCGTAGGAGAGTGTCGCACCAGGCGGAATCGTGCGCGCGAGCTCGTAGACACGGCGGTGAAACGGCGGCACGCCATCCATATCGAGTACGACGCCTGACAGATCACTCGGCTCGCCGCAAAGGAGCGCGGCCAGTCCATCGATCGCGCGCCGCACGGCGGGCGGCGGTGGGGCCTCGTGCGCATCCCGGAATCGTCTGAGCACGCGGCTGCGCATCGCGCGTTCGTGCGCCTCTGGAAGCTGGACGCCGACGATGCCCCGCCCGCCCCACACGATTCCGCAATGACCAATCGCGGTCTCAAACAGCGCAAAGCTCGGCGACGCCATGAGGCGTGGATTGTAGCATCGGGCTTCGCCGGACCGAGATACACAAGGACCTGACTTCTCGTGCAAGTGGGAAGAAAGGCCTTGGGTGGGGACGGGTGGGAGTCTCGCTTCAGCTTCGCCGTCAGTTCGCCCTTGCTCAGTTTTTCCTCGTAGCGTCCCTCAGAGAAGAGGTTGCGAATATACTCGGGTGGAACGATCCTCACAGATGAAGATGACGACTCCTGCATCGGACATCCGCTCCTGGCTCCGGCGCTACCTGTCAGCTGAGGTGTCGCTGACCACGTTCGCGGAGCGGTTCACGCAATCCGCGTGGAGCCTTTCCGAGCGCGACGGCGATTCAGAAGACGAGCTGGTGTACGAAATAGAGCTGCGGCTTGCCGAATTCTCGAACGGTGACTGGACCGAGTCGGAGCTACGCGATCTCCTTCGCCCGGTGGCCACCACATACGTGGTCGGCGTCGCTCCCTCTGCTGTGACGTTGAAGACGGGCAGTGCATCCACCACGGTCTATCAGTCCGTCAGCTTCGGTGTGCGATCCGCTGGTAGAGCACACGATATGGCACGCGCGTAATCAACTGCTGCTCGACCGACACGTCGAACCAGTACAGCCCATCCTCCTTCGCCTCCAGCTTCATCTGGAAGACGAGATTTACACCCCGGTCGTCTCCTTCGAACAGCACGTCCGTGGTGACGGCCGGCAGCCGCTGGCCTGAGGGCGAGACGGGCTGGATGGCGACGGTCATCTTCCCTCTGGCAAACCCTGCTTTGAAGGAGAGAAACAACGTCTGCTCCAGCGTGACCGAGGGATCTTCCGGGGCGTCCTTTCCGAGCGCGGTGACGGTCGTTCGATCGATGATGCGAATCAGGCTTGCCACGCCATCGCGCTCCTGCAGCACTTTCTCGCAGAAGACGGCTGCCGCCACGTAGGGTCCGCCGACAGCCGGTCCGATCGCATCAGCCATGTTGCCTCGCGTCAGGAGAGAGCGGAGGCGCGTTCTGTGCGCCAGCCGTCCCGTCCATTATCAGATAGTTTCCCGCCGCCCGCTCAGCCTCGACTCCCGGCCTCATGGCCCGGCGCGGTTCCCGTGCCAACCTGGCGGACCGGCCCTTCGCCGTCGTCAGATGGCGGGAGCGAGAGCGTCGTGCAGCACGGACTCGAGGAGAAGGCGGCGCTCGGACTCGGCGATCCCTATCTGCGCTTCGAGGCGGTCGCAGACGGCCATGAGCTTGTCGATCTCGGCGACGATGCGGCGCTGCTCGATGATGGCCTGCTTGGGCAGACATCCGCCGCCAGGTGCTCGTCGACGCAGCCACGACGATGATGGACTACTCCCTGAGCAAGACGCCGCGAGAACTCGGGTATGTCGTGGTCGATCCGGCTCATCACGCCACCGGATATATCGAGAGATATTCGTTCTCGGGTGGCACGTCGGCAACAGTGCCGGCACGCGCTTCTTCTACAAGGGGGGCTGGGTCTGCGGAACGCGCCGTCTACGGCAGCTTCCCTTCGATCTCGAGGTACACCTGCCTGACCGCATCAGGCATGTTGTTGGCGGCGCGGTACCAGTACTGGAACTCGCCCAGGTTGATCCCTCGCGGCGCGTTCTCGAGCGAGACGTTGGCGGTGTGCATGCGCCGGCTCTCGGCCACCAGGTTCTCGAGCGCCCGACGGAAACCGACCAGCTCTTCCTTCAGCACATCCGGACTGTCCACAAAGCCATGGCCTGGCACGACCATCCGCGCGTTCATCGCTTCGGCCTTCTTGATCGTCTCAATCCACTGAATCGGGTACGCGCTTCTCGACCCACCGACCGACGGGTACAACCGATTGAAGAACGCCTCGCTCATGAACAGGATGTTCTCGCGCGGAAGAAAGATGTGGAGGTCGCCACCCGTGTGGGCCCGGCCGAGAAAGAGAATCTGGATCTCGGTGCCGCCCATCGTCAGCACCCGCCTGTCCGACACGGTTTCCTGAGGGATGCGGACCGGAGCCGGCGGCGCGCCACCCCGCCCTCTGCCGGCCGCCGCCTGCGCCTGCCGCTCGATCACCGCCTTCGAGGTCGGGTGCGCGATGAAGGTGACGTTGGCCGGAAAGGCGCTGTTGCCGGCTATGTGATCGCCATGATCGGCGCAGATCACCATGTACTTGATGGGCTGTGGTGTGATCTTCGCGATCTCCTCGATCATCCGCCTGGTCTTGGCCACGCTGCCTTGCCCATCGGCCACCAACACGCCGTCGGCGGTGACCACGATGAGGCTGTTGGTCGTGAACGCAAGATTCGAATCGAGGGTGCCGTTGAGATCTTCGTAGGCGTAGACGTTGTCGGCCAGCTTCTTGATGCGCGGGAAGTCCGATTCGTGAAAGCCACGGATCGTGGCATCCGCGGTCCGGACGACCTGTGCCCGTGCGGGAGAGGAAAACAGGAGAACGGCGATGCCGAGAAAGACCCCGGCGCTCAAACGCGCAAAGAGTGATCGCATGCGAATCCTCCGCGAAAAGAATCCACCCAAAGGGCCTGAGACCTGCTGCTGATATTACTCCGGTCGATGCAGGTGCGGCGAGGGATCGGTGCCGAGCCCGACCATACCCACAGAGCACCGCCAGCGCAGCGATGCGATGTCTCGCGAGCGCCCTCCGCGTCTCTCTCATTCGCATGGAGGGAAGTTTAGCATCCGGCACCGATGTCTCTTGCCAGTTACGAAAATCCACCGCGCGATCACGGATTCAGTGACGGAAGTCCAGCAGTTGCGACGCCGCAGAATCTAACAGACAATTGTCTGGCCAGGATCTCGACGCCGTCGGCAGCGAGACCTGGCTCCCTTTTTGCTCGATGGACGCCGCACACACAGCAAGGTAACCATGAAACCGTCTCTATTGACCGTCGTCGTTCTTGCGTTGAATCTGATCGGATGTTCTCAAGACCCGCCCACCGTGAGAGTCCGCAACGAACGTCCGACTGAGGCAGATGTCCAGTTGAAACCGCCTTCCGGCAGCACGATCAACATTAGCGATGTCGCACCAGGAGCGACCACGGGGTATCTCTCGGTTGGCGCGAGCAATTACGAGGTGGTCGTCAACATCACCAACGTGTCTGAATCTCCGACAACCTTCTTCAACGCGGGCACCGACAGGAGCTACACCATTGTGGTCGTCAACAGCACTCCTGCGACCGTCCGAGTAGATGCGCCTTAAGTACCAGTTCCTTACTTGTTTCGTCCACCACAACTTAAGCGGCCCAGGATGTAAGATGCTCGCGTGACGCGCGGGCTGCTGGCAGCCGGCATCGTGGTCCTGACCGTGGTGGCCGCCGATATCATCGTGTCGCTCGGGCGCGAGAGAGAGGCGCCCTCGCGCGGCATTTCGCTGGCGCTGGCCGAAGACCGGGCGGCGCGCGTGTCGTCGCTTGCCTACGACCTCAGCCTGACGGTACCCCCTGCCCGCGACCAGCCGGTCCGCGGGCACGTGACGGCGTCGTTCGTCCTCGGCGACGCGACGCGGCCGCTCGCCTTCGACTTCGCACAGCCGGCCGAACGCCTGACCGGCGTCACGGCCAACGGCCAGGCGACCGAGGCGCGCGTCCAGAACGGCCACGTCGTGATTCCCCCCAGCCGGCTGGTCGAAGGCGCCAACCTCGTCCACTTCGAGTTCCTCGCGGGCGACGAGCCGCTCAACCGCAACGACGAGTTCATGTACTCACTGTTCGTGCCCGCGCGAGCGTCGCTGGCCATGCCCTGCTTCGATCAGCCCGATCTCAAGGCGCGCTGGCGGCTGTCGCTCGACATCCCACTCGGATGGACCGCGGTGTCGAACGGCCGCGGGACCCGACGATCGACCGAGCCCGGGCAGGCCGTCCTGGTCTTTGAAGAAACCCAGCCGCTCCCGACGTACCTCTTTGGCTTCGCCGCCGGCAAGTTCAGCATCGAAACCTCCGAGCGGCAGGGGCGCACGTTCCGGATGTTCCACCGCGAGACCGACGCCGCCAAGGTCGCGCGTAACAGGGAGACGATCTTCGATTTGCATGCACAGGCGGTCGCCTGGCTCGAGGACTACACCGCCATCCCGTACGCGTTTGGCAAGTTCGACTTCGTGCTGATTCCTTCGTTCCAATTCGGCGGCATGGAGCACGCCGGCGCCATCTACTACAACGCCGCCGGCCTGATGCTGGACGAAGCGGCAACGCAGAACCAGCTGCTCGGTCGCGCCAGCCTGATCTCGCACGAGACGGCGCACATGTGGTTCGGGGATCTGGTGACGATGAAGTGGTTCAACGATGTGTGGATGAAGGAAGTGTTCGCCAACTTCATGGCGGCCAAGATCGTCAACCCCTCGTTTCCGACCGTCAATCACGACCTGCGATTTCTCTATCAGCACTATCCGATCGCGTACGACGTCGATCGGACCGACGGCAGCAATCCCATCCGTCAGGATCTGGCGAACCTGAACGAGGCAGGCAGCCTGTACGGCGCCATCATCTATCAGAAGGCGCCGATCGTCATGCGCCAACTCGAGCTGCTCGTCGGCGTCGGCGCGTTTCGGGACGGATTGCGCGAGTACCTCAAGGCGCACGCGTTTGGCAACGCCACGTGGTCGGACCTCGTGAGCATTCTCGACGCGCGCACGCCGGAGGATATCGCCGCCTGGAGCCGCGCATGGGTTGAAGAGCGGGGGCGGCCGACCGTGCGGACGAAACTCTCCGTCTCCGGCGGCCGGATCGAACGGCTGGCATTCGCCCAGGACGACCCGCTCGGGCGGAATCTGGCGTGGCCTGAGCGGCTGCAGGTGATCGTGGGCGTGCCGGGCGAACCGATCGCCTTCGACATCAGACTGACCGGCGGCGAGACAGAGGTGCCGCAGGCGGCTGGCCTGCCGGCGCCCGCCTGGGTGCTGCCCGTGGGCGGCGGTCTCGGTTACGGTTTCTTCGATCTCGATCCAGAAACAATTGATTACCTCGCGAACTCACTCCACGAGATCGGCGATCCGCTCACGCGCGGCGCGGCCCTGGTCGCCCTCTGGGAATCGATGCTCGAGGGCGCCGTCGCGTCGTCGCGGGTGCTGCAGGAGCTGATGGTGGCGCTCCCGAGAGAGACCGACGAGCAGAACGTCCAGCAGATGCTCGATTATCTGCGGACGGCGTTCTGGCGATTCACCGCGGCCGACGATCGACCCTCCCTCGCGCCTGGGCTGGAGAAGCTCCTTCGCTCCGGACTCGATCGCGCGACGACGACCAGCGCCAAGGCCGCCTGGTTTGCGGCCCTGCGCAGCACGGCGCTGACGCCGGACACGATGGCGTGGCTCACGCAGCTGTGGTCGCACGAAGTGACGATCGCCGGCCTGCCGCTGGCTGAAGCAGACGAAGCCGATCTGGCGTTCGACCTCGCGCTTCGCGAGGTGCCGGGCGCCGCGATGCTGCTCGACGCGCAGGTGCTGCGGTTCAAGAATCCCGACCGCAAGGCGCGGTTCCAGTTCGTCATGCCGGCGCTCTCGGCCGATCCCGCCGTGCGCGATACCTTCTTCGTCAGCTTGAAGGACGTGAAGAACCGGGCCCGCGAGGCGTGGGTGCTCGATGCCGCGCGATACCTGAACCATCCGCTGCGGGCGGCCGCGTCACAGAAGTACATTCCGGCCGCGCTCGACCTGGTGCGCGAGATCCAGCGCACGGGCGACATCTTCTTTCCCAAGCGATGGGCCGACGCGTCGCTCGGCGGCTACCAATCCGTACAGAATGCGGCCGACGTCCGAGCCTTTATCGCCGGCCTGCCCACCGACTACCCGCCGCGCCTGCGGTGGGTGCTGCTTTCCTCGGCCGATCCGCTGTTTCGCGCCGCGAAGCTGCTGAAGTAGTGTCCGGCTTCAGCCGGGCGGACATCCTATCTTGGCCGGCGACAATTTGGTGTGACATCTCAAGACAGCCGAAACCCCAAGGGATTGCCGGAAGTGCTTGAATGCTAAGGGCGCGAGGGGACGAGCCGGGGAATCAGTCAGCGCGTCGCACGCCTGGCCAGCCAGTCGCGGATCACACCGAACACTTCGAAGTTGTTTCTTTCGAGCAGCATCAAGTTGGTGTTGCCGACGATGCCCAGGTCCCGGAGGCGAATGAACTCGGCATCGCACCCGGACTGTTTCAGAAACTGGACTTGTGCGGGGCCGGAGTAGTTGTTCTCGCCTTGCATCCACAGGATGGGAATGCCGGCAAGATTCTTCAGCTTGCGCGCCGGCTCGGCCTGGATTCTGAACGCCCGGTTCGGTCCCGGAGATCCAACCGGCGGGGTCCAGTCTGCGAGCGCGATGTCTTTCGGATCCGACACCGGGGGATCGTACGCAAGGGGGACCGCGGTGACACCCCACACCACTTCACCCTCGAACGGATTGTTGTTGCCCTCGACGGTGACGAGAGCCTTCACGAGACTTGGCCGCCGGTCGGCGGCAATCCAGCCAAGGCACCCGCCAAAGGCGTGCGTCAGGACGATCGCCGGACCGATCTTCTCGATGAGCTCGACGGCGCCTTTGGCCCAGTGCTCGCTGTGTTCGGCCATCCTGCGCGGCAGGCCCGATTCGTTGGCGACGAACTGAAGCCCGAGCTCCTCGCCGCGCAGTCCCGTGTTGCGCGGATTGCCCGGCGCGGTCGCCGAGTTCCGGAGAATGTTGGCGAGGTTGGTGCCGCCGCCGAAACCGGCCAGATAGTCCGCGCCGAATGTATCGGGGTGAAGCGGCACGCGGCCGCACGCCGGACGATCCATCACGTATACGCGGTACCCTTCGCGGACAAAGTAGTGGACCCAACCCGGCCGGCGGCCGATGCCCATCATGTGGGCGGCCTGACCCAGACCTCCGTGAACCAGCACGATCGGATTCGGGTGGCGAACCTCCACCGGAATGAACGACTGGACGCCACTCTGACCGACGGCCACCGTGCCGTACGCGACCTTCTTGCGATCGACACCCACGAAGAAGTAGCCCTGTTCGGCGAGCCGAAGCGCCGTCGAATCGCTGTTGGGGCGTGTCGGGGCCTGGATAATCGCCGGCGCGCCCGGGTTCACCCGCCGATCGATCCACGCAAGGATCGGCTGCAGCGCTTCGCGACTGTTCCTTTCCATCATCGGATACGGACCGTTGCCCCGCACCCCAGCATCGACGAGCCTGAGATGGTCGACCGTGCAGCCGCCTTGGCGCAGGAACGACACCGTTCCTGGATCGCGCTGATTGGCAGCCGAGGCTTCGGCGGTGACGACGGCCACCGGTACGCCAGCGAGATTCTTCAGCCTGCGGGCGGGCTCGGTCTGCAGCACGAACGGGGCGATGCCGACATCGCTCGGTGTCTGGGGAACGAGCCGCAGATCCGCTGGGGCCGAGGCTGGCGGTTCGAAAGCCATCGCCGTCGCCGTCAGTCCCCATGCGCGCGCCGCGCCGCCAGCCGCCCCGCGGCCACCGCCGCCGGCGACCACCGTGGGACCAACCGGCTCGATCACGACGATGCCTTTCACCAGAGTCGGCCGCTCGTCGGCGGCGATCCAGGCCAGGGCGCTGCTGTCGCCATGAGTCAGGATGATCGCGGGGCCGATCTCGTCGAGCAGTTTCGAGCCGCTGAAACGCCAGGCGCCTTCGGCGCCGGCGGCGCTGGGAACGGCCGGTCCTTGCGCGGCGAGAAAATGATCGAGCGCGGGATCGCCGACTTCGCCCGTCCCCGGCCATTGCGTGTGCCGCTGGGCGAGTGGATTGGCAGCCGTCGTGCGCTTGGCAAGGGCGCTGACGTTCTGCTCGGCGGCCTCGTACGTCGGTGCCTGCGGACTGAAGGCCCCATGAAGATCCGGCACGTATGGCGGCCGGCCCTGTCCTGGTCGATCGACGACGCAGACCTTGTATCCCTGTTCGACGAGCTGAAGCGCCCAGCCGCGGCGTCCATCCGGCGTCGCCATCCAATCGAGGCCCTGGCCCGTGCCGCCGTGGACGAGCACGATCGGGTACGGATGGCGGATCTGCCGCGGAACCCAGAACTCGACGTAGATGTTCTTACCGGTGAGAAGCTCGCCGCGCGGCAACGTCACCGTCTCCATGCCGATGTAGCCATAGGTCCACTCGGCGAGATCGAGGATCGGCTGCGAGCCGGCAGACGCGGCCTGCGCGACGGCCGCCTCGGAGTTGCGGCCAGAGAGCGCGATCCACGCCGGCAGCGTGCCGAGCGCCGCCGCTCCGCGCAAGAAGTCGCGTCGGCCGATTCGGCCCTCGTCGTTCGATGTCATGGCTGAGCTCCCAGGTCTGCGCGTTCGGCGCCGCATTCGTTAGGGACGCGAGGGAACGAGCAGGCGAATCGTTCCATCACGCTTGTTGAGAATGAAGATCTGACCGTCCGGTCCCGGGCCGAAGCGCAGGTCCGCGCGCGAAACCGGCTGCTTGCCGAGCGCGGCAGCTTTTTCCTGAATCAACTGGAGGAGCGTCTTTGGGACGCCCTTGTCGTTGAACAGAACGCGGCGGATGGAATCCTGTCCTCCTTTGGGGAGCGTGTCGGCGTTGAAGTAGAAGATCTCTCCGCTCGGGTTGTCGCCGAACAGCACCAGGCCCGTCAACTGACGGATCTCGGTCCGGCGGTAGACGCAGCACATGGTCACGGCAGACTGCGGCTGGAACAGCGGATCCACTTGGCCGTACTCGACCAGCGGATAGATGATCGCCGGATCGCCGCGGAGGTTCTCGATCGTGATCCCGCGACCGGCGAACGGGTAGCTGCCTTCCCACTTGTTCCACCCGAGGTTGGCGCCGGCCGTCACGAGGCTGACCTTCTCCACGATGTTCTGCCCGATGTCGGCCACAAACATGCTGCCGTTTCTCGAGTCCCAGGCGAAGCGCTGCGGATTGCGCAGGCCCTCGGCGTAGATCTCGCCGAGCGTGCCAGCGCCGGCGTTGACGAACGGGTTATTGGCCGGAATGCCGTACTTGCCGTTGGCGCTATTCCTGCCGATCGGGTCGATGCGCAGGATCTTCCCGAACGCCGAGCTCCGGTTCTGCGCGAGATTGAGCGGGTCGCCCCCGCTGCCGCCGTCGGCAAAGCCCATGTAAATCAGCCCGAAGTCGGAACTCGCGGGTGTCGCGAGCGGATTGAACGTCAGGTGGCCGGCGTTGTGGTTGGCAAACGGCTGCTCCCACCGCATCAGCTCGCGCGGCGCGCCGCCGTCGTATGTCGCGGCGCTGGGTGTTCTGGCGGTCCATTCGAGCAGGACCGTATCGTGCGTGTTGGTGGTGGCCCCGAGCGGCCTGAAGTCGGGCGGAGGGTCGACATTGCTCGTGTCGAGCAGCGTGTAGAACTTTCCAAAGCCCGGCGTGCCGGCCCGGCCGAACTGGGGATGGAAGGCGAAGCTCTGGACACCGCGCTCGTTCCCGGTGGAATTGACGAGCACTCCCCAAGTCGCCGCATTGATATCGAGGTATTGCGTGACGGTCTTGCCGTCGTAGCTGACGCTGTGGAGCGGGCCGCGCATGTCGTTGACGAACATGCGGCGCGTGCCCGGCTCGTCGACGAGCAGCATCATCCGGGCCGCCTGTCCGTCGCTGTCGGGAATCGAGGCGAACTCGACGAAGTCCACCTTGATCGCGCCGTCGGCGGCGGGGATGGGCGTCGGAAACGGATCGCCGGGCGTCTGCGCGAACACCAGTGCGGCCATCAGCGTCGCGGCCAGCATCACGTGAGTCGGACGAAGAGTCGAAAGGTTGGATGAAAGATTGAATGAACGCCGCATCAGGTTCTCCCGAATCGCTAACGTTGACGTTTGTCGACGACGATTTTTCCGCCTTTGACCACGACGGCGACCTTCAGGACATTGTTGACGTCGGCCAGCGGATCGCCGTCGACGATCGTGATGTCGGCGAGCTTGCCCGGCTCGAGCGTCCCAATCTGGTCGAGGCGGCGGACCGCCACCGCGGCGTTGCGCGTCAGGATTCGGACGATGTCCCGTGAGGAGAAGACGAGGCTGAGCGGCTTCAGCTCGTGCGCGAGCGAGTCGACGGGGCGATAGCTGGTGTCGGTGCCGTACCCGTAGGTGAGGCCGGCCTCCCACAGCAGACGCGCATTCACCGGGCCCTGGCCGGCGCTCGACAGCGTGTCGAAGGGAAATGGCAGGAGGTCGCGGAACTGGGGCACGTTGTCGCTGCCGACAAACCGTGGGACGAAGATGGCCAGCGTGGACATCATGGGAATGCCCGACCTGGCAATCTTCTGAACCGCGGCGTCCGATTCCTCCAACCGGCCGATATGCGGCGTGTGCACGAGCACGTCCACGCCGGCTTCGACCGCCGCGAGCGTGTCCTCGACGGTGACCGCGTGCGTGATGGTCACAATCCCCAGCCGCCGGGCTTCCTGCGCCACAACCGTCAGCGTCGCCTTCTCGGGGCCGCCGGGCGTGACGGTGATCCCCGTCTTGATCGCGTCCACGCCGGCCGCCTTGAGCGCCTGCACCGCGGCCCGCGTCTGCTCGTCGGGGATCGCCGGGGCGGCCTGTGTGGGACGAAGAGGCGGCCGCGCCACGTCAAACCGTGCCGGGTCTCCGCGCCCGCCGCCGGCACCCGCGCCGCGCGCCGCGCCACCAGAGGGTGCCGGCGTGGCAGGCGCGCCGCCGCGCCCAGCCAAAGCCACGCGCCCCGACACAATCAGCGTGGGACCAGGGATTTCGCCCTGCTGCAGTCGCCGCCGCAGCTCCAGGATCTGCTGCTGGGAGTCGCCCGCGGACAGGATGGTCGTGAACCCGGCATCAAGATAATCCTGCATCCGTGCCCGGGCCTGCTCGTTCAGCCACTGCGTCGCATCTCCTTGGATGACGTGACGATGGCCGTCGATGAATCCAGGCATGACGGTCCGGCCTTGCGCATCGAGCTGCTGTGCGCCCGGGACGGTTGCCGTCCCCTCGGAAACCGAGACGATCCGTCCGTCCCGGACCACGACCGAGCCGCGCTCGATCACGCGGCCGTTGCCGTCGAGGATTCGTCCGTTGGTGATGACCAGGCTCTGGGCCGCCGGAGCCTGGGCGAGGCCGAAGTTCCAGCCAAAGTTCCAGCCAAAGTTCCAGGATGACGCGAGACAGATAATGGCCAGTAAGACGAGCAGCTTCTTCATTGATTATGATTCTCCCCATCCCGGGTGGTGTCGCCGGATCCTTGTACTGCCGCGGCCCGTGTTCCGTCAAGATCCTGTGAAGCGGCGCCGGTCAGCCTCGCAACGATCGCTCGACCCCATCAGGCAGGATGACGTGGGACGAGCGTAACATAACCAAACAGCGACGCCCCATGATCAAGGTTACCGACGACATCGTGCTCGACGATCGCGAGGTGCAGGAGCGCTTCGTCCGCGCTACGGGCCCCGGCGGTCAGAACGTCAACAAAGTGGCCACCGCCGTCGAGCTGCGGTTCGACGTGCGCGGATCGTCGCTGCCGCCCGACGTGAAAGACCGACTGGTCGCGATCGCCGGACGCCGCATGACGACCGCCGGCGTGCTGCTGATCGATAGCCGCGTGCATCGCGAGCAGCTCCAGAATCGCGAGGCTGCGCGGGCCAGGCTCGTCGCCCTTCTGCAGCGCGCCGCCAAGCGACCGAAAACGCGGCGGCCCACCAGGCCGAAAGCCGCCTCGCGCGAGAAGCGCCTGGAGACGAAGAAGAAGCGGAGCGCGGTCAAGGCGCTGCGAACCAGGAAGGATGAAGACTAGAATTGGATCTCATGAAAGCAGACGATTGCATCCTCTTCAGCGGCGGGGCGGCCGGCGCGGAAGCCGAGTTCGGCCGGTGCGCGGAGCGGGCCGGAGTCGAGGAGGTGAACTTCACCCTCGACGGCCACAACCACGAGCGTACGCGCGGCGTGCGCGTCCTCAATCACGAGGAGTTGCTCTCTGGCGACGTCAGCCTCGAGTACGTGTCGAAGCTGATGAACCGCCGCTACTCACAGGGCGTCGCCATCCGCAAGGTCCTGCAGACGCTCTGGTATCAGATCAACGCCGGCCAGGAAATCTACGTCGTCGGGACGATTCTCCCCGACGCCACCGTCCGCGGCGGCACCGGCTGGGGCGCGGAGTTTGCGAAGCTCTGCAACAAGCCGCTGTACGTCTTCGATCAGGAGAAGGACCGCTGGCTGAAGTGGTCCGCCCGCGAGTGGCAGACGCTGCCCACGGCGAACGGCCCCCTCATCGCGCATCCGCATTTCACCGGCACCGGCACGAGGTCGCTCCAGCCCAACGGTCGAAGAGCGATTGAAGAGCTGTTCGATCGTTCGTTCTCTCGCTGACAGCCGCCCGATGTGAGCCAAGCGTCGCATGATTTCCCTGACCCGCGTCAGCAAGCAGTACGGCCGGCAACTCCTCTTCGTGGACGCCTCCTTCCAGCTCAATCCCGGCGAGACGGTCGGCCTGGTCGGCCCGAACGGATCGGGCAAGACGACCTTGTTCCGCCTGATCGCTGGCGAAGAAGTACCGGACGACGGCGAGATTTCGGTCCCGAAGAAGCTGACCATCGGCTACTTCCGGCAGGACGTCGAGGAAAGCTCGGGCCGGTCGGTCCTGGACGAGGCGATTCTTGGCAGCGGCCGCGTCGGCGACCTGCACCACGAGCTCGAGCAGCTCAATCACGCGATGGCCGATCCCGAGCAGGCCGGCGACCTGGATCGCATCCTCGCCCGCTTCGGCCACGTGCAGGAGGAATACGAGCACCTCGGCGGCTACGCGCTCGAGGCGCAGGCACGCGAAGTTCTCCACGGCCTGGGGTTCGACGACGAGCGGATTGACGCCGACGTGGGCGAGCTCTCAGGCGGATGGAAGATGCGCGTGGCGATGGCGCGCGTCCTTCTTGGCCAGCCCGACGTGCTCCTGATGGACGAGCCGACCAACCATCTGGACATCGAGTCGATCGTCTGGCTCGAGCGCTTCCTCACGTCTCGAGACGGCGCGCTGCTCATGACCTCTCACGACCGCGAATTCATGAACCGCATCGTCACCAAGATCGCCGAGATCGACGATGGCGAGATCACGATGTACTCGGGCAACTACGACTTCTACGAGCGCGAGCGCGGGATCCGCGAAGCCAACCGCGAAGCCGCGTACGCCAGGCAGCAGGCGATGCTCGCGAAGGAACAGCGGTTCATCGACCGGTTTGCGGCCCATGCCGCCAAGGCCGCGCAGGTCCAGAGCCGCGTGAAGGCGCTCGAGAAGATCGAGAAGATCGAGCTGCCGAAGCGGCGGCGGGTGATGCAGTTCGATTTCCGGACGCCGCCGCGGTCGGGCGAGCAGGTGGCCGTCCTCGAGGATCTGGCCAAAGCGTACGGCCGGCGGGTCGTCCACGACGGGCTGAACCTGACGATCCGCCGCGGCGAGCGGTGGTGCGTGATGGGGAAGAACGGCGCCGGCAAGTCCACGCTGCTCAAGATGGTGGCCGGACACCTGACGCCGGACCGCGGCCGCGTCGGGCTGGGCGCGAGCCTGAAGATGGGCTACTTCGCCCAGCAGTCGCTCGACCTGCTCAATCCGGATCTGACGGTCGAAGAGCAGCTCCGCCAGGATTTCCCGCACGAATCGATCGGTGCGCTCAAGAATCTGGCCGGCGCGTTTCAGTTTTCGGGCGAAGACGTAGACAAGAAGATCCGCGCGCTCTCAGGCGGCGAGAAGACGCGCCTCGTGCTCGCCCGCATGCTGCTCGACCCGCCCAATTTTCTCGTGCTCGACGAGCCGACCAACCACCTCGACCTCGCGACCAAGGAGATGCTGCTCGAGGCGCTCAAGGACTTCGACGGGACGATGCTCGTTGTGTCGCACGATCCGCGCAGGTGGTCCCCGTCGGTCCTCCCGCGGCCAATGTAGCCCAGGGCAGTGCGATGCGGCCGCCGGCGCGTCTCCAACTAATTCCCTGGAGGCGCAGCGCGGGCCTTTGGCGAGGAGCATGGTAAGTTCATTTAATCATGATAAAGTGAAGTTCATGTTCACAAGAGCGTTGCGCCTCCCGCCGGCCGGCCGCGAGACGTTCTTCCTGTGGGGGCCCCGGCAGACCGGTAAGACGACCCTGCTCCACCAGACGTACCCCGACGCGGTCTGGATCGACCTGCTCAAGGCGGATGAGTATCGCCGGTATCTCGAGCGGCCCGAGCTGCTGCGCGAGGAACTCGCCTCGGGACCCCGGCCGGCACAGGTCGTCATCGACGAAGTGCAGAAGGTGCCGGCCCTGCTCGACGAGGTGCACTGGCTCCACGAGCACCGGAAGATCCGCTTCGCCCTGTGCGGGTCAAGCGCACGCAAGGTGCGGCGCGGCGCCGCCAATCTCCTCGGGGGCCGGGCAGTCCGCTACGAACTTCGCGGGCTGACCGCCGCGGAGATCGGCAAGGACGTGGACCTGGTGCGCCTGCTCAATCACGGGTACCTGCCGACGCACTACCAGTCGGACCGGCCCGAGCGCCTGCTGGCATCCTATGTCGGCGACTACCTGAAGGAAGAAGTCGCGGCCGAGGGACTGGTGCGCAACCTGCCCCTGTTCTCGGCGTTCCTCAACGCGGCGGCCCTCTCCGACGGCGACCTGGTGAACTTCGCGAACATCGCCCGCGATTGTGGCGTGTCGGGCCACACCGTCAAAGGCCACTTCAGCATCCTCGAGGACACGCTGCTCGGACGCTGGCTTCCGGGGTACACGCGACGGCCCAAGCGCCGTGTGGTGGCGGCACCCAAGTTTTACTTCTCCGACGTGGGGGTCGTGAACCACCTGGCCCGGCGGGGACGGCTGCAGCCTGGCGGCGAATTGTTCGGCAAGGCCTTCGAGAACTGGGTGCTCCACGAACTGCTCGCGTGGAACGCGTATCACGAGTCGTTCGCCGAGCTGTCGTACTGGCGGCTGGCCAGCGGCATCGAGGTGGACTTCATCGTCGGTCAGATGGAGGTGGCGATTGAAGCCAAGGCGAGCGGACGGATCACGGCCGACCATCTCAAGGGACTTCGTCACTTGCGCGCGGATCATTCGCGCGTACGACGGATCGTCGTGTGTCTGGAGCCCAAGCGCCGCGTGACTGAGGACGGCATCGAGATCGTCCCAGCGTCCGCGTTCGCGGCGGACCCGGGTCGCGTGCTGGCCGGGTAGGGTCGGCGGGAACTTCGGATCGCCGGTCAGAGGAATCGCGATCGCCGCGAGGCGCTGTCAGCTCGCGCGCGGAAGCACTTCGACTTCCTTGTGTAGACGGTGGGCGAGCCGATCGGTCTGCACGTCCAGGTCGTAGGCGGTCTGAAGATTCAACCAGAACCGGGCCGACGTGCCAAAAAACCTCGCGAGCCGCAAGGCGGTGTCCGCACTGACCGCCCGCTTGCGCAGGACGATCTCGTTGATCCGCCGAGGCGGCACGCCGAGCCCCTTCGCGACGCGGTACTGCGATAGTTCCAGAGGCTTCAGAAAGTCCTCCAGCAGGACTTCTCCGGGATGGACGGGTTCGAGCTTCTTGGATGGCATGATGTCGCCTCAGTGATAGTCCACGATCTCAACCTCGTGCGCGCCGCCCTTCGCCCAGCGGAAACAGATCCGCCACTGATCGTTGAGGCGAATGCTGTGCTCACCAGCACGGTCCCCACCGAGTCTCTCCAGCCGGTTCCCTGGAGGGACTCGGAGATCCTCGAGCCCAGTCGCCGCATCGAGCTGTCGCAACTTCCGAAGCGCAACACGCTGGAGGTCTGGACCGAACTTCCTGACGGGCTGGCGGGCGAACAGCCGCTCGGTATCCCTGTCGCGGAAGCCCCGAATCACCGCCCATGATAACGCTCGGCGTTATGCCTCGGCAAGCTGGATGGAGCGCTGGGGGCCGGTCTCTCGATGATGGGCCGCCGTGGGGATCTCCGGGATCGGGAGGCGGCACCCGATCCCGGAGAGGTCGTCACTCGATTGAGGTCATCGCCTCACTTTTTGGCGCTCGGCGCGGGCAGGAAGTTCTCGAGCGCCCAAACTTCAGTGACCGTCTTCCCCATCACGAACGCGAGGCTGCGTCCGTCCGAAGACAGGCTGAAACCCCACCATTTGCGCCATGGACGACCGCTGGGATTTCGCGTTCCGGTGGCGTCGAACTGAATACCCTCACCGCGGGCCAAGTGCTCTTCGGTGTCCTGCAGCCGGCGCTCGATCTCGACCCCGGCCGACTCGGGGAGCGGGCCATTTCACCGTTGAACCGCGGGTATGTTCGACGATAATGTTTGACCGAGTCATGAAGCAATCCGCCGCCACCCTCCCGCTGGTCGTCGCGGCCCTCGCGCTGGCCGCCGCCGCGCTCAGCCTGCAGGTCCCGGCCGCCGCGACACAGGCGGGCGACGCCGTGATCGGCGGACGCGTGGAAATCGGCGTCCCGATCACGACGCGGCGCGCGCTCGCTCCTTATCCAGCGCGCAGCGTCAGCCCCGATAGCCTCGCGCCGCCCTCCGAGCTGCGCCACGTCGTGGTCTACCTGCGGGACGCGCCGCCGCAGCCGGGGCTTGCGGCGATGAAGGCCGAGATACGCCAGCACGGCGAGACGTTCGTCCCGCGCGTGGTCGCGCTGACGCGCGGGTCGGAGGTGGAGTTTCCCAACGAGGACCCGTTCTATCACAACGTGTTCTCGCTGTCGCGCGCGGCGACATTCGACCTCGGCCGTTACCCGACGGGTGTGCGGCGGCGCATCCGCTTCGACAGACCCGGGCTCGTGAAGGTGTTCTGCCAGATCCATTCGCACATGAGCGCCACGGTGTTGGTGTTCGATCATCCGTGGTTCGCCGTTCCCGACGAGGCGGGGCGGTTCGAGCTGAGGGGCGTGCCCACTGGTCAGCGCGAGGTCACCGCATGGCACGAGCGGCTCGGCGATACCACGATCGAGGTGTCGGTCGGGGCGGGTCGTTCGGTGGCGGCCGATTTCGTGCTTCCCGTGCCGAAGCAGCCGTAGCGGGCCATGCGCAAGGGACCTCCCCGGCTGATCGTTCGCACGCTGGCCGTCACCTTCAGCACGCTGGCCGTGATCCTGCTCGTCGTGTTCGTCGTGCTGACGGTCGACGTGCGGGGGCGGGTGCGTGCGGCGGAGACCGACAAGCTGCGGGCTGGCGCGCGCCTGTTCTCGATGCTCGAGGCCCGGCGGCAGCAGGACCTGGCGGCGGTCGTGTCGACGCTGACCGAGAACCCCACGCTCAAGGCCGCCCTCGAAACCTATTTCGCCGAAAGTCGGTTTTCCGGTCTCACACAGGATCAGGAGACGGCGCTACGGCGGACGGTCCGGATCGAGGTGGAAAAGCTCGCGTCGCTGACGAGCGCGAACGTGATTGCCCTCCTCGACACCGACGACCGCGTCTTCACGGCGGCCGGCCCCGCGCAACGGGCGTGGCCCGACGGCCTGCGCGTCACGATTGCCCCGATGCCGGGAGGGAGCGGTCAGGGCGTGGCCACCGTGCCCGGCGGGGCGTTCCGTGTCACGGGCGCGCCGCTGCGGCTCGACCAAGCTGACATCGGCACGCTGCTCGTCGGGACCAGCCTCGACGCGGCGTACGCGGGGCAACTGGCCGAGTTGGCCGGGGCATCGGTGGTGATCACCGTGGAAGGCAAACCCGTGGCGAGCACGCTTCCGCCCGAATTGCTCGCCGCGTTTACGGAGAGCGCCGAGGGCGAGAGGCGCACGCTGCTCGGCGAGGAACACGCCGTCCGCACGCTCTTCGATGCCGGCGTGGCGCGGATCTACGCGCTCAATTCGATTGACGCCGCCACGCGCCAGGCGACGCAGTCGGCGCTCCTCACACTGGCGACGATCGCGCTCGGCGGCATAGCGCTCGCGGCGATCGGCAGCCTGTGGCTGGCGCGGACGCTCACCGGGCCGATCGATC